>CAZILB010000052.1:0-23469 GCA_964539925.1 uncultured Syntrophobacter sp. | reverse complement strand
AGCGACCGAAACCGCCAAACGGATTCTCGAACTGCGCGAAAACCTGCGCGCGCGGGCTAAAAGTTTTGGAACATCTCTTTCAGCGGCCCATCGTCAGCGTCAGCGAAGTCAAAAAACTTACAGGTACAAGTTATCCCGCGGCAAATCAGCTCGTGCAACGCTTAACCGAGCAAGGCGTCGTGGGGGAAATGACGGGACAGGCGCGCCACAGGCGCTTTCGCTTTGACGAATATGTCGCATTTTTCACGGACGAATCAGGTGACCCGGCGGCAACCCCTCAATCTGTAAAGTCCTAGCAATGGCACAACGAAGCATACGCACTAGCGCCGCCGTTTCGCGCGTTCGGCGCCCGAATAACCGGCCGCAAGTGCCGTTCGCCTACAAGCTGGTGCTCAAGTACGAAGCGGTTATTTTTCAAAGGGATGCCGTCAAGCATCTTAGCGCTATCGTGATGATGGAACTGGCAGCGGGAGCTTTTTCGGCGCGGGACCGCAGGCTCGTGCGCGAAATAGGCATGGCGTTTGGCAAAGTCGGCCGGATCATTGCCCCAACCGTTTCGATGTACCAAGAGGCCGGCGAACTGCTGCGGAAGCTTCAGGACGCTTTGGGCTACACGCTGGCCAGCGCTCACGGCTTGGCGAACGACGTATTGATTGCGCTATCGGCCCGGTCTATCGGCGCGGTCGTCGTCACGCAAAACGACCGGGACTTTGCCGCGATTCAAAAAATCCGGCCGTTCAAGTTTTCCGTCGTTCGTGGTCATTGAGGACCTGAGTCGCGCCTTCGGTGTCTAGCAATTTCGTTTGGCAAATACGCTCGCATCTTGGAGCCAAGGATCGTCTGCGACGAGCCGCAAAAAATTGGCTTGAACCAGTTGCTCGATACTCCCGGCCGGGCTTTGCCGCAGCTCGGCCAGCGCGTCGACGACGGTCTTTATCGCCGTCGGCATGCCGACCTCGTCGTTCTTCTTTAACCATCGGAGCGCACCAGGATTGTCGGTTTCGGTCAGGAGCAGGTGATCCGGGACGGCCATGGCAATTTCCTTGATGTAATCCGAATAGAGCACTTCGACGCCGATGGTGAAGTAGCAGCCGTACTGGATCATGGCGCGCAGGATATCCATCGGTCCGGAGTACCAGTGGATGATGGCGCGCTTGAGGTCGTGTTTTTCGAGCAAGTCGAGAATCTCTTTTTCGCCGGCTTTGGTGTGCAGGTTGACGAATTTGTTTTGTTCGGCGGCGGCGGCGATGAAATATTCAAGCACTTTTCTTTGCGCCGGATAGGTGGACGTGTCTTTGACCCAGTGAAAGTCCAGGCCGATCTCGCCGATGGCGGGACTTGTTTCGATGTAGCGGCCGATTTCACTTAATCGATTGCCGTATTCCGCCGCGCGCCGCGGATGGATGCCAAAGGTCGGCAAAACAAGGTCTGACCGTTTGCCGATCTCTTGCAACTCCAGATACGACGGCACGTCCATCGCCGTGGCGACGGTAAAGATCTCCTCCGTTTCGATTTCTTTTAGCGCCGCGTCGAGTAGGTCGCCGTATTTGTCTAGATGAACATGGGCATCGATGAGCATGGTGTCATCTCACTTTCCTATAAGATGCACGGAGCATTCGAGCTCACCACGAAGAGGGCGAAGGTTACGAAGGATCGCCCCCTCCTCTTTCCTCCCCCGCGTGCGGGGGAGGATGAAGGTGGGGGAACTTCGTGCTCTTCGTACTGCTATGTTTTGGAATTTGCGCGGCTCGCGCAAATGATTGGAATTTGAAAGCACTCGGAACCGGAATTTCCTCTCGCCAAGTCGCAAAGGCGCCAAGGTGATAAGTAAAGGACAAAGCCTTTGACAAAAGACTTTCATTCTTTATCTCCGAACTTTGCGCACTCTGCGTCTTTGCGAGAGATTTTCCGAGACTTGGTTGCGGCTCTGCCGCGCTGGGTCCTTCGTGGTGAAGTGTCTTCGTTTCGCGCGGCCGCGCTCGGTTCATCGTTGTTTCCAGTTGAGCCAGAGGCCGATCAGGGCGACGACGGCGGTAGTCAGATACATGATCGAAAAATTCTGATCGACCAGATCCAACAAGGCGCCGAGGCTCAGAGAACCCATACCAATGCCGAGATCGTAAAACAATTGGAACTGGGCGAGGGACTGGCCGCGGCGCTCGGCGGCGCTTTGGTCGACCGCGAGGGTCATGAGCGCGGGCTGGGCGGCGCCGGTGCCGAAGCCGCCGATGATCGCCGCGGCCATGAGCCAGGCGGGCGAAGTCGCCATCGCCAACAGCAGGATGCCGGCGATATTCAATATCAAGCCCGGCAGAATGACAGCGCGCCGGCTGACGCGATCCGAAATCGGACCGGCGACGGGTCGGCTCAGGAGAATACAGACGGCATAGACAGCGAACCAGATGCCGGGATTGGCGAGATCGAGCTTCAGCGCGTGGATCGGCAGGAATGTCAGGATGCCGCCGTGGCCGAAGGAGAGAAACGCCACGGCGACGGCCGGATGGAGGGTTTCCTTGACGGCGACAGTTTGGTACCAACGTTCTGATTTCGGGCGGGTCGATCGAACGCGCAAGGGTTCGGCCAACGGCAGCGCCGCGCCGAAGGCGAGCAAGAGCAAAGCGCCGGCGCCGAGAAAAACACCCGGATAGTCGAAGCGGTGAAACAGCGCGAAGCCGATAATCGGTCCCAGAGCGCCGGCCAGGCTGCTTGCCATCCCTGCGTAGCCCATCATCTCGCCGCGGCGGGACTGCGGCACGATGTCGGCGGCGATGGTGGTCACCGCCGTCGTGCAGCCCGACCAGCCGAGGCCATGGAGCAATCGGCAAGGAATCATGAACGCAATCGACGGTGCCCACAGGTAACCGAAGTTGCCGGCGGCGAAAAACCCGACGCCGTAGAGCAGAAACGGCCTGCGGCCGATGCGGTCGATAAACATGCCGATGGGCACGCGCATCACCGTGGCGGTCAGAGTAAAAACGGCCATGACCGCGCCGATGACCGTTGATGACGCTCCGAAGGTGATCAGATAGAGCGGAATCAGCGGCCGGCTGACATGGTGCGCGAGAAACACGCTGAAGCGGCTGATCCAGGTAAGCGTGAAATCTTTAAGCCAGGGTTTCGTCGAAGAATCGGTTTGTTCCGCCACGTCGCGCGCCGTGCATGGAATGATCCGCAGCGGTCATCATTGCGGCAGGGGTGAAGCAATGTCAACGCCGGCTGCGAGGCGGAAAATCGAGCACCCCCATCTCAATCTTCCCCCGTCAAGGGGGAAGAGGTGGGAGAGCCGAGGTCCATTCGAAAATAAAAAAGTCGCGGCCGTGAGCAGCGCAGTTTTGGGTTGAAATATTTTCAGGTTCTTGACAGAGTTGGGCCGGCCCGCCAGGGCTCGCGGTCTTCCAACCGTAGAGAAAGGAATCGACAATGGCGGAAAAATTGCTGAAGACCATTCCGGTTTCGAGCGGCGCCGAGGCTTTCCTGGAGCAGATGAAAGCGCTCGGTTCGGTGCGCTACATGTTTGCCAACACCGGCACCGACCATGGGCCGCTGATCGAGGCGATGGCGAGGACCGCCAAAGAAGATCCGCGCGACATCCAGCCGATCGTCGTGCCGCACGAGCAGGCGGCGGTGTCGATGGCCCATGGCTACTACAATGTCACGCAAAAGCCGCAGATGGTTTTGGTGCACACGCTCCCCGGAACCGCCAACGCGCTCGGCGGGGTGATCAACGCGGCATCGTGCAATGTGCCGCTGTTTCTCGTGGCGGGACGCACGCCGATCACCGAGGGTGAGATCAACGGCGGGAAGAGCCAAAACATTCACTGGCGCCAGGAGTCGCGCGATCAGGGCAATGTCGTGCGCGAGTTCGTGAAGTGGGACTACGAGGTGCGGACCAATCAGAATCTTGCCGCCGTGGTATCGCGGGCGTACAAAATCGCCATGAGCGAGCCGCGCGGGCCGGTTTACCTGACCCTGCCGCGCGAATGGTTGTTCGAGGTGATGGAGTCGACCCAGTTGCTGTCGCCCGAATCTTTGGCGCCGGCTAGCAAAATGCAGGCGGACCAGGCGTCGCTGGAAAAAGCCGCCGAGTGGCTGATCGCATCGGACTATCCTTTGATCGTCACGAAATATCTGGGCCGCAATCCCGAGGCGGTGGGTTACCTCGTCGAGTTGGCCGAACTGCTCGCCATCCCGGTCGTGCAGCAACTGAGTTATGTCAACTTCCCGACCGATCATCCGCTTAATCTCGGCACCCAGGTGACCAAGTACGTGCGCCAGGCCGACGTGCTTTTCTTCATCGACACCGACGTGCCCTGGGAGCCGCCCAACCGCAACGTGCTGCGCGACGGGGTAAAAATTATCCATCTGGAGCGCGATCCGATGTTCACGGCGATTCCCGGCTGGGGCTTCCCGTCGGATTTGCCGATCGCCGGCTGCTCGGATGTGTCGCTGCCGGTTTTGACTTCGCTCATCAGAGCGAAGTTGGCGACGGGCGCCGGAGCGAAGAACAAGATTGAAGAGCGGCGGAAGAAAACCGAAGCCGAGCACAACGAGATGATCCGCGAGATGGACGCGAGCGTCGAAGCGGTGAAAAACCAGAAGCCGATCAATCCCGCGTGGCTGTCCAAGTGCATCGGCGACGCCATGGACGACAGGACGATCGTCGCCAACGAGACGATCACTTCCAAGCTCGCCGAGTCGATTCATCTCAACCGGCCCGGATCGATGTTCAACACGCCCCTGGCGGGCCATTTGGGATGGGGCTTGGGAGCGGCCATCGGCATGAAGCTCGGCGCTCCTGAGGCGACGGTGATCGCCGCCGAAGGCGACGGCTCTTACATGTTCTCTGCGCCCACCGCCTGCCACTTTACGGCGCAAAAGTATCGCATTCCGTTTTTGACGGTGATTTACAACAACCAGGTGTGGAACGCGAGCTTGAACGCGGCGCGCGGGCTCTACCCCGACGGCACGGCGGCGCGCACGCGGAATTTTCCCGGCACGGATCTGAGCCCGTCGCCCAACTTTGGCCTGACGGCGCAGGCCTGCGGAGCGTATGCGGTGCGCGTGGAAGAACCGGGCGAACTGCCCGACGCACTGGGGAAGGCGTTGAGGGTCGTTAAAGAAGAAGGGCGCCAAGCGCTGCTCAATGTGATTTGCAAGAATCCATTGTCGTAGCGGGAGTGGTGGAGTTACGGCGGTGGATTAAAAGCAAGCATTTTATGTGAGGGCGAAACAGACATTTCACCACGAAGGCCGCGAAGAGCACAAAGGTAAGAGGTTTTTGCCAGCAACGATTTCCGAACCCTTTGTGCCGCGCTGGGCGCTTCGTGGTAGATTCTGTCATTTGTTCATTCTATGGGAGATTCCAATCATGGCTGACGCAATTTCACATGACGCCCGCTGGCAGGAGTATCCGGGAGAGGAATGGTCGGACGCGCTGGTGCAGTCGATGAAGCTCGGCGGCATCGACCACTTGTTTTTTGTTTCCGGCTCGGAGATCGCTTTCTGGCAGGAGAGCATCGCCAGAGCCAATGAAAGAGGCTGGCCGGCGCCGAAGCTCATAACTGTGACGCACGAAGCGGTGGCGCTTAACGCCGCGTTGGGCACGGCGATGGTTCGCAACCAGCCGGCGGCCACCGCGGTGCACGTGGACGTTGGCACGCTTAACTACGGCGGCGCCATTCACAGCGCGTGGCGCGGCAACTATCCGGTGCTGATCACCGCGGGCACCGGGCCGCGCGCCTATCCCGGCTCCATGACCGGCGCGCGCAACAGCCCCGTCCAGTGGGTGCAGGAGCCGCGCGACCAGGGTGCCATTTTGCGCCAATACACCAAGGTCGATCATCGTCTGGAGCATCAGGACAATCCGGGATTGATGATCAGCCGGCTTCTGCAGATTGCCATGAGCGAACCCAAGGGTCCGGCCTATCTCACGGTGCCGCGCGAGACCGCGATGCTGAAACTTCCCGGGAAGACTTACTTTCCGACGCGCGATGAGTTGGGCCTGGCGCGCTCCGCATGGCCCGATCCCGCCGATGCAAAGCGCGCCGCCCAGTGGCTCATCGAAGCGCGCAATCCCGGTATTTATTGCGCCACGTCGGGGCGCAATCCAGAAGCAGTCGCGGAAGTCGTACGCCTGGCGGAATTGCTCGCGCTGCCGGTGCTCGATATGGACCGCCTGGATCGGCTGAATTTCCCAACCACGCACGCGCTCTACGGCACAGGGCCGGAGCCCAAAGATGCCGACGTTCTGCTCATGCTCGAACCGCTCGTGCCGTACATCACGCCGGCGGCG
This sequence comes from uncultured Syntrophobacter sp., assembly GCA_964539925.1. GTDB lineage: Bacteria > Desulfobacterota > Binatia > UBA9968 > UBA9968 > DP-20. The sequence goes on along the minus strand of CAZILB010000052.1, from coordinate 17,177 downwards.
GCGCCCAAGCCCGGCAGCAAAACTATCTGGGTCGATAACGACCCGGTATTGTCCAACTACAAAACCATGGAGTTTCAGGCAGACCTCTGGCTGCCGGTGAGCGTGGCTTCCGCGGCGCGGGCGATCTGCGACGCGGCGACAGCGCTCTTGTCAAAGAGCGACATGAGCCGCATTGCGGCGCGGCGCGAACGCCTCGAAGCGCGCAAGCACGAGATGGCAGCCGAATACGAACGATTGGGAGAGGAGTCGGGGCGGCGCCGGCCGATGCATCCGCGCTGGGTCGGTTATCAGTTGGGCAAGGTTCTCGAACCGGAAGCGATCCTGCTCGACGACGCCATCAGCAATTCCGACTACGTCTGCGCCCATCACAATCGATCGCAGGCCGGAACCTACTTCGCCAGCGGCGGCTCATCTGGCGGTTGGGGCGCAGGGGCCGCGTTCGGCGCTAAATTGGCCGCGCCCGACCGCGATGTGGTGCTCGCGACCGGCGACGGTTATTTCATGTTCGGTACGCCCATGCCGGCGCTGTGGTCGGCGGAGCATTACAAGGCGCCGTTTTTGACGGTGGTTTTTGTCAACCGTTCCTACACGACGGGGACCAACGGCCTTAAACGGACCTACCCCACCGGCGTCGCCGTGCGCACGGAAAACTACGAAGGAGGCATCTTCGATCCGCCGCCGGACTTTGCCAAGCTGGCGGAGTCGGCAAACTGTTTCGGCGAAACCGTGCGCGAACCCGAAGAGGTTGCTCCCGCGCTCAAGCGCGGGCTGGAGCAGGTGCGCAAAGGGACGCCGGCGGTGGTCGCGGCGTATCTGCCGACGCTGGTGGAGGAGATGAGTTTTGCGCAACGAAAGATATAAGATTGTTCGGGGTTCAAAACGTTCAAGTCGTTCAAATCGTTCAAGACGTTGATCGAAACGCAAGAAAGTTAAGGGTGATGGTTCATGCTCGATAGGCCCTGAGTCTTAGCACCGAGAAAGATTCCTCGCTCCGCTCGGAATGACAATTAAAGGGCGATTTGTCATCTCGAACGCAGTGAAAGATCTTTTTCTAACTGAGTTATTGCCGGGAGGTAGGAAATAACTATGCAGACGCAACGTGAGCAAATTATCGTCGAGGACAGCAAGATGACTCTGTTCATCGCCCGGCCGGAGAGCGATCGGCCGCTGCCGGCGGTCATCGTGATTCAGCATCAAAACGGCGTCGATCGCTTCACCGAGGAGATGACCGAACGCACGGCGGAGGCGGGTTACTTCGCGGTGTCCCCGGACCTCTATCATCGCGACGGGCCCGACTGTAAAGACGACGGGCCGACGCGGCGCGGCCGAGTGCGCGACGTGAACATCATCAAGGACATCGGCGCGACGGTGAACTACCTCAAAGCAAACAAAGCGGTCGACGGCCGGCGCATGGCGATCATCGGTTTTTGCATGGGCGGGCGCGTGGCCTATTTGATGGCCGCCGCCGGCAAGGATTTCACGGCGGCGATCACCTGGTATGGCGGCAGTTGCTTTCGCAAATGGGGTGAAGGGCCGACGCCGTTCGAGCGCACGGCCGAGATCGGCTGTCCGATTCAGGGCCACTTCGGCGAGAGCGATCAGAACCCCTCCTTGGAAGACATGGCGAAGCTTGACGCCGAGCTGACAAAGTATGGCAAGCCTCACGAGTTTTTCAGTTACAAGGACACCGGCCATGCCTTCATGGACCGGCACCACGCGGATAGATACGTCGCCGAGTCCGACCGGGCGTCGTGGCAGCGGGGATTGGAGTTTTTGCGGACGCATCTGGCGACATGATCGATAACGCCCACAGGAGGTGTCTGTTCGTACAAGGGGCGGGTTTCAAACCCGCCCCTTGCAGCGGGCAGCACCGTCGGAGAATTGCGAGGACGCGCATGGCAGCTAAACCGAAAATCACCTTCAGCACCAACCCCAACGCGCGCAACAAAGCGTTGATCGACGGCTCGATTCAGCTCGACGGCTACGATTTCGAGTATGTCGGCGACAAGTATACGGCGGGCGAGATGCATTACCGCTTCGTGCAGGGCGAGTTCGATGTCGCGGAGATGTCTACGGCGACGCTGATGCGCGCGAAGGAGAAGGGCAAGCGCTTTCTCGCCTTGCCGGTGTTTTTTCAGCGCGGGCCGCGGCAGAGGAATATTTTCGTTTGCGATGGGAAAATAAAACATCCGAGCGATCTCAAGGGCAAGCAGATCGGCGCCTTTCGCTACGGCGCTACGGCGGTGTCCTGGGCGCGCGGCTTTCTGCTGGACGAATATGACATCAATACCACCGATGTGAGCTGGTTCGTATCAGGCCAAGAAGTTTACATCGCCAACGAGCTGCCGGTGAAGGTCGAACGGCTCGATCCGCCGCCGCCCTTCGGCCAGGAGAAGCCGTACCTGGCGAAACTCGTCAGCGAAGGCAAGCTCGCCGCGGCCCTGGTGGCCGGCGATTCCGGCTACCCGGCCCTGTTCGGCGGCGGCGTGCTGCCGGGCGTGATGGGAAAGTTCCCGGGGGTGAAACCGTTGTTCGAAGACACCGACGAAATCCTTCGCTATGTCCGACGGACGGAAATCTATCCGATCATTCATATCGTAACGATCAAGGAAGAAACGGCGGAGAGATACCCCGACCTTGCAACGAAGTTGATCGAGGCCTTCGACGAAGCCAACAAGCTGGCGGTAAAGTATTTGACACCGGCGCAGGCCGAAGGCTACGCCAAAGAGCGCGCCGTGCTGGGCTATGATCCGTACGCCTGCGTGCTGACCGAGACGGCGAAAAAAAGCATCCGGGCGCTGAACCGCTACCAGATCGAGCAGGGCCTGGTGAAAAGCGAATTGCCGCTGGAAAGTTTATTCGTGAAGGAAGCGTTCGAGAAAAAAGGATGAAGGATGAAGGATGAAGTTGTTTTACCTTCATCCCTTATCCTTTCGCCTTTATCTTAAGTAACGTCGAGGAACTCTATGGCTAACTCATCTGACCTTTTTCCATCGCAGCGCAAAACCGCCCTTCCCGGCGGTTATATGGGCAAGATCCTGCGGGTGGATCTGACCAGCGGCTCGATGAAAGACGAAAATCTGCCCGAGGAGCCGGTGCTGAGAAAATTTATCGGCGGGCAGGCGCTGGCGCTTTACATGCTCATGCGCGAACTGCCGCTTGACGCAAAGCCCTACGAACCGAGAAGCAAGATGGTGATGATGACCGGGCCGCTGACGGGCACCGGACTCACGCCCGGCGGGACTAAAGTGTGCGCGGTCTTTCTGAGTCCCATGACCAACTATTCTCTCGGCCGCGGCGCGGCGAGCGGGTATTGGGCGGCTTATCTCAAGCAAGCCGGCTACGACGGCGTCATTCTCGAAGGCGCCGCGAGCAAACCGACTTATCTCTTCATTAACGACGGCCGGCCGGAACTGCGCGACGCAGGCAAGTATTGGGGCAAGGGGGCGCGCGATACCGAGGATCTTCTGCGCGCCGAGGTCGGCATCAAAGACGCGAAAGTCATGGGCATCGGCCCGGCGGGCGAGCACTTGGTCCACGCCGCGATGCTGTGCAACGACTACAATCATTCGGCATCCCACAGTGGCGGCGCGATTTTCGGCTCAAAAAAGCTCAAAGCCATCGTCGTCCACGGCACCCGGCGGCCGCCGCTCCACGACAAGGCGGCGTTGATCGAAGCCGGCCTCAGATGGCGCCGAACGCTGCAGCAGTATTCCGTGGCCGATCGCTACACCGTCGGCCACGCCCGCCATCTGGAAGCGCTGCCCAATAACAACATGCAGAGCAGCTTGATCGCCGACCACAACCGCGGCTTCGATCAGAATCGGGTTACCCAGCGGCCCTGCTTTCAGTGCGCGCGCCTCTGCCCCTGGGACGTGGAGATCGGCGAGGGCGACTTCAAGGGTCACGTGGGCCACTTCAACGCCGGCGCCGAATGGCTCGACACATTTTGGAACCTCGGTGTCAAAGGCAACGCGACGCTTTATCTCGCCGAGCGCATCAATGATCTCGGCATCGAATGCGGCCACTTCGCTTTCGGCGCCGGAGTTTTGTTCGAGGCCTACCAAAAGGGGCTGGTGACCGAGGCCGATTGCGACGGCTTGCGCCTGGAATGGGGCAATGTCGCGGCGATCGATAAATTATTGGAAATGACGGCCCGGCGCGAGGGCAAGTGGGGCAACTTGATCGCCGACGGGCCGCTCGAAGTCGCCGAAGCGATCGGCGGCGACGCGGTCAAATGGGTAGTGCACACCAAACGGGGCGTGCCGGCCATGCACGACTGGCGGCCGCACTTCAGCAACATGCTGCGCGAGATCGTCGCCAGCGGCGGCATGAAGCCGCAGGGCGGCGGCGCGGCCAACCCGCCGCCGGATCTCAAGTACCGCGAGAAATGGGGGCCTTTGGATCGAGATGATCCCAAAGGATGGCCGCAGTCAAACGTCATCGCCGAGCAGTACCGCCAGTTTGTCGGCCTGATGGGCGGCTGCTGGTTCGCGCAGATGCATTTGAAGCCGGACGGCCTAAAGAGCGTCGTCGATTCGTTCAACGCCACTACGGGTTGGAATTTCACCATGGACGAGGCGATGGCGGCGGGGCACCGCAGCGCGATCCTGCAAAGTATTTTCGCGACCCAGCGCGGCTGGATCGCCGATCATGACTGGCAGCAGGTGGGACAGCGCTTTCTCGATCCCGTCCCCGATGGGAAATACAAAGGCTTCACCATCGCCAACTGGCTGCCGGAAATGGTGCGCAATTATTACCAATTGTCCGGCCGGCACGAACGTACCGGCCGGCCCTACGTCGACACTCTGAAGATATTGGGCCTCGAAGAGTTCCACGAATGGGCGCAGTTGGATTGAATCGGTCGCGGACCGAGAGCCAGGCTCAAGCCGTTCATAACGTTCAAGGAGTTCAAACCGTTTAGCGCGGGCTTCTAATTTCCAGTTCCAGCCCGTTGGGATCTTTGACGAAGATGGTGGTGAGTTTACCCGACGCGTCGCGGTTTTCGCGCAGGATCTCGGCGCCTTTTTCTCTAAACTCCCTAGCCGCCTGGTCGATGTCGTCGGTGACGTAGCCGTAGTGGTGCACGCCGGCCTGGCCGGCCGACTCCATCAGTTGGATCGACGGCGCGCCGGCGATCCTGACAAAACAAAAGCCGTAACCGGCGCTGCCCTTCCTGATCGGCGTCGGATGCCCGCCGAAGAACTTTTCGTAGAACTTGATCGATTCGGCAATGTCCCTGGTGTAAATGGCGATATGCTCCAGCTGATAGTTCATCGAGATCCTCCTTGGGTCTGCGGGCGCGCGCTGCGGCCGGTGAGCCGTTGGCTCAGCTCAAATTAATAACCGCTTTCACCACCGAATAGCTCGCCATCGCTTGCATCGCGTCGTTGATCTGGTCGAGCGTGTAACTCTTGCTGATCATCTCCTCGAACGGAAAGGTTTTTTTGCGCGACGCGAGGAAGTCGATGGCTTGCAACCAGTGGCGCGGCTCGGCGGAGCGCACAGTGATGAAAAGCATTTCTTGTGGAATTTTTTCCACCGCGATATTCGCTTTGCCGCCGGCGCCGATGTTCAAGTAGCGGCCGCCACCGCGGAGCAGCGCTAGGCCTTCGGGCACCGCCAAGTTGTTGGCGACTTGAATAACCACGTCCGCGCCGCGCCCGTCGGTGTGGTCTTTGACCCACTGGCGGCGCTGTTTCTCATCGGTTACCTCTTCGAGGTTGAGCACCGCGTCCGCGCCCATGCGTTTGGTCACTTCCAACCGATTGGCGGGAGCGCCGATGACCAGCACTTTTTTGGCGCCATGGTCCTTGGCCACCGCGGTGGCGAAGTTGCCGAGCGGACCGCTGCCCTGAATGACGACAGTCTCGTGGCTCTTGATCGCTCCCAGCCGGTCGAAGCCGTGCATGACGGTACGATAAGCGCAGGCTGACGCGGCCGCCGAAGCCGAGGTCACTTCCTCAGGTACCTTGATGATCAGGCATTCTTTCGGGACGTACATGTATTCGGCGCAACTGCCGAGGAGATAGGGGTGCTGGTCGCTGCGGTTGTGGCCCCAGGAGGCGCGACCGGGGCAGATGCAGGGCTGCAGCGCCACCGCGCAATAATAGCAAGAGCCGCAGGCGACGTAACTCCAGACGATTCTGTCGCCGCGCTTGACCGGGTTGCCAAGGATATCGGTGCGCTCGCCGGCGATATCTTCGACGGTGCCGCATGGTTCGTGGCCGGTGATGATCGGCAGCGAATCGCCTTCGCTGAGCGGGCCGTGCCAGCGGTGCACGTCGGTGCCGCAGAGCGTCGAGGCGGTGATTTTTATAAGCAGGGATCCCGGATCGAGCTCTGGGATCGGTACTTGCTGGATAGTGAGCGGTTTGTTGTGCTCGGTGATGACAGCGGCGCGGCAGGTGTCCATCGTGAATCCTTTGTTAGTAGCGAGCCATCGAGTCCGACGGCTTGAACAATTTGAACGGCTTGAACGCTTTGAACTCTTCTTCTGCTCTTCTTACAGCGGCAGCTTGTAAAAGGTCTCCGAGTTGCGCCAGAGCATGCCGGCCTTATCGTCTTCGCCGATCTCGCCGCTTTCCATCAGCTCGCCGATGTCGTGCTTGCAGCTTTCATTGGTCACTTCATGCGGAAAATCCGAGGAGTAGAGGAAAGGCTTGTTGCCGACGGTCTTGATCGCAAAAGGCATGGTTAGCTCTTCGGTCTCGATGCCGAGATAGAGGCGGCCGTCCCGGATGAGTTGCTTCATCCGCTTCGCCGGATCTTCTTCCTCGCGCACGCCGAACTCGCCTTCCGGGATGTACTGGAAATGAGTCTCGTGGGAGGCGTGCAGCCTTTCGAGAAGGAGCAGCAGCCATGCCACGCCGCCCTCCAAAAAGGCGATGCGCACTCGGGGAAAACGTTCGAAGATGCCGTTGTAAAGAATATCGGCGCAGTTGATGGTCAAGCCCCAGGGGTGTCCGAGGGCATGCACCGGCACGTACATGTTCATATGGTCCATGCCGAAGCGGTCGTGGGCGCCGCCGTGCACGGCGAGGCAACAGCCGAGGCGGTCGGCCTCGGCATAAACCGGCCAAAACTGCTTTGCGCCCAAGGGCTGAGCGAGGCCATTGGATGGCATCATCGCCCCCAGCATGCCGAGTTCAGTAACCGCCCGGCGCAGCTCTTTGGCCGCTTCCTCCGGGTCTTGCATCGGAATGATCGCCATGGCTTTGAAGCGCGGGTTGAACTTTAGATAAGTCTCGGCCACCCAGTCGTTGTAGGCCCGGCAAACCGCCACCGCGTAATCGCGGCTGACGATTTTGCCGTAGGAGAGCGCCTGGGTCGGGTACATTACGGTCCACTCGATGCCGACATCGTCGAGAAACTCAAGCCAGCCCCGGGGTCCTACCGGCGCGCGCTGGTCCCGTTGCGGCGGTGTCTCCACGGCGCGCCCCGAGTGGAGGTGATCCAGGGGCGGAAAACAAATGCCTTTGCGCCCGGCGATCTCGCGATAAGCGCCTTCCATATGCGCGATGATTCCGGCGTTGTCCTCCATGATGTGGCCGTCGCCGTCGATGATTCGAGTGCCGAGTTTAGCGTTCATGCGGCTATCCTCCCCTATGTGTACGACCGGGTGCCGGTCGTGAAATGTTGCTGATTGGGTTCATATAATCCGAGATCGGCGCCCGCTTCAAGCGCGCGCGAGCCCGCCGTCCGTCTCGCCTTGCGCCAGAGTTTGCGATAAGAATTGATCGTCCGGCGAAAAATCTCGTTTCGGAGGTTGTATGGCGGAAGAAACACTGGAAAAGAAATTGGCGCGCCTCGAAGAGGAAAACCGATCGTTGCGCGAGCAAGCGGAGCAGCGCAAGCCCGGAGTCCTGCGGCTTAAGGTCAGCGAGAAAGGCGGCCTGTCGGTTTACGGGCTGGGCCGATTTCCCGTGACCCTCTACAAGGAGCAATGGCTCCGATTGCTCGACCAAGTGGAGGAGATCAAGAAATTTATTGAAGAGAATGATCAACGGTTGAAAACCAAGCCGTAGGACAGCGCGCGGCCGGCGGGCGGCGCGCAAACGGAGTCCAGCCGGCTGAAGCCCGTGCCGTCGGCGCGATGAGGGTTTCGGCCGCCGATAAGAAGCGCGGCTTTCCGCGCTCATTCTCATTGAATGATTGTCGTCAATTGGAGTATTTTGGCGGTCGATTGTCGATTACCGGCGGACAGGGTGCCATAGCGGCGAAAAGGCTTTGGCAATCCGTGCCGGTTAGCGTAAAATGCGGCGGTTCACGGACGTTGAAGACAGGCTGGAGCTGAGCGAGGCCTACGCCCTATGCGGACGCGAGAAAAGTTATTAATCCTGCTGATCCTGGCGAGCGTCATTTTGGGGACGATCGTTTTCCTCCATTTCCGGGATAATGAACTCGAAGCGAATTACTTACGTTGGCTATTGGCCGATACCCTGAAGCAAGGCATCGCCTCGCCGGTGCGCAACTTCCTTGACGCACTCCCGCCCAACACTATTTTGTTCGCCAGCGTCGGGACTTTCGCGGCGGTCATTTTTGTCATCGGGTTCAAGCTGCTGCGCGACCGCGAATTGCAATCACTGCAGCGCAGGCTCATGACGATCGGGGCGGCAAAAACGGAGACGGAGAGCCTTTTACAAGAGGAAGTATGGAAGGGCAGGCATGAACGCCAGGCCCGGGATTCCGCCATGCGGGATCTTGAAGCCAGCATTGATAAAATCGAAAGACTGGTCGTCGAGCTCGATGAGAAGGAAAGACTCCTGAACATCCGCGACGCTGACTTGACGAAACTCAGGTCCGGCGACGGCGCTTTGACCGCTGCGGAATCTTCCGCAGCTCCCGCCGAGAGGTCGCTCCGCCTCGAGCTTGCGGAAGCCCATCGAATCCTCCAACAAAAGGATGCCACGCTCAAGGAGTTGCAATCGGCGTTCGATGGCAAGAACAAGATTTGGGAAAGCCAGCTGCGCGAGAAGAGCGCGCTGTTGAAGAGCCGCGACGAAGAGTTGGAGGCTCTTAAGGCCGAGTTGGGCAGCTTGAGCCATCGGTTTGGCGATCTGGAAGCTGCAAAAAAACGCTCGGAAGACCTGCTGCGGCAAGAACTGACGCAAAAAAGCGAGGTCCTCGAAGCGAACGAACTGTCGATCAGGAGCGAAGAAAAACGTTTGAGCGAAAAATTCAAAGCTCTCGAGGCCCAATTAAGCGAAAAGGATCGGCACTTGAGAGGCCTCGACGCCGAAATGAGGGCATTGCAAAAGCAGCTCGGCGAGTCAACGGCGGCCAAAGAGCGCGCCGAGCAGCTCTACCAGCAGGATTCTTTGAAGGCGCAGGAGGCGCTGCGCGCGAAAGATTCCCTCATCGAGGAATTGGAGCAAAAGCGAAATGTGACCGCTCGGGGGCTGCACGATGAGTTGGCGCAGAAAGATCTCTTGCTGCAGGTGCGCGACGACGAATTGAAGGGCCTCAAAGCGGAGTTGAAAGCGGTCACACAACGATCGAACGACATGGCCGCCGCGAAAGAGCAAACGGAGAGATCTCTCGCCGAAGAGGTTCTTAAAACGCAGCGGCTGGGTGAACAACAGGAGGTTGCCAATCGGGCATTGCAAGACCGTCTCGGTAAGGAAATCAAGGAGCTGCATGGGCAGCTTAGCGAACGCCGTGAATCGCTCATAAGCCGCGAGAGGGAAATTACCGAGCTTAAAGCTCAAATTGCGACCGTGGCCGAGCAATCAACCAAGATCAAAACCGCCAGCGAACGCACCGTAGTGTCGCTGCAGCGACAGCTTAGCAAGGAGGCGGAGAACCGGCGAGCTGCTGATTCCGCTCATAAGCTGTTGGAAGAAAGTCTCAAATCGAAAATCGAGACGCTCGAAAAGCAGCTTTCGGAACGGCAGAGGTCGGTCGGTGGCAGGGATGCGGAAGTGGCATCGCTGCGCTCGGAGGTTGCGGCGCTTAACCAACGAGCGGCCGAACTGGCTGCGGCCAGGGAGGAAGCGGATCGGCTGCTGCGAGAGGCGCTCAGCCAAAAGGATGAACTGCTGCGGTCCAACGACACGCAGGCGGCGACGCTCAAGACTTTAGCGGAAAATCAGACCGCAAAACTACGGGACATTGAACGCCAACTGCTTGAAAAAAATAGCCTTCTCCAAGCTCGGGACTCTGAGTTGCAGGATTTCAAGAGGCAACTCGGCGAATTGAATTCGTCAACCGAGCAGGCCATGAATGCGCTCCAAGAGGACGCGCGACGAAAAAGCGCGCTGCTCGAGGAGAAGGAGAGGGCTTTCAGGTCGCTTGAAGAGCGTTTGACGGCAAAGGTCAAGACCCTGGAAAGCGAGTTGACCGAACATCGGGAAACGCTGCGGACTCGCGAGCGGGAACTCCAAACCGTCGTTTCCAAAGCCCGCCAGTTGAGCGAGCAGGTCGGCGCGCTCGGCACTTCGAAGGATCAGGAGGCGAATGCGCTACGGCACGAGCTCAAGCGCAGCAAGGAGCTGCTGCAGGCAAGAGACGCGGCATTGAAGGCTGCGGCGGACCGATTCGCGGAGGATCGCCGATCCCTGGAAGCGCAAGTGCGCGAGAAACAGCGCATCGCGGAAACTCGCGATGCCGAGATCGACGGGCTCATGGCTAAGGTGGCGGAGCTAACGCAGAATCTCGCCGAACTCGGTGCGCAGCGGGAGCGGTCGGATCGTTTGTTTCAGGAGCAACTTCGGGAAAAAACAGCGCTTTTGGAGACCGGGGAGTCCGCCGCCGAAGAAGCGGAGAAGCGCATGGTTGCCAAGCTTCAGTCCGTTGAACGTCAACTGGAAGAGAAGCACAGGCTTTTGGAAAACAGCGGCGCGGAACTCGCCGAGCTGCGCAATCAAATTCAGCTCATCACTCAACGACTGGGAGAGACGGAATCGGCCAAGGCGCGGGCCGAAAGCGCGCTTCAGGAAGAGCGTCTTCGCGCAAGCCAGGTTTCGAGCGCGCATCTGGCCGTCGCCCCGGGAGCGGCCGGCGAACCGGATGGCGACGCAAGAGCCGTGGAGTCCCTGTTGAGCGAGCGAAACGATCTCCTCAAGTCCCGCGATAAGCTGATTCAAGACCTCATGACTGAACTGAAGGAGAAAAGATCCCAGCTCGCAAAATTCGAGATCGAGGACTGGCAAGACATCGAAAAACGGGCAGTGTGGAAGCAACGCCTATCGAAGATCGGTATCCGCCTCAAAAATTAACAGGCTGCGACCCACGCCTTGTCGGGAGCCGTGTTCGCGGCTGCGCCACGAGCAGGGTTACTCACACTTCGCTTTCGAGAACCTCCAATCCGTCCAGACGATCGATCAAGTAGATCAAGCCGTTGTCGGCGCGAAAAACATCATTGCTCTTGACCGTCTTTTGCCCGCGCCCCGGCTCCGGCACGTAGTAGCCGATCTCCGTCGGCGAGTAAGGATTGCCGATGTCGACGACGCGCAAACCGCCGCTGAACCAGGTGACGAACATTTTATTGTCGTAGACCTGCTCGGCGGGCTGGTGCGCTCCGTACTGGTGACCGGGCTCAATGCTATGAGCCTCCGCCGTGTTGAAAGTCGAGATCGGCACGGGCCGGGTTTCGTCGGTAATATCGACCATCCACATAAAGGCATAGGGCAGCGGCGCACGCTTGCCGGCCTCCTCGTCGGAAACCACCATCACGTCGCGATTCATGAGCTTCCACGGGATCGGCAGGGTCGTGTGGATAGGCGAGGGGTAGGCCGGCGACCAGTTGTAGCCGCTGATGTATTCTGGCCGGCTCATGTCGGTGATATCGAGAATGACAAAGCCGCCGTGCCAGTAACTGGTATAGAGACGATCGCCGCGCCGGATCGGATGGTGGCATTGATGCGCCGTGCCTTCCCAAGCCGGAGTCTCGCCGCCGCCGACCCACTGGCCGGGCATCCACCATCGCCCGACTTCTTCGGGGCGCGCGGGATCCTTTAAGTCCAGGATCATCGGGATGCGCCCGACGTATCCCTCGATATGCGCCGAAATGTAAGCGTAGCGGCCGTCGAAGGTGAAACGATGCACGCCGCCGTCGGTCTGAAAAAAGGCGATCTCTTTCGGCTTTTCCCGGATGGAAATGTCGTAGATTTTGAGCCCGGTCGGCTGTTTTTCTTTGCTTCGATATTTTTCCAGGTTCACCAGCATGACATCGCCGCTCACGCGCACCTTGTGGGAATGGACCCCCTGGGGAATCTCGATCTCCGCGACGACTTTCGGATGTTTGGGATCTTTGACGTCGATTATCGAGGTGCCGTGGGGCGGGTCCATATGGCCGACGAATGCATAGCCGTTTTCGACCACCACCTGCCCGCCCCCCGCGACATCCGTGCGTCCAACCTGCCTTACGTTTTTCCGGACACCAAACTTGGGCGCGTTGCCGTTGTCTTGGCTCATGGGTCTTCTCCCGTTCGAATTGATTACGATCTTCTATCAAGCCGAAGGCAACGGGGTCAATGGATACGAGGTCTATGGGGTCGAATTGCGTCCCCATGACGAAAAATTAAGGAGATCATAAATGTCTAGAAGACAGGGGTTCGTTAGACAAGACGGGACGAGTTGTTCCAAGCTCGGGCGATGGGTCCAGGCCCTGTCGGCCAGCGGCCGCTTTCAACAGCGGGGCGAATCCTATGGGGCATCGCTGCTTGTGCGGCCTGCATGATTGCCCCGCGGGGAATTGGCAATCGGATAATGGACAACGGTTGAGACGGCAGTGGCGAGAAATGACAGCCATGAAAATCCCGGGCCCCTGCGTTCCATAGCCATATCGATTGCGGTGCAGACGGTCGCGGTTACAATAAGGCAAGTTACCGGGATGTCGATCCGATAGGGCAGCATTAAAATCGTCAGGCTTGCCATCATCAATTTCGTGCGATCGCTCATAACCAGTCCAACGTGGCAACCGACCCTAACAGGGGTCTCGATGCCAAGGATTTTCCGGGGCGCAGCACATCCCCGCTCCAATGAGAGCAACGCCCATACCAGCGGCGCAATGTTGTTAGAACCTGCTCTCATGCCGTTTCCCGCGTGATTCGGATTCGCCCGCTTTCCTTTGCATTCCTAAAGCTGAGCTTTATTGTCCCTTAAGCTGCCGCCGGGAAATCGCTCTTTCGACGCACAGAACTGTGCGGGGCGGCACAGAGATGTCGGACCGCAGTGGAAAGCGTCAAAGGTCATAAAAAGCCGGTGTCTTCAGGTCAACGATGGTGGGTTAATTGTAAAGCCAACCGATCCCATGAGCCGAAAGGGTCTCTAAAGGACCCGCCGGCCTCGCGCCGGGTGACGGCTACGCCTGTGTCATTTCACGTCTTAGGGTTGCGGTCAGAATCCGGCAATCTTGAATTGAACGGCGCCGGCGAAACGGTTCTGTTGGCTGTCGGCCAGTGCGTGACGGGACTCGATTTTGTATTCGAGATGAATCGAGAGCGACGGTTCACCGAAGTGGGACTTGCCCAGCTTCCAGTTCAAACCGGCGGTGCTGTTCATGATGGAAGCATCTCCGCGCGGATCCTCGCTCAGGTCCCGGGCATAGGAAGCGCGTCCGATCATCTGGAGATCGCGATACGGCGTATAGGCGAGGGTCAGGCCTGCCGATGGAGTGTCCGTTTTCCGCCCCGTGGCGGGATCCCATTCCTGCCGGAAACTTACGTTGGGCTCGACCGTAAACGGAGTCGCGAAGCGATAAGCCAGGACCAAACCATTGGCAAATGCAACCGTCTTGTGGCGCGGCGTCTCACCGCGGCCAATCCATGAATAACTCGATGACAGCGACGTGCTCCAGTTGGGCCTGGCCAAATGAAAGGAGGTCGTGGCGGTTTTGGTAAGCGTGAGGTCGTGGGTCGCCGAATTTTGCTCCCACGTCTCTCGGGCGGCTCCGCGCAATCGGAACAGGCCGAAATCATATTCACCCCATAATTGGCTTTCATCGCGATCATGTTCCGCTTTGGCGCCCGCCAACGAAACGAATCCCGCCCCGACAGAACGGTACGATACGCCGTAGCCGGCCTTGCCCCATCGTCCAGTCAAGCCAAACCGGCTCATGATCGGATAGTGCTCCAGCAAAGAAGAGGAGACACCGAAGCCGCTGTAAGCAAGTTCGCTTTCGCCAACCAAGATTCCGTCAAACGGCGACGATTTCGCCAAGAGGTCGAAATACGGCCCCCCTTGGGCCGCGCCGGAAACCTCCGGGCTGCCGAAGGGAAGGCCGCCTTCCCGGCGCTTTTCCCAATAAGCGGCTCTGACCTCTACCAGCCCGGATCCGAACTCCAAGGCGAGGGTTTTGTTGGACGGCAGATGGAAATCCTGCGGCACGCCGCCGGCCCCAGCGAACGAAGAGGGAAATAGATCGATGGTCTCGGGAGTATCCGTCGGAGTGAAATCCGCTTCAAAAGCTTGCGCCCATGCCATGCTCCGGCAAAGGCAGAGGACAAAGATCATGATGGGCGTAAATCGACTCACGGATTTTAACCTGGGATGCTTGCAGGGGGAGGCGGATTGCGGGAAAGAAAGATCGCTAAATCCGAGTCTCTAGAGGGCGAGTGATCACCGACGGCCCGCACCGAAGACGAAATTGACTGCTCGATCAAGCTGGGAAACCTTACTCGCAAAGTCGCAAGTCGGATAATACTGCCACTGGGCGATCAAGTCCAGATTTTTTTTAGCGTCGGCGGGGCATAAATCGACAGATATTCCAATCTTATTTTTTTAAGCTGGTCGGAACTGGAATTGCGTGGGGATTAGGAGTTAAATCTCGAAGAAGAGAGAGGTGGCCAAATGCAAAACCGCAAAATCCGAGTCGGCATTATGGGCCTGGGCCAGATCGGCCGGCACCTCTATCATCTTGCGCTGGAGGGAGACGACGTCGAAATCGTCGCCGTGGCCGATGTCGGTAAGCCGGAAATCCTCGAATACCTGCTCCGAAGCGACGGGGTGGAGGAACCGCCCTTTGAGCTCCAAGACAACTTTCTGGTCAACGAGAAATTCCGTACCCGGATGCTTCAGATCGCCCGACCGCAAGAGGTTCCATGGGACGTTCTAAACGTCGACTGTGTCGTCGATGCCACGGGCCGGTATCGGCGGCGCGAGGATTTGGCGGCGCACTTGCGCGCCGGGGCCAAGCGGGTGATTCTCGCATCTCTGCCGGCGGAGCCGATCGACCGGATGGTCATACCGGGTGTTAATGCAGGTGAGGCGAGGAGCTCGGACCGAATGATTTCGGCCGGTTCGGCGACGACCAATGCGTTTACGCTGTTATTGCAATCGCTGGATCGGGCTTTGGGGGTCGAGTGGGCGTCGATGACCACGGTCCATGCCTATTCGAGCGATCAGTCGCTGCAAGACTATGCCCATGAGGACTTCCGCCGCAGCCGCTCGGCGGCGGAAAACATCATTCCCAACCGTAACGAATCGGCCCGATGGGTCGAGCACGTGCTGCCGAAGTTTGCCGGGAAGTTGAGCGGTTACGCTCTCAACGTGCCGGTGCAGAAGGGCTCGCTGCTGGATGTTAACTGCGTGATGCAGGGCGACAAAGTCACAGTGGAGCAAGTCAACGAGACGATACGCGCCGCCGCGGCCGACCGTCCGCAGCTGATCGGCGTGACCGACGATCCGATCGTATCCTCCGATGTCATTGGCTGCAGGCAATCCTTGCTGTTCGACGCGCGCGCGAGTCTCAAAGCCGGCAAGAGGATCGTCAAGGCGCTCGCCTGGTACGAAAGCCTTGGGCATGCCTGCCGCGTGCTCGATGTGGTACGCCAGTATGGCAGGTTCGACAGGATCGGAGGTGCGCAATGAGAGTCGCCATCAACGGTTTTGGCCGGATCGGCCGTTCGGTCTTCCGTATTCTCGACAAGCGCGCCGACTCGGAGCTGGTGGCGATCAACGATGTGTTCGACCACGACGCGCTGCGCTACTTGCTCAAATATGACACGGTGATGGGACGTTTCGAAGGGACCTTGCGGCTCGAAGGCGACGAGCTCGTCACGGCGCACGGCCGAACCCGCATGGTACACGAAAAAGACCCGGCCAAACTGCCATGGAGCGAGCTCGGTGTCGATGCGGTCATCGAGTCGACGGGAATTTTCACCAGCCGGGAACAGCTCGCCAATCACCTGGAAGCCGGCGCCAAGCGCGTGGTGCTTACGGTTCCGGCGAAGGATGAGATCGATTATACGGTTGTGATCGGCGTCAATGAGGACGGCCTCAAGCCGGAGCACCGCATGATCTCTAACGCAAGCTGCACCACCAATTGCCTGGCGCCCCTCGCGAAAGTGCTGCACGATTCGTTCGGTATCGTCGAAGGGGTCATCAATACGGTGCACGCCTATACCAACGACCAGCGCCTTGCCGACGTGCCGCACTCGGATTGGCGGCGCAGCCGGGCGGCGGCGGAGAACATCATCCCGACCTCGACCGGCGCGGCGAAGGCCGTAGGCGAAGTCCTGCCCGAACTCAAGGGGCGGCTGGACGGCATTGCCGCGCGCGTCCCGGTGCCGGACGGCTCCGTGGTCGATTTATTCGCCGTGCTCGAAAAGCCGGCGAGTGTCGAGGATGTTCATGGGGCGATCAAGGCTGCGGCCGAGTCCGAACGGATGAAGGGCATCTTGCAGATGATGGAATCGCCGGTGGTATCCTCGGACGTCATCGGCAACGCCCATTCGTCGATTTTCGATCCGGCGTTCACCAGCGTGACCGGCGGCAGGTATCTCAAGTGTCTGAGCTGGTACGATAACGAGTGGGGCTATTCCAATCGCGTCTGCGATTTGCTGCGTTTGATCGGCCGGTGGGGATAACGAGAACCGGCTCGCGCCAATCGGCCTTTAGGGTCTCGGCGTAACTGTCAAAAACGGCCTTGCGATCCAAGGCCCGAAGAATTTTTATCCCGCCAGTTGCGGGACCTTTTCATCGCCCCTTACGCCTTGCTTTGTTCCCACACGGCTCCGCTTCCGTCCCTTATTTCCCATAGAGCCGGTCGACAAAACCGGAGCGGCGGATTTCTTCGACCAGGCTCGAGTCCCAAAAATCTTTTTCGGTAAATTTTGCGGCGCGGGGATCGTCGAGGGCGGCCAACTCCAGATGAAAGCGGATGGACTCCGAGCTGGCGCTCCTTTTGCGGTTACGGCGCAGCGGCTCGCGCTTCTCCTGCGGTCTGAAGTTGT
>CAZILB010000051.1:17767-23909 GCA_964539925.1 uncultured Syntrophobacter sp. | reverse complement strand
GCCAGCTTGGGATCGTAGCACTCGCCGTCCGCCATGGCGTAGCCGTGGCCGACGCGGTGAAAGTAGTGCCAGTCGAGGGGCTGGCCGTTTGCCTGAAAGGCCGCCATCAACTTTTGCTGCACGGGGATGCTCGCGACATGATCGTTGGAGCCGAAGAAAATCTGCGACGGGCATTTGATGTCCTTCACCGCTTCGTTGGGATGACGCGGCCTTAACGAGCCCGGGCCTTCGTCGCGCACCGACGGATAATAGCCGACGAAGGCGCGCACGCTCGGCGTGGCGGCGACGAAGTGGATACCGATGCGCCCGCCCATGCAATAGCCGACCACGGCGCAGCGCTTGGCGTCGACCTCCGGCCTCGACTTCAGATAGTTCCAGGCGTGGCTGAGGATCTCCACAAACTGCCCGTCAGTGGTTTTCTTTTGCGCTTCGTGGACGCCGTCGGTTTCACCGAGCATTTTGTAGAGATCGGGGACCAGGGTCGTGTAGCCCAGTTTTGCGAAGTTGCAGACGTTGACCTTCATGTTGCCGGTGACGCCGTAGTGGTGATGGACGATCATCACCGCGGGCCCGGCCTCTTTGCGGTCGGGATGAGCCAGGTATCCCGGCACGCCGTCTTTCTCTTGCGTCAAATCGCGATTGAGAATCTTCACAATGGGTTCCTCCTGTCTATTTCGGCAGCGGCCAGCCGAGCCACTCGGCGAGTCCTCGGCCCATGATCCAATCCAGTTCAGCGGTGGATAGCGATTTCATCTCTTCGGTGAATAACGTCACCACTTGTTTGTAAGGGCATGGAAGGTGTGAAAGATCGGTGCCCCAGAAACAGCGGTGTGGACCGAAGGCGTCGACGACCCGGCGCACCAGCGGATGCAGCGACGGAAAAGGGTACGGCTCGTCGACGTAGCACGGTAAAGCGGAAACTTTGACGGCGACGTTTTTCAGCCGCGCGAGCTTGACCACGTTATCCACCGACGGACCGAGCGGTTTGCCGCGCAGTACCGAGTTGAGCCCCATGTGATCGACAATAAGCCGCAAACCCGGGTGACGCTCGGCGATTTCACCCAGCTTCGGCACATCATTGGGCGCCATGGCCATCACCGGAATATCGTAGCGCTCGGCATCGTCCCAGAACCAATCGGCAGTACCGTCGTTCAACCATTCAGCCGATTGGCCGCGGTTGAAAACCATGCGGATGCCGAGCATATGCGGCTGCACTTTCCAGGTCGCCATCCGGCTGCGACTGTCGGGCTTGGTGAGAGACAATCGACCCATGACAGCGAAACGGTCGGGATAATGCCGGGCGGCTTGCAGCGAAGTATCGTTGCGGTCGGCTTCCCAAGTCGGCGGCACGAGCACGCAGCGCGCGACGCCGGCCGTGTCCATTTCGCGCAAGAGCTCTTCGGCGCCGAGCGGAAACTCGCGATGCGGTTTGGAGGCGCTTTCCGTCGCGTAAGGCGTCGCCGGTGTCTCGGGCGCCCAGATATGAACTTGAGAGTCGATGATGAACATATCGGAGTCATAATCCGGCGTTTGTGCGGGAGTCAAGGGGAAAGATGTAAGGGGCGGGGTTTGAAACCCGCCCTACAAAAAATGCAGCGTGCGAACGCGAACCGTATGGGCTGGCGGCATCGAACGGTAACGAAAGTGCGTGGAGTGTGCGCTACGGGCTCAATTGGAATTGGCCGACGACTTTTTCCGCGGCTTGTTCGCCGGTGCGGACGCAGTCGGCGATGCCGACGCCGTGATAGGCGCTGCCGGCGAGGGCCAGGGTGGAAAATTCGCTTAAAGAGTTTGTAATTCGTCGGATGCGCGCTTCGTGCCCGACGTGATACTGCGGCATTGATTTTGGATGGCGCCAGATGCGTGAGAGCAGCGGCCGGGCGGTGACGCCGAGCAGGCTCGCCAGCTCATCGCGCACGGTTTTCTCCATCTCGGAATCGTCGGCGTCGAACAGTTCCGGCTGGAGCGCGCCGCCGACAAAAGCCCGCAGCAGTATATGGCCCGGCGGGGCTCTGCCGGGATACTTCAAGCTGCTGAAGGTGCACGCCATGATTTTGCGGCGTTCGATCGCCGGCACGACAAAGCCGAAACTATCCGGTTGGCGCGGGAAATTCTCGCGCCGATAAGCGAGATTGATGGTCGCGGTGGAGGCGTAGGAGATTTGCCGGAGTTCGTTGGCCGCGTCGTTTACGACGGGGCGCAAGATTTCGGCGGCGTGGAAAGCTGGGACAGCGAGAATCACGCCGTCCGCATGAAAATCCTCTCTTCCACGGGTCGCAACCCGCCAGTTTTGTTTGCTTGCTTCGTAAGTGACGGCGTTTACCGGAGTATCAATACGGACACTGCCGTCGGGCAAGCGACCGACGAGCTTGTCGATAAGTTCCTGCATACCGCCCGTGAGCGTGACGAACAGGCTCCAGCGCGCGCCGCTGCCAGCCTCACGGCTGCGGGTGCGGCGGCGCTCGGACCACATGGCGCGGATGATGCTGCGCCTTTGGCGTTCCATTTCCTTGAATCGCGGCATGGTTGCGCCGAGGCTGAGTTGTTCCGGATCGGACGCATAGATGCCCCCGACCAGCGGCTGCGCGACGCGCTCGAGCGCCTCGCGGCCAAAGCGCCGGCGCACGAAGGCGCCGAGACTCTCATCGTTAATGCCTTCAGCCCGCGGTAAAAAGAGCTCGGCCGCCATGCGCAGCTTGCCGCCCCAGGAAATGAGCGGCGTCCGGAGAAAGGGCCAAAGCCTGGTCGGTGCGAGCAAGAAAAAGCCCTCCGGCAGCAGTTCGAGTTTGCCGCCCTGGACGATGTAGATTCTCTGATAAGCCGCCTGGGTCGACACCAGCCGCGATGTCAATCCGATACGCTCGCAGAGGCCTAACGCCCAGGGCTTTTCCGTGATGAAGGAATCGGGGCCGGCCTCGATGAGAAAGTCGCCGACTCGCTCCGTGGCGATGGAACCGCCGAGGCGGGCAGAAGCTTCAAGGAGCAGCACTTCGATGCCGAGAAATTTATCGTTGTTAAGCTCAACAAGGCGGTGGGCGGCCGCGAGCCCGGCAATACCGCCGCCGATGACGATGATGCGCTTCATAGCAAGGGAGATCGAAGATCGAGGATGGATGATCGAGAATCGCGATCCGCCATCTTCTATCTTCCATCCTCGACCGGTTGCACCTTGTGGGCGATTACATCGGCGATCATGCGGACAAATGTCGGGTGGTCGTTGGGGCAGCGCGCGCGCACCATATTCAACTTCAGCTCGGCGGCGATCTTCCGCGTTTCGATGTCGAGATCGTAGAGCACTTCGACGTGATCGCAGACAAAGCCGATCGGCGCGACGACGATTTCTTTGTGTCCTTCGGCGGCGAGCTTTTGCAGGGCGGCGCCGATGTCTGGTTCGAGCCAGGGATCGGTCGGCTTGCCGCTCCGGCTCTGATAGGCGAGCGACCAGCGCGAATGGCCGAGCTTGTCGGCGATCAACCGTGCGCTTTTATGCAACTGCTCGACGTACGGCGAACGCGCCGCCATGGCCGCGGGCAAACTATGGGCGGTGAAGAGCAGCGGCGCGGCGGCTCTTCGATCCGACGGAATCCCGGCAAAGGCCGATTGTATCAGCTCCGCCCAGCATTGCACGAAAAGCGGATGGTCGTGCCAGCCTTCCGAGAACTCGACGGCCGGTGCGTTTCCGCCAAGCTCGGCTCGGGCATCGGCAATATTTTTCTGATAGCGCTCCCAGCTTGCTTCGCTGCGGTGCGACGAGAGAATGAATCCCAACGCTCTTTTCACGCCGTCGCCGTTCATTCGTTGGAGCGTCTCTGCGAAGAAGGGCGACGAGTTGCGCATGCCGACGTAAACGGGTAGCGGCGTGCCGCCTTCGATCAATAATTTTTGCAGCGCGTGTGCTTGGCGGAAAGTGATTTCCTGGAGCGGCGACTTGCCGCCGACCGCTCGATAGTGATGCGCGACTTCTTCCAGACGCTCGGGCGGGATCGGGATTCCTTTTGTGACGCGAGCGAGGAATGGGCGAATTTCGTCCGGCGAAGCGGGGCTGCCGAAGGCGATGAGCAGTACTGCGTCGTGCGTTATAGTCATAGATGACCGACCTTAACCCTCACCCTGTCCTCTCCCGCAAGCGGGCGGGGGTTCAAGCGGAGGCAGTGTGAAAGAAAGTTGCTCACCGCGCGCTGAGTTCGTGCACCGCGTTGACCAGGGCGATGACGTGTTCCACCGGGGTTTCCGGCAAGACGCCGTGGCCGAGATTGAATATATGGCCGGGGTGGCCGGCGGCGCGGTGGAGAATATCGGCGGCGCGAAGCTTGATTTCTTTGGGCGAGGCGAACAGCGCGACCGGATCGAAATTGCCTTGAATCGCGACATCGTGACCGACCGTTGCCCAGCCCTCGTTGAGATTGATGCGCCAGTCCAGGCCGATCACGTCGCCGCCGGCGGCGCGGATCTGTTTTAACGCCCCGGCGGTGCCGGTGCTGAAGTGGATCACCGGAACGCCCGGAGCGAGGGCGTCGATCACCGCTTTGGTGTGAGGCGCCGCGTATTTTTCATAATCCGGCGGCGTCAGGCAGCCGGCCCAACTGTCGAAAAGCTGGACGGCCTGAGCGCCGGCGGCGATCTGGCAATTCAAATATTCGGCGACGACCTTGGCGAGCCGCTCCATCAAGCGCTGCCATGCCTCCGGGGCATTGTAAAAAAGTTTTTTGGTGTGCACGTAGTTGCGCGACCCGCTGCCTTCGATGAGATAAGAAGCCAGCGTAAACGGTGCGCCGGCAAAGCCGATCAGCGGCACTTTGTTACCGAGCGCTTTGCGGATTTTTTTCACCGCGTCGTACACGAACGAAAGCTCCCGCTCCGGATCGAAGTGTTTCAACCCGTCGACATCTTTGCCGTTGCGCACCGGTCGATGAATCACCGGGCCGTCGCCCTTGGAGTATTCCAAACCGACGCCCATGGGTTCGAGAACGAGCAAGATGTCGGCGAACAAAATCGCCGCGTCGACGCCCAGACGCTCCACCGGCGTGACGGTTATCTCCGCGGCCAGGTCCGGGCGCTTGCAGAGATCGAGAAAATCATACTGAGCGCGCAGCTTGCGGTAGTCTTCCATGTAACGCCCCGCCTGGCGCATCAGCCATATAGGTGTGTAGGAAGTCGGTTCGCGGCGGCAAGCGGCGAGAAATGGATGGTCGGTCTTGGCCATGTTGTTTGAGCAGGTCGTCAAAACAGTAGGAAGCTTTGCGAGGAAAATCAACCGGCACGGTGGCGCGGTGTGGCCGCGCCGACGGCGTCGTCGCCGTATTTGCGGCGCAGCTCGTCAATGCCCTTGTAGAGCTTCTCGTAGGATTGACGTCGGTCGCGGTCGAGCAGAGCCTCCTGCCAGCCGCTCGTTTGGAGCGCGCTGGCGCTGACGCCGAGCAGACGCACCGCGCGGCCGCGAAGGAGGTTTTGCCGCAAGAGGTCACTCACTACGGCGAAGATCTCCTTGTCGAAACAAGTCGGCTCAGGCAGGGTGCGCGAGCGGGTGATGGTCTGAAAATTAGTGTAGCGGATCTTGACCGTCAAGCAGCGGGCGAAAAGTTCTTCGCGGCGCAGCCGGCCGCCGACTTCCTCGACCAGTTCCCAGAGAGTTTCGTCCATCTGCGGGATCGTCTTCAGCGGCTTATCGAGAGTGGTTTCGTTGCCGATGGAATGATCGTGATGGAGGTGGCGTTCAGGCGCATCTGGCAGGCCCAAGTAGCGCGCTGCCAACTCTGCGCGCGATAAGAGATCGCCGGCGGTCTTGATGCCTTTTTGGATGAGTCTGTGATGGGTCTTGGGGCCGACGCCGGGAATCATATCCACAGGGAGCGGCGAGAGAAAGTCTTTCTCCGCTCCGGCGGGAACGTAGATCAAGCCGCGCGGTTTGGCCACGGTTGCCGCGATTTTTGCCGTCACTCGGCTCGTCGAGAGGCCAGCGGAAGAGGGCAGGCCGAGCTCGGATTCGATTCGATGGATGATGGTATCGGCAGTTTTGAGCGGCGGACCGAAGAGCCGCTCGGTGCCGGTAAGATCGACGAGTCCTTCATCGATGGATAGCGCGCGAACGTTCGGCGAATACTGCTCCAGGATCGCAAAGACTTTGGCGGAGTACTCCGAGTAG
>CAZILB010000051.1:15870-17667 GCA_964539925.1 uncultured Syntrophobacter sp. | reverse complement strand
GTTCGGCGAATACTGCTCCAGGATCGCAAAGACTTTGGCGGAGTACTCCGAGTAGGCCCGGCGTCGATTGGGCAGAAAAATTCCCTGCGGGCAAAGCTTTCTCGCCTGGAAGCCGGGCATCGCCGAGCGCACGCCGAATTTGCGCGCTTCGTAGGACGCCGAAGTCACCACGCCGCGACTGTTGCGCGCGCCGACAATGACGGGTTTGCCTTTCAGGCTCGGATCGAGAACTTGTTCGACGGAGGCATAGAACGCATCCATATCGAGATGGAGAAACCAGGCCATGGCTTATCTCAACGGGCGTAGAGCGAATCGATGAAACCCGGATCTGCCCCCTTTGGCAACCGGCAATGGTTGAAAAGGCCTTCGAGTCTCCAGTTTAGGCGACCAAAGCGAGAACTCCGGAACCGCCAAACTTATCAACTTGCCCCGCTCGATCATGGTCGTCTCCTTTGCCGCCGCGACGGCTGCGCGCGCTCCCAGAGGTTAGGTGAGTCCTCGGCGTACTGTCAAGGCAAATCCGTCAGCGTTAATCTCCCCGCCGCGGTCCGCGCAGCGCTGAAAACAAAACCGCCAGGACCGCGAAGGCATTGATCCAATGCACGGTGATTTGGAACGCGTTCAGGAAGTGCTGCGGGGCGGCGCTCCAGCTTCCTGGAGATTCGATCTGGCCGGGGGTCAGACCGGAGGCGGTCAAGGCGTACGTCATGACGGCCCCGGAGAGGGCGATGCCGATGGCGCCGCCGATTCGCGCCGTGGTCACGGTCATGCCGGAGGCGGAACCTACCTGCTCGCGCGGCACGGCGCTCATGATCGCGCTCTGATTGGGCGAATTGAAAAGCGCCCAGCCGAGGCCGATGAGAACTTGCGGCAGGACCAACTGAAAGATCGAAGACTGTAATGTCAAAGAGCCGATCAGGTACTGGCCAACAACGATGACGGCGGCGCCGATGGTGCAAAGCAGGCGCGAACCGAAGCGGTCGGAGAGCCAGCCGGCTATCGGCGCGCACATGATGATGACCACGGAACTGCCGATCAATAGCCAGCCCATCTGCGTCGGCGTAAAGCCCATCAAGTTTTGCAGATAAAAGGGCAACAGCACGCTGATCGCGGATTGGGTCGAGGTGATAAAGAACAGACTCAGGTTCGATACGGAGAAAAGCCGGTTACGAAACAACGAAAGGTTCAAGATCGGGTTTGCGGCCCTTTGTTCGGTGCGGATGAAGAGCGCGAGGCTCGCCAGCGCCACGAGAAAAAAAGAGAATACCACGGGGTGGCCGAGACCGAGGTGGGGCAACTGATTCAAGGCATAGACGAAACAGACGTTCGTCAGCAGCAAGTAGGCGGCCCCGGCGAAATCGACCTGGATGTGTTCTTCACTCTGCGCGCGTTCCTTAAGCACGCGCCAGGCCATATAGGCGGCGGCAAGGCCGATGGGGATCGTCAAGAAAAAAATCCAGCGCCAGCCGATGGTGTCTATAATAAAACCGCCGAGGGTCGGGCCGGTCAGGTAGCCGACATGGTAGGCCGTCGATGTCAGGCCGAGGGCCTTGCCCCGTTCCGATGGCAGGGAATTGATCGACACCAGGGCGCGGCCGTTAGCCATAATCATGGCTCCGCCTATGCCTTGGAGGACGCGGAACGCGATCAACTGCGCCGAAGTTTGGGCCAATCCGCAAAGGGCTGAGGCAAAAATGAAAATCAGAAAACCGAGAATGTAAATCCACTTGCGGCCGAACAGGTCGCCGAGCCGGCCGAGCGTCAGGACCAGGCCAATGACCGCCAGGTCATAGACCA
>CAZILB010000051.1:10321-15770 GCA_964539925.1 uncultured Syntrophobacter sp. | reverse complement strand
TCGCCGAGCCGGCCGAGCGTCAGGACCAGGCCAATGACCGCCAGGTCATAGACCAACAGGACCCATTGAATAAATGACAAGTCGGCGTGAAAGACATGGGCGAGGGTCGGCAGCGCCACCTGAATGGCGCGATGATTGATGGCAACCAGCGCAAGTCCCAGGGAAACCTGGCAGAGCACCAGTCGGAAATGGGCTTTTTGCTCGTCGCTTGAGTTGGATTCGGCCATGACGGAAAAAAAAGAGGGGGCATGCCCGATCCGCCTGCCCCCTCCTGCGTGAGATCACAGAGAACGATTAAGAAGATTTGCGCGGTAAGGATTCTCTCAGCTCTCGCTGCAGCTTCTCTTTCGAGTGCTTGCGAGTGTCTTTCCTTTTTTCCTTGAAGACCTTGGCCGGAGGTGGAAGCTCTTTTCTTACCCGCGCCAGTCCCGGAGGAATCTTTTTCGAAGGCGCCGTCAATGGAGTGTTACGGAGTCGAGACCGTCCTCCGTCGCCACCGCCGTTCCGCGAGTGAAAATCAACTCGTCGTGTTGAGCGTCAATCTTTACGGTGTCGCCTTCCTTGAATTCCCCTCCGAGAATCTTAACCGCCAACGGGTCTTGAATCAAACGCTGTATGGTTCGTTTGAGGGGACGCGCGCCGTAAGCGGGGTCGTAACCTTTGTCGGCGATCAACGCCTTGGCCAGATCGGTGATCTCCAGCGCCATTTTCCGCTGCGCAAGATTCTGCCGCAGCCGCTTGAGCTGGATTTCCACGATCGACTTGATCTCCTCGCGGCCGAGGTTGTTGAAGATGATCGTCTCGTCCACCCGATTCAAAAATTCCGGCTTGAAAGCCTCGCGCAGGGCGGCGCCGACGCGCTGTTCCAACTCCTTGCGGTCTTTGCCGGCGTGCTCCTGAATGTACTGGCTGCCCAGGTTCGAGGTCATGATAATCACCGTGTTCTTGAAATCCACGGTGCGGCCCTGACCGTCGGTCATGCGCCCGTCTTCCAAAATTTGCAAGAGCGCGTTGAAAACATCGGGGTGAGCCTTTTCGATCTCGTCGAACAGCACCACGGAGTAGGGCCGGCGGCGCACCGCTTCGGTCAAGTAGCCGCCCTCCTCGTAACCGACGTATCCCGGCGGCGCGCCGATCAGGCGCGAAACGGAGTGCTTTTCCATGAACTCCGACATGTCGAGGCGTACCATCGCCTGGTCGTCGTCGAAGAGAAATTCCGCCAGCGCGCGGCAGAGTTCGGTTTTGCCGACACCGGTGGGGCCGAGAAAGATGAACGAACCGATGGGCCGATTTTGATCCTGCAAACCGGCACGCGCACGGCGCACCGCGTTGGATACGGCGTGAATCGCGCCCTCCTGGCCGATCACCCGCAGCTTTAAGCGATCTTCCATCTTGAGCAACTTCTGGATTTCGCCTTCCAGCATCTTGGAAACCGGGATGCCGGTCCACTTGGCGACGACCTCGGCCACGTCTTCGGAATCCACTTCTTCCTTGAGCATTTTTTGATTTTTTTGCAGCTCGGCGAGCTGAGCGTTCGCTGCTTCCAACTCCTTCTGGAGTTGAGTCAGCGTGCCGTAGCGCAGCTCGGCGGCGCGGTTCAAATCGCCCTGGCGCTGCGCCTGCTGCTCGTCGACCTTGGTCGCTTCGATCTTCTCCTTGAGCGAGCGGATGCGCTGGATCGATTCCTTCTCATTGTGCCAATGGGCCTTGAGGCCGCTGGAAGTTTCCTTCAAGTTCTGGATTTCCCGTTCCAGTTGGGCAAGCCGTTCCTTTGACGCCTTGTCTTCCTCGCGTTTGAGCGCTTGCCGTTCGATCTCGAGTTGAAGGATTCTTCGTTCCACCTCGTCAATTTCGACGGGCATGCTGTCGATCTCGATTCTCAGACGCGATGCCGATTCGTCGATTAAATCGATCGCCTTGTCGGGCAGAAATCGGTCGCTGATATAGCGGTGGGACAGCGTGGCGGCGGCAATGATCGCCCCGTCGGTGATGCGCACGCCGTGATGGACTTCGTAGCGCTCTTTCAAGCCGCGAAGGATGGCGATGGTATCTTCCACCGAAGGTTCTTTGACGTAGACTTGCTGGAAACGCCGTTCAAGGGCCGGGTCCTTTTCGACGCGCTTGCGATATTCGTCCAGAGTGGTCGCGCCGACGCAGCGCAGCTCGCCGCGCGCCAGTGCCGGTTTGAGCATGTTGGAGGCGTCCATGGCGCCTTCGGCGGCGCCGGCGCCGACCAGGGTGTGCAGCTCGTCGATGAAGAGAATAATCTGGCCGCTGGCCTCGGTGACTTCTTTAAGCACGGCTTTAAGACGATCTTCGAATTCGCCGCGGAACTTTGCGCCCGCCACCAGAGCGCCGAGGTCCAGAGCGATCAACCGCTTTTCCTTGAGCCCTTCGGGCACGTCGCCATTGACGATGCGCAGGGCCAGCCCTTCGACGATCGCCGTTTTGCCGACGCCGGGTTCGCCGATCAGCACCGGGTTGTTTTTAGTTCGGCGCGACAGCACCTGAATCACCCGGCGAATCTCGTCGTCGCGGCCGATCACCGGATCGAGTTTCCCCTTGCGCGCGAGATCGGTCAAGTCGCGCCCGTACTTCTCCAAGGCCTCATATTTCCCTTCCGGGTTGGGGTCGGTGATTCTTTGCGAGCCGCGAATGCTCACGAGCGCATTTAGAATCTTATCGCGCGAGGCGCCAAAATCCTTGAGTATCTTTCCCGCCTCGCCGCCGTCCCGGACCATGGCTAGGAGCAAATGCTCGGTGGAAACATACTCGTCCTTGAGCGCTTCGGCTTCCTCCTCGGCGTTTTCGATGACTGTCTTCAATCGCGGCGTAATGTAGGTTTGGCCTGTCGCGCCGGTGACCTGGGGCATGCGATCAAGGGCTCTTTGCAGCCGATCGGCGGCTGTGTTCAGCGGCACGCCGAGTTTTTGGAGGAGCGACAGGGCCACGCCTTCCTTCTGACCTATCAATGCAAAGAGCAGATGCTCGACGTCGACCGCCTGGTGGTTGCGTTTATCGGCGAGCGACTGGGCCTGTTGCAGAGCTTCCTGTGACCTGGTGGTGAGTTTCTCTAATCGCATGTCATTCCTCTTGATAGCTCGAAAGTTAAGCATCATATCCCGGCGTGTCAAGAAAACTGACAAGGGCGAGAAATTTCAAGCAAAAAATGAGTGCGGGGCGGCAAAAGCGAGGGTGTCGCGCTTGCGCACGGGTACGGATAGAAGGGCTCTTTTCAGAAGACGTTCTTCGCGGGGTCGACAAGCTCAAAAATGGGCGGTTCAGGAGACCGATCATCTGGGGATCCGAGGAGCGCGATACCTTCGTTTGGTCTGATGACAAAGCGAAGGGCGCGGGGCTCGGCGACGCTGCTGCGCATCTTTTTGATGGTCATGACACGTTCAAGCTTGCCGTCTTTTTCGGTCGTCTTTACGAGCAGCACGCCGGCGGCGAGAAATCTCTCGATGCCGCCGTTGTCGCTCTTATCCGCGCCGCCGTGGGCGGTGAACAGGGTCGTAACATTGAGCTGGGCTTGAATCAATTGGATCAGGGAACGGGTCTGGTCGCGCCCCGAATTTGGATCTGCGGTGGAAATCAACGGCGTAACCGGATCGATGATCAGCAAGGTTGCACCGAGTTTCCTGGCGTAGTTTCCCAGATCGGCGACGATTTTCTGCGGATCGACGCCTTTTTCGCTGCTCCCTCCGCCGCGCCCGCCGAAATAGGGCGAGGCGTCCAGTATTACCAGATTCTTTTCCTGGATGTAGCGCTGCAGATCCCACGCGAAGGTCTCTGCAGTTTCCAAAATCTCCACGGGGCGTTCGTCCACGGTGACGTAAACCGCTCTTTCACCCTGCCTTAGGGCATGAACCAGAAACTGCAAACAGGCGATGGTCTTACCGCTGCCGGCGTCACCGGTGATGAGGTAAATGCGCCCCTTAAGATACCCGCCGCCGACCAAGGGATCGAGTGCGGCGATGCCGGTAGAAACACGCTCAGTGGCCATTTCGCGGAAATCCCAACTTCAAAAATGCTAAAGCACAGGTTGGATCACGATCCCTCGGCCTTTTTCAATGTCGAATTCGAGCTGGGTCGGCTTGACGGCGGTGCAGCGCATCTTTTCGACGATCAAGCTGCGCGCCAGTTGACCGTCCTTCCAGATCATCTCGAGCACGATGGCGCCGGCGGCGAGATATTCTTCGATGCCGTGCATGACGCGCTCGCCTGTGCGGGGCACGCCGTAGGAAGTTAGCACGTTGGTGGTTTTCATGGAAGAACGCAACAGCTTGATCAGGAGGCGCGTTTGATCCTGAATGCGCACGCTGCTGTCACGCAACAAGACAAAGGGACCGGCCGGATCGAGAACGAGTCTTTGAACGCCGATCTGGCTGACGAACGAAGACAGGTCGCCAACGGCTTTCTGTATATCGATTTGCCGTTCCTTGCCCGCTCCGGGCAGAGAGCTGAGATAGCTCCCCGCGTTCAAAATCGACAGCTCTTTCGCCTCAACCTGCGGCTCGAGATCCCACCCGAGGGAGGCCGCTTGTTCGAGCACATCCATGGGGCCTTCGTCCGCCGTGACGAACATGCACTTTTCGCCGCGTTTCAGCCCTTCAACGAGAAACTGCAATGCGAAAATGGTTTTCCCGGTTCCCGGTTCTCCGGTCACAAGGATTGACCTGCCCTTTGGCAGTCCCCCCTCAAGCCGTTGATCGAGGCCCTCAATTCCTGTGGGCACGCGTTCTGTTTGCAGCATGTTCGTCCTTCTTTGTTCGATGTATTCCTCGGATCTTGTGAAATTGTCGACCGATCATGATCGGTTGCGGCGCGCCTTGGCGCCAAGACCAGCCGCGACGGCACCGCACCTCAGGGGCTATTTCCAGCGTCTTTTCCAGCCCATTTGAGTGCGCCAGCGCCGGTTCTCCGACGCCGGAAACGACGGGTCCGGGCGTGAAGTCACGGCATCCGCGACTTCACGCAATTTCGCGTAGCGCTCTTCCTGTTCTTCGGTTAAAGCATCGTCGCCGATGTCGAGCTTTTCCGGTTGCTTTCGGGGCTCCGCTTCCGCCAACTGCCGGCGCAGTAATTCGATCTGCTCGCGGTATTGCTGATCCTTGCCGCCGCCGGCGGCGTGCTTTTCCTCCAGCGCCCATTCCTTTTGGCTCAACTCGGCTTGCAAGAAGGCCAATTGTGCTTGAAACTCCGTGCGCATGCGCTCCGCCTCCGCGCTCATTGCCGCTTCGATACGGGCGCTCGTCGCGGCCAGGTCCCGGTTTTTTCCCTGAAGCGCATCCCGCTCGGATTTGGACCGGACGAGTTCGTCGTTTCGATTCTGCAGCAGCAGATGCTTTTCTTGCGCCTCGCCGATCAGGCGCCCGATTTCGGCGCGCAAAGTCTGCTCTAACTGCGAAAAGGCCGTGTCCCGTTGGTGAAGCGCCCCCGCTTGGGC
>CAZILB010000051.1:0-10221 GCA_964539925.1 uncultured Syntrophobacter sp. | reverse complement strand
CGTCGAAGCGCAGCCTTTGTTCTTCCAACCGGCCGTGCAGAGCGGCGATTTCACTGCGCAGATGATTTTCCAGCGGCTCGGAGCGCTGCTCGTGCTCGGCGAGCAGGGATACCTTTTGCGCCAGAGCCTCTTTGATCCGGGCGAGCTCGATCTCCAGGGTTTGGCGCGCGTCTTCGGCGAGGCGGCGCGCCGCCAAATTCGCTGCCGCCACGGATTCCAATTCATTCAGCTGCTCGCGCAGCCTGCCGGCCTCGGCGCGCGCGTCCTGGACTTCAGCGGTGCGGGCCGCCATGGCGCTGCGGCCGCGGGCCAGTTCTTGCTGCAGCGCTTGGATCTTGCCATGGAGCGCGAGTTCGCCGGCGCTCACCGCCTCCTGGCGTTCGGTCAATGCCCGCTCGCGCACCGCGACTTCGCGGCGCAGGGCGGCGATTTCGCTTCTCGCCTGTTGCAACGCCACAACGCTCCCCGCCCAAGCTTCCCGTTCGGCCAGTTGAACGCGTAGTTGATCGAGTTGCGCTTGAAGATTTTCCTGCAGCGCCCGTGACACCAGTTGCTGGTGTTCGAAGTCCCGCTGGTTGACTTCCAGTTCCTGACGAAGCGCAGCGAACGCCGATTGTAACTCCTGGCGCTCGCGTATCCCGGTTTGAACCTTCGCCTCCGCTTCTGCCTTGGCGGCTTGGAGCCGGGCGATGCGTTCGCGCAGGGCGGCAACCTCGGCGCGGGCATGTTCCAGCAGGGCTTCGCGCTCATCGAATCGGCGTTGTGTTTCGTTTGCTTGTTGCTCGAGATTCTGTGCCCGCTCGAGAAGTTTCTTTTCCGTCTCGCCGGCGATTTGCTGGCGGGAAGCGAGCAGCTGCTCTTTTTCCGCGAGAGCCAACTTGAGAGCGCTTAGCTCGGTTTCATGCTGATTTTGGATGCGCGCAGCTTCGTTGGCTGCCGTGCTCTGCGCCTGTTTGACGTAAAGCTCCGTCAGGTGTATCTGCGTCAACAAAATCTCGATTTCGTTGAGCAGCAAAAGAGAAGCATCGCTTTGGGGATATTTGGATGTATCCATAATGCGTCAATAACTGAGCTGCTCCCCCTCCGTCGTCATAACCGAGCGGCGCTCACCGGAGGATCGGCCAACGCCGAAACGTAGCCAAAAACATGCCATCGCTGGAATATGGCGCCGAGCAAATTCAGCTACTTACCCCGATGGAAAAGGTGGTCTTGGCAGTAATTTCGCAAATAGTTAAAAATTCTGGACAAACTCGGGATTCCTTGGACAAAAATGTCTTTACGGGCGTGACAACGCCTGGGGCTTCGAGACTCGGAGAAACCGGGTTTGCCGCTTCCGTCAACTGCGCCGGAAGAAACTCGACGCCGTTTGAAAAGGGTCGCCGCTGCCGATAAAATCCCTGAGCATGTCGGATTATTTTCGCCCGAATATCGCGGCTCTTGCGGGTTACACTCCCGGTGAACAGCTGCAGGATAACGGTATAATCAAGCTTAATACCAATGAGAATCCATATCCCCCGTCCCCCGGGGTGTGCGCCGCCTTAAAAAAGGCGGTCAACCCTTCGCTGCGGCTTTACCCCGAGCCGCTGGCCGACACACTGCGGTCGGTTGCTGCGACCGTTTACGGCGTCAAGCCGGAAAATATCATCGCCGGGAACGGCTCCGATGAAATTTTGACGCTTTTGATGCGCAGTTTCGTCGGGCCGGGAGACCGGGTCGCATTTCCGGTGCCGACCTATACGCTCTACGATACTCTGGTCGACCTCCAGGACGGCATCGGCGCCCGAGTCGAATTTCCCCAGGACTTTTCTGTACCTGAGTCTTTGGCTGGCCAGGACGCGGCGTTGACTTTTTTGTGTAACCCCAATGCGCCATCGGGGACGCTGGTCTCCTTGCCGGAAATCGAAAAGCTGGCGCACTCCGTGGCCGGGATCCTGGTCGTGGATGAAGCCTACATCGACTTTGCCGCCACCGAAGGAGCCTCGTCGCTGCCGCTCATCAGCCGTCTGCCGAACCTGGTCGTGCTGCGGACATTGTCCAAGGCGTTTTCATTGGCCGGGATGCGTATCGGGCTGGGGTTCGCGCCGTCGGACATCATCGCCGGCATGATGAAGGTCAAGGACTCCTATAACCTGAATCGTCTCAGCCTGGTGGCGGCCACCGCCGCCTTGCAGGACATGAAGTGGATGGCGCGCAATGGCCTGCGCATTCAGCGCAGCCGCAAAAAACTCACTGCCGCGCTCAAGCGCACGGGTTACTTCGTCTATCCTTCCCACGCCAATTTTGTCTTGGCGCAAAAGCGCGGAACAAATCAAAAACCGGTTTATGAAGAGCTCAAGCGAAGAAAGATTCTGGTGCGTTACTTCGACGCGCCCGGCTTGCACGATTGCCTGCGGATTACCGTGGGCGCGCCCAAAGAGATTCAAGCGTTGATCACCGAGCTCGCGGCCATCAGTGCGTGAGCGGCGACGCGGGCGTGGTCTGGCAAACGAAAGGAGCCCAACGATGCCACGCATACGAATAACGGCGATGGACCATATCGTTCTCAATGTCGCCGATATCGACCGTTCGCTCATGTTCTACACGGAGGTGCTGGGCTTGAAAGGCGAGCGTGTGGAGGAGTTCAAATCCGGCAAAGTCGGTTTCCCGTCGGTGCGTATCAACGAGGGCAACATCATCGACCTGTTTCCTGCCAAAGGGCGGGCGCCGACCGGCGAAAAAAACAACGGCAATTTAAATCATTTTTGCCTGGTGGTGGACGCCGACGACTTTGCCGCGGCCGTCGAGCATTTGAAGCAAAACCAGGTTGTGATTCGCGAGGGACCGGTATCGCGCTGGGGCGCGCGCGGCCGCGCGACATCGGTCTATTTTCTCGATCCCGACGGCAATGAGATCGAGATCCGGGCGTACTGAGAGCGATTGGGGAATTGGCGCGATGGAATCATGGAGTGATGGGGTAGACGCCGGTGCGTTGTTCCCAATACTCCAGCCCTCCGTCGCTCCCGCGAACCTCCGCGGTTCGGCATTTACCCGAGTATGACTTTCGCGTAGGATGTCCGGCGGGAGATATCCTTGGCCGAGAAGCAGAACGAAACGTCGTCCATAAAGGGGACGATCAGCCGGATCACCTATCAGAACCCCGAAAGCCACTACACCGTCGCGCGCCTTGACGAGGACAGCGGCCCGGGCGTCACGGTGGTGGGAACGCTGTTTCCGGTTTCCGAAGGCGAGGAAATCAAGGTCACCGGCGCTTGGAAGCGCCATCCGCGCTACGGCCTGCAATTCCAGATCGAACACTGGGAAAAAATCGATCCGGCGACCCTCGAAGGCATCGAGAAATATCTCGGTTCCGGCTTGATCAAAGGCATCGGTCCCGCCTACGCGAAGCGGCTGGTGGCGGCCTTCGGATTGGATACGTTGAAAGTTTTGTCAGAGCAGCCCTTGCGGATTCTCGACGTCGACGGCATCGGGGAGACGCGCGCGCGCCGGATCATGCAGACCTGGCAGGAGCAGCGCGGCATGCAGGACGTCATGGTGTTTCTCCAGGGACACGGAGTGGGCGCGTCGCTGGCTCTTAGAATCTATCGGGTCTTCGGCGCCGATACGATTGCGCAAGTGCGCGAGAACCCCTACGCCCTAGCGCGTCAGGTGCATGGCATCGGTTTTCTCTTGGCCGACCGCTTCGCCCATCAAATCGGCATCCGCGGCGATTTTTCGCTGCGCGTGCAAGCCGGCGTCCTGCACGTCTTGCGCGAGATGGCCGAGCGCGGCCATTGCTACGCCGAACTCGCCGCGCTCAAGCGCAACGCCGCCGGCTTGTTGAGCGTCGAAGAAGATGCCGTCGAAGCGGCGATCGACAAGCTGGCGGCGAAGAGCGATCTGGTCATCGAAGAAGCCGGCGCGGACAGCGACGCGCAAGTCTATCTGGCGGACCTTTATCACGCCGAGCGCCGCGTGGCGGCGGCGTTTCAGAAACTGCTGGCGACGCCTTCCTCCCTGAGGGGCGAAAAAATGATCGGCACGTGGAATCGCGGGGCCGTCGAGCTCATCAGTCCCGAGTTGTTCGGCGCCACGGCCGTAGCCTTGGATGAGGACCAGGTGCGCGCCATAGAGCAAGCGCTGTGCGAAAAAGTCCTGGTGATTACCGGCGGGCCCGGCACCGGCAAGACGACGTTGCTGACCGCGCTCTTGACGATCCTTCGCCGGGCGAAAGTCCGTTTCGCGCTGGCGGCGCCCACCGGGCGCGCGGCGAAGCGCATGGCCGAGAGCGCCGGCGAAGAAGCGATGACGATTCACCGGCTGCTCGAATACAACCCGCGCGAGGGCTGTTTTCAGCGGAGCGAGGATCGGCCGTTGGAAGCGGACTTCGTCATCCTCGACGAGACTTCCATGGTTGACTTGTCGCTAATGGATCACTTGCTGCGGGCCGTCGATCCGCGCAGCCATTTGATTCTCGTCGGCGACGTCGATCAGCTGCCTTCGGTGGGGCCGGGCAGCGTGCTGCGCGATTTGATCGACTCCGGCGCGGTGCCCAAAGTCGTGCTCCGGCGGATTTTCCGCCAGAGCCAGGAAAGTTTGATCGTCGTCAACGCGCACCGAATTCTTCAGGGTCAATCGCTGGTTCTGGGAGAACCAAGTGAAAGACGAGATTTCGTTTTTATGGCCCGCGAATCCGAGGAAGATATTCTCGCCGCGGTGAAACAGCTCCTGCGCGAGAGCATACCGCGGGCCCTTCAGTTGGCCCCGGAAGAAGTCGCCCAGACGATTCAAGTTTTGACGCCGATGCACCGCGGATTGCTCGGCACAGTCAGCCTCAACCGCGAGTTGCAGAGCCTGCTCAATCCGGCGGGGCAGAGTCTGGAGCGGGGCGGTTTTACCCTGCGAGTGGGCGATAAGGTCATGCAACTGCGCAACAACTACGACAAAGGCGTGTTCAACGGCGATCTCGGACGCATTGCCGGCGTCGACCGCGAAGAGGGGATCGTCAAGGTGGATTTTTTCGACAAGACGGTGCAGTACGACGCGGACGAGCTCGAAGAGATCGCCCTCGCCTATGCGACCTCGGTGCACAAAAGCCAGGGCAGCGAATATCCCGCCGTCGTCATCCCGCTCCATACGTCCCATTATCTGATGCTGCACCGCAGCATCCTTTACACCGCCGTGACGCGCGGCAAGAAGCTGGTGGTTCTGGTCGGCAGCCGCAAGGCGCTGTTTATGGCAATTCGAAATTTACGGGTGGAAAAGAGAAATACCGGCCTCAGAAAAAAATTGGCCAGCGCGGCTCAGGCGAACCGGTTGATGGGACTCTACTGAAACAGCCGGCCGAGGCTTTCGCCGCTGTGCCGGACGCCCAGCTGGTTCAGGCAGTTCCAGAGCACCGCTTGATTACTGTTGACGACCGGCTTGCCCAGATCCCGTTCCAGGTCGTCGACGGCTTCAATCATGCGGGTATTGGTGCAGCTTAAGAAGTATCCGTCGGCCTCGGCCCGGGTATTTTCCTTGACGACCGTCTTCCATTCCTCCGGCGTGACCTTGGAATAGGCATGGGTTTCCAAACTCAGGCCCAGCTCGTGCAGCACCGTGTAGCCGGCCTCGCTCAAATATTGCACTTCATGTTCGTTAGTCGCTTTGACGTAGGGGCTGATGAGCACGAGTTTTTTGATGCCGACGCGATCGAAGGCGCGGGTGATCGCCTGCGCGGTGGTGAGGGTCGGGCAGCCACTGGCTTTCTCGATAATCTTGACGATCGCGGCTTCGTGCGCCAGACCTTTCTCCATAGAGTTTGCCGTACAGTGAAAGACGATGACCCCTGGTCTCACGTCGGAGATCGCCTCCGCCGCTTCACTCAAGGGTCTCGCTAATTCGTCGAGCGGCTTGCGCCATTTGCCGGTCATGCGCAGCCGGGTGACGTGGACGCCGACTCCAGGCGGCGCATAGCGGTTAAACTGCTGTTCGGTCAAACTATTGCTCGACGGAATGATCAAGCCGATGCGCGTTTCTGGAGTCATAAGCCAGGCGCTCCCAGGTTGTAGAAACGCCGCGCGTTACCGTGGAGAAACGCGGCTTTATCCGCAGCGCCGATCTCGTCGTTTTCGAGAAACTCGTTGATTTCGTGCTTGCAGAAATCGTTGTTGACTTCATGCGGATAGTCGCTGGAGAAGACCCAGGGTTTGTTGCCGAGGCGCTTCATCGCGTGAGCGATGTCGGGCTCTTCGCCTTCGCAGCCCACAAAAATCCGTCCGGCGTCGACGTGGCGGGCGATGTACTCGCTGACTTTTTCCTTGGGGCGAAGATCGAGGAAACGCTTGCGCGGATCGTGCTGAATGTGGGTTTCCCAGGAACGGTCGAAGCGCTCCAGGCAAAGCAGCATCCAGGCGACGCCGCCTTCCATAAAGCCGAACTTGACGTGGGGGAATTTATCAAAAATGCCGTTAAACACCATGCCGCCGAAGGAGATCATCTGACCGAAGGGATGGCCGAGCGAATGTACCGGCGCGTAGGGCGTCAAGTCGTCGAGACCCATGTTTTCATGGGCGCCGCCGTGCACACCGATGGCGCAGCCAAGGCGGTTCGCTTCCTCATAGATCGGCCAGTAGCGCGGATCGCCGAGGTTCGCTTGAATGCCCGTGGACGGCAGCATGGCGCCGCACATGCCGAGCTCTTTGACGATGCGACGCAACTCTTCCACCGCCGCCTCCGGCTCTTGCAGCGGGACCAAGCCCATGCCCTTAAAGCGCAGGCTCCGCTTCATGTAGGTGTTGTAGAGCCAATCGTTGTAGGCTCGCGCGACATCGATGGCCCAGTCGCGGCTGACGATCTTGCCGAAGGACAGTCCGAGCGTGGTATAGAGCACGGTGGTTTCGATGCCGACATCTTCCAGAAAATCCACCCAGCCGTCGGGACCGACTTTGTTGAAGGCTCCAGGTTGAAAATCGTGCAGATTGGAGGAGTGCAGATGATCGAGCGGCGGGAACAGGCTGTAAAAAGTATGCGTGTCGAACTTGTCCTGGTAAGGTTTCGGCATGTAGCGCACTATCTCGCCGTATTCCTCTATCACATGGCCGTCACCGTCGATAATCGTATGACCCTTGAACGCCATGGCCGGTCCTCCTTGGGAGCTCAATCTCGATCCTAGGTCATCAAGGTGTGCAGGGTTTGTCAAGACTTGGGGTTTGTGGGTGGTTACTCAATTTGAAAGCAGATCCTTCACGGAGTCTATCCTGAGCACGGTCGAAGGATTCAGGATGACAACTCCAAGCAAGTGTCATTCTGAGCACAGAATCTCTTTTAATGCGACTTTGGTCGAAGGCCTATACTGGCGGACGAAAATGAGTCACTACCGGTCTGTGCCATGGTCCAGTCTGTAACCGCAAAACGGTCGATCGTCGATCAACTACTGGACGGTCGCGGTAACGATCAGGTTGATTTCGCTGCTGCTGGCGCGCTCGCGGTAGCCGAGAATTTGCCGGGTGAGTTCATGCAAGTTCGTCGTCGAGCCGCCGAGCGACACCGGCTGTCCATTGGGCACGATCAGCTCCGTGGCCGCTTCGGTGAAATCGATGGCGCCGGGGCGCTCCGCCGAGAAGTAGCTGATGCGCGGCGTTAGGCGCAGCTGGATATGGCCGTCGGGCAAGGCCGCGGCGCTCACGCGCAGCGACGTGCCGACATCCTGGAAGACGATGCGCCGTTCAATATAGCCGGAGCCGGCGGCGTAGTTGTGAAAATAGGCGAGTTGGCTCTGCGGCACGCGCGTGGCCACCGAAAGGATCGATTCGCTGCCGTCGAGCACCAGAGTAAACACGCCGCTGGAGCGCTGCACGGTGGTCTGGCGCTCGGCGGCGGTGACGCGTCCCGACGGCTGCACCGTGCCGCGGCGGATGACCACGCTCCCCGAGCCCTGCACGGTTTCCTGATTGGTCGTGCCGGTCTGCTTGGTTTCCAATACGACCTTGATGTGGCGGCGCGACTGCGCGTCCGTGCTGGCAGTCCAGCACGCCAGCACGGCGGCCATGATCATGATCGGATAGAGCAGCGATGATCTCCGGCGCGCCATGGGATCGATTCAACGATTGACCGGCAGGAACGAGGTGTCGAGGACTTTTGCGACGTCGAAATCTGCCGGGACGGGACGTTCCTGCCGGAGCAGGTCGAGATAGCCGCGCGCGACTTTGAGGTTGAGCCGGCCGTCTTTATTGAGTAGCCGAACCAAAGTCGCGTAAGTATTTTCCCCTTCCTGTTGAGTGATTTTGAATTTATCGACGATCATCTTCGTGCTTTCGTCGCGGTTGGCGCGCAACCACGCGATCGACTCCGTCACCGCTGCAACCGTGCGGCGCACGGACTCCCGGTTGTTTTTAATTTCGTTTTGCGACGTGACCAAGCCAACGTAAGGGATATCCGCCAACTCGCCCAGCTGCATGAATTTTTTGTATCCGAGCGAGACCGCTTTGTCGTCGAACGGAGGCGTGAGGACGGTGGCGACGACGCGGTTGGATGTCAAGGCGCGAAAGCTGTCCGCCGTACCCCCGGTGTTGATGGTGCTCACATCTCTTAGGTTGATTTCGTGTTTTTTCAAAAAGGCGTTAAAGAAGTAGTAAGGCGCAGTGCGGACACCGGAAAGCGCCACTGTTTTCCCGATCAGATCTTGGGGCTTGTTAATCGCTTTGTTCGTCACCAACACCCAGGGCGACGTGTCGGAAAAGCTCATGACGATGACTAGGGGAAGGCCGGCGACCGCCGCGGAAATTCCCGTCGAAACCGAAGTAAGGAAATTGATGTTGTTGTTGACCACCGCTTGAGGCTGAATCGACGTGACCATCTGAATATACTCAGACTCGATGCCGTGCTTTTTATAGAATCCTTTTTCCTGGGCGATGTAGTACGGCATGTAGCCGAATGCCAGGGAGGGAAAGCCGATACGAATTTTGTATGTCGCTTCCGCTCCCTGGGCGAGCCGCGGAGTTTGACCGAATGCCGTTACCAATAAGACCAGAATGAATATTCGCACTCGCATGCTCGATCTCCTCACGCCGTCGCTGCTTTCGCCATGCTGCCGTTCCAGGCCTGCCGTGCGCTTTTAAGCGCGCTCGGCTGCGGCAAGTTCTTCAGTTGGAAAAATTCGACGGCATTTTTGTTGAGCAGTCTTTCTTTCTGCGCGTAGGACAGGTCCGTTCCGTGCACGACGTCTTTAACCGAATAAGGGAAGTGGCAGTCCCAGTGGCAGTAGTCGGAAGCATACATCACGGTGCTCTCGCCGTTGGCGGCAAAGACGCGGTCAAGGCCGGTCTCTTCCGATTCGCAGGTGAGCGTGACCTGCTCGCCCCTGATGATTTCGCTCGGGCGGCGCTTGAGGTCGGGCATCTGCGGCGCGAGTTTTTCGATATGCTCGTCGAAACGTTCCGCCCAGAAGGGCAGCCAGCCGGCGCCGCCTTCCATGAAGCCGACGCGGAGCTTCGGATAGCGGTCGAAAACCCCTTCGCCGATCATGTGCATCATGGAGATCATGAGCTCGAAAGGGAAAGCGGTCATATGCACGTAGACGTATTTGCGCAAGCGCTCGCTGCCCGCGCCCATGACGCCGGAGACGCCGAGCACGCCGTCGTGGCCGGTCTGCGGATGGACGCTGAGCGGCATGGCCAAGGACTGGGCGCAATCGTAAATCGGATCGAACATGCGGTCGCCCATGTTATTCAGCCCGTACACGTTGGTCGGCAGCATGGCGGTGACCGCCCCGGCCTTCTTGAGATACTCCAGTTCTTTTACGGCAGCCGGCGGGTCTTGGCAGGGAATCAAACCGACGGCGAGCAAACGCTTGGGATCGGCGGAGCAGTATTCGATCAGCCATTCGTTCACGGCGCGGCAAAGCACGGCGGCGAGTTCCTTGTTCATCAGCCCGTTGACCGTGAGCGCGATCTGGGTGCCGAACAGAATCGCGACATCGATGCCCTCCTCGTCCATATCTTTCAATCGCGCCCGGGGATCGACCATCCCTTCGCGATAGCCGCGCGCCTTTTCGGTCATCGGCCCCGAGACGCCAGGACCGAGACCTTGCGACGCGGACCAAATACGCCCTTCCAGCAATATGCGCGAGTTGCCCTCGTTGTCCTTCAACCGCATCGGCGCCTGTGAGCGCCACTTTTCGGGCATTCTTTTCGCGAGATCGACATTGCCCTCATAAACATGGCCGTCTGCGTCAACGACCAGCACATTATCGAAATTGTCCAT
>CAZILB010000050.1:0-24099 GCA_964539925.1 uncultured Syntrophobacter sp. | reverse complement strand
CCATCGGCATCGGTTTTGCGGCTTGGGCCGCCGACGTGCCGGCGAAAGCAAGGGTTATTAAAACCGCGCAAAATATCGATCTCATTTTGTCCGTCCTCCGATTTTTAAACTGACAATATTAATCTGTATAGAAGATCAACACCGAGCCGGCCGCAAAAGCCGATTCTTCATCGTGCGCTCGGTCGCAACCCGAACTTAATTGAGCATTCCGAGCGATCTGGCGGTGTCGATGGTTCGGCGCGCGCGCTCGACAATGGGACGGTCGATCAACTGGCCGCCGAAGGCGATGGAGCCATCGCCGCGAGCATTGGCCTCCTCGAAGGCTTGCAGCACTTTTTGACAGTAATCGATCTCGTCCGCGGTAGGGCTGAATACCGTGTTGATCGGATCCACTTGCGACGGGTGGATGCAGGACATGGCGGAGAAGCCGAGCCGGCGCGACTGCCGGGCGAAGTCCAACAATCCCTGGCTGTCGTTGAGATCGACCCAGACGCCGTCCACCGCTTGCACGTGGGCCGAAGCCGCGGCGATCACGATCGCCGAACGCGCGTAAATCAAGTCGCGGGCTTCGCCTTCGCGCACCGCCGGCAGGCCGATCTCCCGCCCGAAATCCTCGGCTCCGAAAATGATACCGATGTTTCGCACCGAGGCCGCGGCAATCGCCGGGGCGTTCAGAAGTCCCTTCGGGCTTTCGATGGCGATCAAGAGCTTGACGCGGCCTTTGTCCAGTCCATTCTTCGGCTCTTTTTCGTTGAGGATGGCATCGACCTGGCGCACTTCTTCGGGCGTATCCACTTTGGGGCAAACCAGCCCTTCGAGCCCGGGGCGAACCACGGCTTCGAGGTCCGCATCCATGCGCGCGTGGCCGATGGCGTTGATGCGCACGTAGCGGGCGGGCGAACCGGGCGCCTGCTCCCGGCCGAGGGACTCGGCGATATTTTTGCGCGCCGCATCCTTCTCGTTGGGTGCCACGCCGTCCTCGATGTCGAGCATGATGGCGTCGGCATTGAGACCGAGCGCCTTGTCGATCATTCTCTGCCGGTGGCCTGGCACGAACATCCACGAGCGGATCAAATTCATCTTGCGCTTCTCCTCCCGAGCTTCCTTACCTGAAGGCGGCGCAAATGTCTAACCTCGCGGAAACCATTTCCCGCTGCGCTCGAAATAATCCTTCGCAGGACGCGAGCTGAAAGAGCTTTGCAACTTGCGCCGGCTTTTCGGCGGTTGGCCTGATGGGGTGGATCTGAAGAGAGAGATTCACCGCCGAGACGCTGACAACACAGAGTGTTTTTTTGAATCTCACCCCTCCGTGTCCTCCGCGTCTCTGCGGTGAATGTTTTTCTTCCTTTGCTTGCGGCTTTGTCGCGCTGGGCCTCTGCGGTGAAACCGCTCGCGGCATTCGATGAGCTATTCGCTTGGTTTGCACTGCAAAAGCTTTTGGAGAATAAATGGAAAGATATGAAAGTGTCGACGTTGAAGCTTCTGGTGCCGATGGTGGCAGTGACGATCCAGAGCAACTCCGCTTCCACGCTGATTCCGCCCTATCTCGACCACCTGCGCATTCCGGTGGCCGCCATCGGCACGCTGATCTCGCTGGGGCCGGTGTTCGCTCTTACCTCGAGGTTGCCGGTGGGCATGGCTTACATTCAAAGCCGCGCGCGCATGCTTCTCTCCGTCGCGATCCTCGCCATGGGCTTTACCAACTACCTGTTCGCCTTTGCCACCGATAGCGCGACCTTCGCCGTGGTTCAGTCGCTCAACGGCTTCGCCTACGGCGCGACGACGACCCTTTACATGGCTTTTTACGTCGATTCGCTGGCGGCGGAGGAGAACCGCAGTCACGCGATGGGTTACTACGTCGGCAGTTTGGCGCTGGGCTATTCGACGGGAAATTTTCTCGGCGGCGTGATCGCCGATCATTGGGGATACGCCGCGACGTTTCAACTGGGCGCCCTGCTGTCATTGGTTTCCGTCGGCCTCTTGTGGTTGATGCACGGCCCGCGCGGCACGGGCGGAAGCAAGGCGAAAAAAGACGCCGCGAAATTGACTTCTAAAGATTCATTCAAGGCGCTCCTCGATCCGCAGCTCGGGACCGTCGTCATCGTGGCGTTGTTTCTCAATTTGCTGCATCAGATGGGCGGCGTCTTCATTTCGCTTTACGGCCTGGCGGTGGGCATGAGCTTGACGCAGATCGGCATCATTCGCGCGGCTTACGCGGGCTGCAACGCGGTGACCCGCCCGATCAGCGGGCATGTCGTCAACCGGTTCGGCCACCGTGGCCTGTCTTACTTCGGTCTGCCCTTGCAGTCGCTGATCTTGATGCTCGTGCCGCTGTTCAGCAGTTTTGGCACGGTCCTTTTTGTCTACGTGGCCTCCGGATTCATGCGGGCCATCGTCATCGTTGCCAATGCGGTCGGCCTGGTGCAAGACGTTCCGGAGTCACGGGTGCGCCGCGGGCTCGCCTCCGGCGTCTACAACGCCGCAGGCGATATGGGCAACATCCTCGGCCCCGCCATCGGCGGCTTCATCGCCCACGCCGCCGGCATCGCCAGCGTTTTCGTCGTCGGCTCGTTGGGCTCGACGGCGCTCTTCTTTGTCGGCGTCTTGCTGCTTGGGCGGTTAAAGCGGGCGGACAACCATCAATAGGATTTCGGCATTCCCAGCACATGCTGGCCTAGATAAGCCAGCACCAGATTGTTGCTTACCGGCGCCACCGTGAGCAGCCGCGTTTCCCTGAACTTCCTTTCCACGTCGTACTCCGCGGCGAAGCCGTAACCGCCATGAGTCGTGAGGCAGGCGTTGGCGGCTTCCCAGGCCGCTTCGGAGGCGAGGTATTTGGCCAGATTGGCCTCGGCGCCGCATTTTTCCTTGCGATCGAATTTGGTCGCGGCCTGGAAGCGGACGAGATCCGCGGCCTCGATATTGGCATAGGCTTTGGCGATGGGGAATTGCACGCCCTGGTTCGAACCGATCGGTT
Organism: uncultured Syntrophobacter sp.; assembly: GCA_964539925.1. Classification (GTDB taxonomy): domain Bacteria; phylum Desulfobacterota; class Binatia; order UBA9968; family UBA9968; genus DP-20. Next base: position 21,122 of record CAZILB010000050.1, on the reverse strand, counting down.
TGCCGAAGACGTTGCGTTCGCTGGCATATCTGGCGGCGCGCTCGACGAACCAGCGGCCGTCGCCGACGGCCTCGGCGGCAACCAGGATGCGCTCGGCGTTCCAGCCGTCGATGATATAGCGAAAGCCCAGACCTTCCTCGCCTATCAGATTCTCCACCGGCACTTCGACATTATCGAAGAAGAGCGCGTTGGTGTGGTGATTGATCATCAGATCGAGCGGTTTGACCTCAAGTTTTCCTTTTGCGTCCCGGAGATCGACGATGAAGACCGACAAGCCGCGGGTCTTGTCCTCGAGTTCGTCATAGGGCGTGGTGCGCGCCAGCAAGAGCATCAAATCGGACTGCAAGACCCGCGAGATGAAAATCTTCTGGCCGTTGATGAGATATTTATCGCCCTTGCGCGTCGCCGTCGTCTGAATCCTCGTGCTCTCCGAGCCGGCGTTGGGCTCGGTGACGCCGAACGCTTGCAGGCGCAGCTCGCCGGTGGCAATCTTCGGCAGGTAGCGTTTTTTCTGCTCGTCGTTGCCGTGGCGCAACAGTGTTCCCATGGTATACATCTGCGCGTGGCAAGCGGTGGCGACACCGCCGGAGTGATTGATCTCTTCGAGGATGATGCTCGCTTCGGTGATGCCGAGGCCCGTGCCGCCGTATTCTTCCGGGATCAGCGCCGCCAGCCAGCCCAGCTCCGAAAGTTTGCGCACGAACGCCTCCGGATAGGCCTTTTCGCGATCGACTTCACGCCAGTAGGCGTCGGGGAACTCCTTGCAGACTTTTTTGATCTCCTCGCGGATCTGCTGCTGCTCCACCGTAAGGTTGAAATCCATCGCTTCCTCCTATAATTAGCCGTAGACTATAGCTTAATGTTTTTACTGCCAAAAGAGGAGGAGGGTTATGGCCGTTAAGCCTGGCTGGGAGGGCCGGTTCTTCGAGGACTTCGAGGTCGGCGACATCTATCGCTGCCGGCTCGGGCGTACTGTCACCGAGGCGGACAACATCTGGTTCACGCTGCTCACCAACAACACCAATCAAATCCATTTCAACAACGAGTACGGCAAGCGCACCGAGTTCGGCAAATGCTTGATCAATAGCGCGCTGACCCTCGCCATCGTCGCCGGCATGGGGGTGGCCGACGTGAGCGAGAACGGATTCGCCCTCGGTTGGGACGAGATCAAACTGCCCAATCCGCTGTTCGCCGGCGACACGCTTTATTCGGAATCCGAAGTGCTTGAAAAGCGTGAGTCAAAGTCCAAGCCCCAGTGGGGAATCGTCAAGGTCCGTACCCGAGGAATCCAGCAGGAGGGGAAGGTGGTCATCGACTATTCGCGCAGCGTGATGGTCTGGAAAAAGGCCTATGCGCCGAAGAGCGATCTATTTCCTCAGATTAAAGAGGGTAAGTAATCCGACCTTGAACCTTGAACGTTTGAACCTTTGAACGCGGACCGTTCAAGAGTTCAAGGGCCTGCCCTGAGTATTTCGAAGGGTTCAAAAGTTCGAAGTCAGAATTGAGGTGACCGTGGCAGAAACGCATAAACCCGGCCGCGCGTTGGAGGGGGTCAAGATCTTGGCGTTTGAGCAGGTGCTGTCGGGACCGTTTGCGACCTGCTTGCTCGCGGACATGGGCGCGGAGGTGATCAAGGTCGAGCGGCCCGGCGCCGGCGACGTGATACGATCCTGGGATTCGGTGGTGAAGGGGCTTTCTTCCGGCTACGTCTGGCTAAACCGCAACAAACGCAGCTTGACCGTCGACGTCAAGAAGGAGCAGGGCAAAGCGATTCTCCAAAAGCTGGCGCAGCGGTCCGATGTTTTTTTCGAGAACTATGCGCCCGGCGTCGCAGGCCGTTTGGGTCTGGGCTATGAAAAGCTCGGCGAGCTCAATCGACGGCTGATTTACTGTTCGCTCTCGGGCTACGGCCAGGACGGGCCCTACCGCGACGTTAAAGCCTACGATCTGCTGATTCAGGGCGAGGGCGGCATCATCGCCACCACGGGCTATCCCGACCAACCGGCGCGCGCCGGCATCGCCATCGCCGACATCGCCGCAGGCATGTATGCCGCCATCGGCATCTTGCTGGCGCTATATCAGCGTGAAAAGACCGGCGAAGGACAGCTGATCGATGTCTCGATGCTCGATTCGATCGTCTCCTGGCTCGGCTATTTCCCGCATCACTACTGGCATGCTGGCGAAGAGCCGGCCCGCGTCGGCATGCGCCATCACTATGTGACGCCCTACGGACCGTATCTTGCCGGAGACGGCCAATATGTGAATCTCGCCGTCGCGAGCGCGTCGGATTGGGAAGTTTTCTGCAAGAAAGTGATCGAGAGACCGGAGCTGCTCGAAGATCCGCGCTTCGCCACGGTGGAGGGGCGGCGAAAAAACCGCAACCTTTTGGAGGAGGCCATCGAGAATATTTTTTTGGAGAAAGATCACAAGCATTGGCTCGAGCGGTTGAAAAACGCCGAGTTGCCGCACGGCATCGTGCGCGGCATTGCCCAGGTGCTGGCCCATCCGCAGGTGGCCGCGCGCAGGCTCATTCGCGAAGCCGACTCGCCGGTGGGCAAAGTGCCGGTGATCGCCAACGCGCTCAAATTGTCGGCGAGCGAGGCGCGCTACGAGCGCATTCCGGCGTTGGGCGAGAACAACGACGCGATTCTCAGTGAGTTGGGTTATGACGTGGAAGCGGTGGCGCGGCTGCGCGAAGAGAAGGTTATCTGAAACCGCAAGGCATCTGAATTATGCCTAGTCCCGTTATCGGCGTGATGGGCGCATCCGCCAACGACGCGCTTACCGCAGCGGAGGCCTCCCGGGTGCAATCGCTTGCCGACGAACTGGGGGCGGCCATCGCGAGCGCGGGTTGTATTCTGGTCACCGGCGCGACCACCGGACTTCCGGGCTTGGTCGCCAAATCGTTTCGTGCGCATGGCGGTTTCGCGCTCGGAATCTCTCCCGCGGAAAATCGCCGTGATCATATCGGCCGTTACGGCTTGCCCGAGGACGGCGCCGACGTAATCATTTTTACCGGTTTCGGCTACAAAGGACGCAACGTCGTCAACGTCCGCTCATCGGACATTGTGATCGTGGTTGGCGGCGCCACCGGCACGCTCAACGAATTCACCGTCGCCTACGACGAAGGAAAAATTATCGGCGTTCTCGAAGGCAGCGGCGGCATCGCCGATCACGTTGGGGAGATTATCGAGTTCTGCAAGAAGCCGACGACGGGAACGGTTCTTTTCGACGAAGAGCCGGCGAACTTGGTTCGGCGCTGTGTGGCCGAGTGGAACGCTCGCCATCCCTGAGCGCCAGCGGCGCTCAGCGCGGGTTTGCCTGTCGCCGCGCGAGGTAAGAGTCGGCAAATTTCTCCAGAGGCTCTTTTTTTACCCCCATCCGGATTGCTTCTTCCAGCGCCTTTTCTTTGCTCCAACGTTGTTCGACGACGCGGAAAATCATCATCAAGGGAGCAACCCGCTCCGCGAAGGCGCAGTTGATCAACATCGGGTGATTGTTTCGATCTCTGACGAGGGCGAGGAATTCATCTGCCTGCTCCCTGTGCGGTGCGCTCGGCGCCACCGGAATATTGAAGTAGCGCATTTTTTGCCGCTCGACCATGGCCCGCTCGCGCAATAGATCGACGCCGTCTTTTTCTCTTCTCAGGGTCAAGACCGATCGATAGCCGTTGGCCGCGGCCTGGGCGTAGGCTTGGGCCGACGGTTGGCCTCCGGCCGTGGGTTTATCGTCGATGCAGAGCACGACCGGAACATCGACTTTGAGCAGTTCCTTAAGGGCTTTCGACGACGAACCGTCGATCGGAGACATTGCCGCGCCGTGAACAACCATCGGCGCGCCACTCAGCGCCGCCGTCATGAAGATCAAACGGCAAATCGTTCTCACGAGGAGAGCGCTCCTAAAAATGCGCCGGTTTCTTACCTCAGAAATATTAGACAAAACGACTGTAATAAATTTTCTCGCGCCAAGCACACGCCAAGCCATCCGGCGAATCGTGAAGGTTCAAACCGTTCAAGCTGTTCAACCGCCGCGCATTCCTGTCGGAGCCGCGGCTCCGTTCAATCCCCCTCCTCGATCCTCCCCCGCGGCGCGGGGGAGGAAGTGGAATTCCCTTGGCGTCCCCATTCGATACGGCTCGCACGGAGCCTACTCAGGGCATGCTTTGCGCGAGACCTGGCCTGAATCCGGACTTCGTCATAGCAAAATTTCAAATTTGTTTGGCTAAAGTTTAAATAGAGCCGCCGCCGTTTGCCCGAGAATCGCGGTCTTGTCGGCGACCGAACAGGGCGCCTGGCGCACCATGTTGATCGATTCCGCCAGGTTCGCCGCGGTCTTGCATTCGAGCGGGTAGTCGCTGCCGAACATGATGCGGTCCGCGGTGGTGATGTTGAAGGCCGCAGCCATGGCCGGCAGCCACGCCCCGGTGCCGGCCGTATCGAAGTAGAGTCGTTGAAAAAGTTTTTCGAAGCGCTCGGTCAGGCCGAATTTCTTTTGCTCCGATTGCGTCTTTAAATAGCCTCGCATGTCCGCCGGGATATCCGCGTCTTCGGTTTCAAAAAACGCCATCATGCGGCCTTTGAGTGAAGAGGCGCCGCCCCCCAGGTGGGGCATGATGAAACGCAGCTCCGGATAGCGCGGCAGGACGCTGTTCATCACCCGCACGATGGCTTGGGTGGTTTCCAACGGGCGAAAAACGCAGCGGTCGAGATTATAAAGCGTGTCCGATCCTGTCGGTTTCGACTGCGGGTGAATGACGATCGGCAGATTATTTTTCTGAATGATCTCGAACAGCGGGTTCATGATCGGGTTGTCGAGCTGAATATTGAGATGGCAGGCGAGCAGGGCCACGGCGCGCAGCCCGAGATCGTTGATGCCGCGCTCGATCTCGCGCTTGGCCGCTTCGGGGTCGTGAACCGGCAAATGAATGCAGCCGCGGAATCGCGCCGGGTATTTCTTTTCGACCTCGGCGATACCGTCATTGAGCGCCCGCGCGACCTCGGCTCCCATCACCTGCACTTGGTCCGTCAAGATCGAGACGGCGATACCGGCTTCGTCCATGCATCCAATATGGGCTTCGAGGTCTTTGCGCGACGGGTGCAGCGTCAAGCTGATTTCGTTGGTGACGATGCGCTTCCCCCCCGCCTGTTGAGCAAGCCGGTCAAAAAGCATCGGCGGCATGAAATGGTGGTGGACATCGACGATAAGCTCGGCTGCGGCCATAGGTTCCGGCTCTCCTTGGAGTTGAATTTTTGTGGGTTCAAACTACGTCAGGGCGAGTGCGACTGCAAGAGAACCGTGGAAGAGGGGCTTTCACCTGTGGATCGGCGGGGGGTGCCGCCGGGCGCGCTCGCCGGCGACGCCGCTCACGAAATTGACCGGCACGATTTCCGTTTCGGGTTCAAGGTTCCATGTTCAAGGCAGGCCGGAGTATTTGAAATTTGCCGGAGTGTCGCCTCTGACTTTGAACCGTTGAACTTTGAACGGGCTCCGTGCGCTGAATGATGCGCTTTACCGGTCTCCCGGCGCGGGAGGCAAGATTATGACTTTGATGGCGAGCGGACGCGCGCCCGATTCTCGTTCCCGGTTCGTGCCCAACCATTCGGACTCGATGTGGGTTTCGGCCGCTAGATCTTTCTTGAAATGTTCCAAATGTTCAGGCGCAACCGTGTACCAGCGAGTTTCGATCACCGTGACGGACAGGAATGGCTCGGCCGGTCCGGCGGCGCCTTGCGGTCCGGCGGCGGCCGCCGAACTTACCCGTTGTTCGTCTGCACTTTGCTCTTGCGCCGGCTCGCGACGGTGCGACAGTCGCCGTCGGACGACAAACTCCAGATCGGCCATAGGCTCATTCATCGAGAAAAAAGGCCGATCCGTAGGAACAGGCGCCGCAGAGCGTCGGAAAGACTGAATAGCCGCGCCAAAGGGGAGATCTCCAACACCGAATGCCTGCCGTGCAGAGCGCGAGCTGTCTCTGCCGGTGCCGACTTCTTGAACTGGAATCGGCGGACGCCTGGGCGAACCCTGGCTTAATGCAGAACGAGCCTCGCTCTCGGCTTTTGCCTCCGCCGGAGGGGGAATGCCGCTCGCGGTCTTTGCGGCGTCCGTGGGCGGCACCGCAGCTGTTCCGGTCGCGACGCGGGGCGCCCGTGGGGTCGTTTTGACGGGATCCGGGGTTGACTGAGCCGATGGTTGATCAGGCGTTGCTTCGTTTCGCTCTGCCAAAGTTGCGACCTGAGGGAGGCCCGGTTTGGACTGAGCGACTTCCGGCAATTGCGGAGATTCCAGTCGATAGAGGTGGAAGCCGAGAAGCGCGATCAGAACCACGGCCGTGGCTTGGATCGGCTTGTGAAGCCGCTGGGGTAGAGCTATGCGCTGCCAAATTCTCGGTTTCCGCTCAATCTCCCGCGCATGGGCCATGACGCGCTGAGCGAAGCCGAGCGGGGGATCCACGATCGGCAGTGCGGCCACGTATCGAATGCAGTCCGCCAGGCTGTCCACTTCTGTGCGGCAAGGCCGGCAAGACGATAAATGGATTTCCAGGTGTTTGGAAGTGATCGCGTCCAGCGACCGATCAAGATATTCCAGCAGGCGGTTTTGAACCTCTGCGCAGTTCATATAGCTTTCCTTCCCGCGTAGAAGTAGGGGGCTAATTGGGATTTAAGCGCCTGTCTGGCCCGGTGCAGCCGCGATTTCACGGTGCCGACGGGGATTTCCAGCAGCCGGGCGACTTCGTCGTAAGGGATATCTTGCAGGTCGCGGAGCACAATCACGGTGGCATCGTCCGGTTCCAGACTGTTCAGGGCTTTTTGCACGTGGTCGCGCAACTCCGTTCTTTCCATCGTCTCGGCCGGGCCGGGTTGCGGATCGCGCACCGGCTCGGTCTCTTCGATCGCCACGCTGCGCTGCTGGCGCCGGTTGAGGTTCCTTCGCTTTGTGCTGGTGTGGTTGAGCGCGATACGGTACAGCCACGTCGAAAAGTTGGCATCGCCGCGAAAGCGGTCAATGGCCCGGTAGGCCGACAAAAAGACCTCTTGCGAAGTTTCAGCCGCTTCGTCGTAGTCGCCGAGCATTCGATAAACCAGATTGAAGATGGTCTTTTCATGACGGCGGACCAGAACTTCAAAGGCGTCCGTGTCGCCGCTCTGCAGCCGACGGACGCACTCCGCGTCGCTGATCGTGTCCTGGACCATCGGTTCAGTGGGTTTAGACATTGGATTGGTTGATAAGGTTCCCAAATTTCGCAATTTTGCGGGTTGCGTCGCTCCACCTACATTAGCAGGCTTAAGCCGGCCGGGCCAGCACTCCGATGAAACCGGCTGGGAGCACCCGGAAGGCCGGGGCTTGTAACCGTCGATTCGAGCAGGCTGCGAGGTTTTTTAACCCGTTTAACTTCCGGACGCCAACCCGTCGTATTGAGAAGGCCGTCTTATGGGGGCAGAGGCTCGTCGAGATTGATGCAGGGGGGGACAAAACTCGCCGTCGGGCGTTTCCGGAATCGGCAAAAAACCTAAAAGCGTGACCTTGATGCCCGAACTATTGGCATAGCTCATCGAGGCATCAGACCGGTTCCTTCCACAGATGGCTGAATTCGGTTGCCACGACTTGTTCGTATGGCACGGCGCCGTGGAGCAAACCGATATCTTGGGCGAACCGGTTCATGCTCGCGACCTTGGCTTTGGAAATGGTCGGGTCGTAGTAGGGTAGGTCACGGCGAACCAACCCGGCGATCAGTTCGGCTTCGGAGGGCGGAAAGCGCTTTTTACCGACTTCTGTGGCGCGGTTGGCATCGTCCTTTAACGCCTTGTGGGCTTTCATCAGCGCGCGGATCGCGGCGCCCGCGGAATTGGGATTTTCCTTAATTCTTTTGTCCGTGGCCACCAGCGCCGAGAACGTATAGTCCCGAGCGGCCGGGGGGCCGTCGCCGCGGCGCACGTCGAGAACCATAGTGCCGACGCCGCGGCGCACGGCGACTTCGCAGCCCATGCCGTTGGCCCAGAAGCCGTCTAGCTTGCCCTCTTCGAGAGCCTTTGCCGCGGACAGACCGAAGGACACGTTGGGTCCAGCGGCGCCGGGTATCGGCATGATCTGCACGTTGTTCTTCTCCGCATCGATGCCGGCTTCCAGAAGCATTCGGCGCAAGCTCAGGTCGACGCCTGGGGCCGCGCCGATACGCAGGCCTTTGACAATGCTCAGATCGCCGCGCTTGGGATTCAAATCGCTGCGAATGACCAGAAACCAGTATGTATGCTGGCCGCAAGCGGCGAGCAGCTTGGCGCCCTGCCACTCGGGAAAAGCGAGCAGCGTCGCATGCGCCGAGCCGACAACGAAATCAAGCTCGCCGTCGCGCAATGCTTCGAAGGTCTTCGGTATCGGAAACAGCAGATCCACCGTGGCATCGAAGCCTTCGTCCTTGAAGAACCCCATTTCGACGGCGGCGATGATCGGAAAATAAGAGTTCGAAACTAAATCGGGAACGGCGATGCGAAGCATTAAATTTCCTCGAACGACATTGCGTGCACACCGGATCGGATCGCACATGGAGATCTTTTCTAGTTCGCCAACGGTACGGTCATGAAGATATGCGGCTCGCCGCCGAGCACGCGCGAGATATGGCCCTCGCCGGTGGTGTCGTCGGCGAGCATGACGTCGCCGGCTTTGAACACCCTTTTTACGCCGTTGCCGGCTTCAATCTCCCATGATCCGGACAGGGTGACCAGATACTGGCGGCGCGGCGCGGGATGACGGTCGAGTACTGTGCCGGGCGGGACGCAGCGGAAAACCGCCATCCTTGCCGGTACGGAGTCGGTGGTGAGTATTTTCTGATCGCCGCCGAATTTGAGCTCGCTCTCTTCAAAGTAGGATTTTTGATCGCTGCCCGTGTAAAGTCGGGTGATTTTCATGGATCCTCCCTAAGAACCATTAAATTAAATCTTGTATTCCAAGCCCGCCGCTTTGATGCCGGCGACTACGCAGGCCTCATCCTCGTCCGCCGCGGCGCCGCTGGCACCGGCCGCGCCGATGATCCTGTCGTCTTCCATGATCAAAACGCCGCCGGCGACGGGCACGACCTTGCCGCCGCTCATGTCCGAGAGAGCGCCGAGGAACGCCGGCATTTCCTTCAGACGATTTCCCAGATGGCGGCTCGACTCGCCCATGCCGACGGCGCCCCAGGCTTTGCTGATCGCGATGGTCGAGCGCAGGATGCTGGCGCCGTCGTCGCGTTTGAGCGCTTTCAGATTGCCGCCGTCGTCCAGCACGGCGACGCAGAGCGGTCGGATCTTATTGGCGCGCGCGTGCGCCAGCGCCCGATCGACGATGATCGAAGCTTTGTCGATGGTCAGTTTCATACTAAACCTCGTTTCAGCGAATTCTGATAAACCCTCGCGATGCTCGCGCCAATCTTTTCGGAAGCCTCACCGCGGAGGCGCAAAGGACGCGGACGAATGAGATTCTAAAAAAACAGCTCTGCGCTCTCAGCGTCTGCGGTGAATGCTTCTCTTCCTTCGGTTGCGGCTATACCGCTCGGGTCTCACAGCGGAATTCGGCGCCGGTCGAGCGCTTGACGCCATTTCTTCTCGGCGTCCTTGCCGAAGATCAACGTTTTTTCCGCGGGCACGACGAACCACGAGCCGGCCTTGATTTCCGCTTCAAGCTGTCCCGGCCCCCAACCGGCGTAGCCGAGCATCAACAGAATCTGGCGCGGTCCTTGGCCTTGCGCCAGCGCTTCGAGCAATTTCACGTCCGCGGTCATGGCGATGCCGTCTTTGACTTTCGTCGAGTTGGCCAACAACATTTCGTCGCTGTGCAAGATATAGCCCTGGCGCGGGCTCACCGGACCGCCGTAGTGCAGGATGAGTTCGCCCTTGGCGTTTTTCAGTTCCACGCCGAATTCTTTGAGCAGTTCGTCGAGTGGGCCCCTGGCCATGGGTCGATTGACAATCAGGCCCATCGCGCCCCTGGCATCGTGGTTGACCATGTAAATCACCGATTCGACGAAACGGGGGTCCTTCATTTCCTCGGTGGCAGCCAATAGCTGACCGGTAAAAAAACGCTCTTGTTCAGTACCCAGCGCGAGCGGGCAAAAGAGCAGCCCCAGCACCGATGACGCGGCGGCGTAAGCCCTGATGCGCCGCAGCCAATGGGTGCCCGGCCGGATCGTCGTAACCTTCATCATTTTTGTGTGAGACGGCCTCAACCTTGGAGCTTCGGTCCGACGCTCTCGATGCTGATCTTGATAATCACGCGCCGCTCTCGCGCCATTCTTTCATGGAATTCGCGCCAGCTCTTGTGCTCGCCGTAAACTTGCCGCTGTAAATAAACCAGCGTGTCCAGCGCCTGCGGCAGCGAGATGACGTCCGCCGTACCGCTGACTTGCACCCAGCCCTCGCCGTGAAAATTTGCTGTAAAAGCGCACAGCGCTGCGCGCCGATCGCGTCGAAGATTTTTGACCTTGTACGCGGTCTCGCGGCTGCTGATAATGACCCGGCCATCGCTGTCCAAGCCGGCGGTGACCGGCGACATTTGCAGTTCGCCGTTTTTTCGCCGCGTGGCGAGGACGCCCCAGTGATGGTTGGTGATAAACTCTTGAGCCCGGTCTAACTCCATCGGCGCAAATTCCGCCATCGTCAAATACCTTTAATCCGTTGAAATGGTGTTGGTCTCACAAAGTAGAATAACGATCGCCCGAATTGCAAGAGGGTTTTTACCTTTGGCTGACCGGGTTCCAACCTTGACCCTACAACCGGCTTGCCCTATAAGGAATCTATGCCGAGGGAAGGCCGATGGCGATGACCATTCCGCAAATCGCTCTGCCGGAGATTTTGCCGGTATTTCCGCTGACCGGCGTGATGCTGCTGCCGGGCACGGTGTTGCCGCTGCATATATTCGAGCCGCGCTATCGCGCCATGGTCGAAGACGCCCTGGAGGCGGACAGGGTCTTCGGTATGATTCAACCCTTCGTGCCGCAGAACGACAATCGCGGCCCGCAGCCGGGCGCAGAAGATTTGGTTCCCGATCTATACAAAGTGGGCTGCGCCGGTTTTATCGAGAAATGGGAAAAGTTCTCGGACGGGCGTTTTTTCGTTCAACTGCGGGGCGTTCATCGCTTTCGCTTCGCCGAGGAAATGGAGCTAAGGCGCGGTTACCGCCGTGTCAAAGCGTCGTATCAAGAGTTTTCCGATTCCGGCCGGGACCCGAACTGGCAATGCGATCGGCGGGCGGTGCTCGACGCGCTGGCGGCATACGGCAAAGCCCACGGGATGCAGGTGCGCCCCGAGCAGGCTGAGAAGTTTTCCGATTTGGAATTGGTAAATCTGCTCGGAGCCTCGCTGCCTTTTCACCCGGCGGAGAAGCAGGCGCTGCTCGAGGCGGCGACGCTCAAAGACCGCGAGAACATGCTCGTCGATCTCATGCGGCTTGGCGCCGGTCCGTTGGACTCCGCGGACGACGTTCCCCCGCGCACCCTCAACTGATATTTTCGGATCGCGGAAACGACTATTCCGCCATGTCGACAAAGACTCCGTCAGGATCGGCGGTGAAGTGCTGGCCCAGGCAGCAGCGTTGAAAGTCCGCCGCGTTTTTCTTGCCGTTGCCGCCGACGGCGAATTTTCCGTCGCCGGATTCTCCTTCCGAGGCGGCGAAGGCCGCCAGATCTTCTTTTGCGCGCTCCAAGCTCTCGACCTTGAAACCGATATGGTCCAGCCCTTCGCGCAAGCCGCGGTAAAGACGATGGTCGCGCGGGCGGATTAAAAGCTTCACCTTGCCGTCGGTCATGCAGAGCGAACCGTCGTCGCGATAGGTCTCCGCTTCTTTTAGATCGAAGATTTTTTCGTAAAATTCGGCGACACGCGAGGGGTCGTCGGCGCGAATCGAGATGTGATTGATCCAGCGCGGCTGCTCCCAGCCCGCTTCGTTGTAGCCTTCGCGCACGTTGGCGATATTGGCCTGGGCGATGTCGAACTGGGTGCCGGCGGGGTCGTAGCTGCGCAGTCCGGCGAAGGGCACGTATTCCAGTCCTTTGGCGATCAGGGTCTTGGGATAATATTTTTCCATGCGGCGCGCGTATTCCTTGATATCAGCCACTTCAAAGCCGAAGTGGTCCATGCCCGACTGCATGCCGGCGTAACGCGATAGAATCGCCATGCCGATCACTCCGTCGCTGATATGGCCGCGCTCGGCGTTTTGCGTGCCGGTTTCATCAAGAGTGTTGCTGGTCATGCGTTTCATGCCGAAAACCGTCCGATAAAAATTGTCCACGGCGGAGTGCTTGTGCGTGTACATGGCGACGTGGCGGATTTTGGCGAACATGGCGGGCCTCCTGTATTTACCGTCTGATTGCTTGTAGGCTAGCGGCGCGGAACTTGTCAAGGCGCATCGCGAAAAATCCCGACCGGCTGGAGTCCGAAGCGACGATGGTGATCGAATGCGCCAACCGCGCGCCGTGGCCTCCTTTCGTCAAAAATTCACGCTATAGTTGACTTTGTTGCCTTGGCTGTGACACTTAGCAAATTTGAAGGCAATCATTCTTATGCAGCGCACGCAGCTCATCATCGTTCGGCACGGCCAGACCGAGTGGAATATCAAAGGCATTCGGCAGGGTCATCTCGATAGCCAATTGACCGCAAAAGGGCTTGTTCAAGCCAATGCCTTGGGAGATCGGCTCGCCCGCGAGCGGTTTTCGGCGCTTTACAGCAGCGATCTCGGCCGGGCGGTGCAGACGGCGAAGGCGATCACCGAACGCACCGGCCATGCGATCGTCACCGACGCCCGTTTGCGCGAACGACATCTGGGGATCTTTCAGGGGCTCGACTCGGTCGAGATCGGCGAAAGATACCCGGAGGAGCGCCGCCTGCTGCGTACCCAGGGCCCGGACTATGTGATTCCGCAAGGCGAGAGCATGCGCCAGCAGGTCGAGCGCAACGTCGCTTGCTTCAACGAGCTGGCGCAGATGCATGTCGGCGAGACGATCGTCGTGGTGACTCACGGCGGTGTGGTCAGCGGTTTTTTCCGACATACGCTGGCGATACCGCTCGATGCGCCGCGCCGTTTCGAGTTTGTCAACGCAGGGCTGAATGTGTTTGTCCACGACGAAGGCAATTGGATGCTGCTGACATGGGGCGACGTGAGCCATCTGGCGCCGGGCGCAGCGAGCGAGGGGGACGATCCGTAAACGCGGCCTTGCGGCCGCCGTTCAATTCGTTCAAATGGTTCAAAACGTTCAAGTCGTTCAGAATTGCCGCCAGGCGGCGGTTGCAGTCGTTTAAAACGTTCACGTCGTTTCAGAACTCAGCCTGCTGGTCTTGAGCACCAAGTCGCTTCTCCATTCTGATCGTGAATCCCGGCCGCTTGATATAGACCCGGTTCGATTCTTTGCGCTTGGAAAGTTGCTCGATGATCTTCACCAGAGGTTGGCTGGCGTTCAAATATTCGCGGGGCTTGCCGCCGTCGGGCAAGGCTTTGACGTAATCCTCGCCGGCGAAGTAGTGGAGAATCAGCTCCTCGTCGGACAAGTGCACGCCGTATTTCTGCCGCAGTTCGTGCAGGGTGGGCTCCGGCTGTTGCCACTGCGTCCATTCCCTGGCGCGCGGCCGGTCCAGAATTTTCGCTCTCACCTGCGAATCCATGACCTCGACCGCTTCCTTGCCCCAAATGCCCAGCGCATACTGGATCACTTGATCGGGAACTTCCTTGTAACGTTCTCCGACGATCACGTTGATCGCGGCCTGGGTGCCGACGTACTGAGAGAGCGGCGTGACCATAATCGGGTAGCCGAATTCGGCACGCACCCGGGCGGATTCCTCAAGGGCCGCTTCCATTTTGTCTTCCATGCCGACGATTTTCAGTTGGTGGCGCATGTTGGAGATCATGCCGCCGGGAACCTGATGGCCGTATTGCGAGTGGTCATATTCGACCGGCTTGCCGATGGGTAGGCCGTCCTTTTGCGCCACGGAGGTAAAATGCTTTTGAACCGCTTCCAGCGGCTTCAAGTCGATGCACGGCGTGTAGCCGAGGGCTTTGAGATTGTTGGCGATGTTGAAGACGGAGGGCTGCGACGTGCCGTTGGCGAGCGGCGGAGTGGCGGTATGTAATATTCGCATGCCGAGCTTGACGCCTTCGAGGTAGCAGAGGGGCGCCTGGCCGCTATTGCAGTGGGCGTGAAACTCGACCGGAATATCGCCGGCGGCGCTCAGAATCACGGGGATTAATGTCCGCGCCCGTTCGGGCGAGAGCAGGCCGCCGACATCTTTAAAGCAAATGCGCCAGGGCCCGGCCGCCGCCGCTTCTCTGGCCTTCCTGGCGTAGTACTCATCTGTATGGCGGGGGGAGACGGAATAGATCAAATTGGCCACTGTGTCCATGCCGACTTTTCTGAGGTCGTCGATTTCTTCCTTGAAGGCGGTGTAGTCGTTCCAACAATTTGAAGTTCGCGTCAGGGTCAGGCCGTAGGATACCAGCCGTTCAATGAAGAGCTTGAGCAGGGCATGGGGCGTTTTCTCAAAGGCGCTGTGCATGCCGCCATGGTAGCGCAGGCGGGTATTCTTGATGCGCCGGGTTCCTTCCCGGAGCCAATACCAGGGGTTTTCCTTGTGCTCGCGCACGTATTTCTTGAACATGACGCTCAGGAAAAATTCCATGGACTCGTAGCCGGCCTGGTCGATGTGCTCGGCCGCGGGCAGCATCGCGCCGACTCGCATATTCAAGGCCCACAGGCTCTGATTGCCGTCGCGCACGGTGGTGTCGATAAACCTGACTTCGTTGGTCATGGGGCCTCCGGCATTCCGTTCCAGGTTCAAGGTTCAAAAGTTCAAATTCGGAGCCGTTGAAGACGTTTAAGTCGTTCAAAACGTTCGAATCGTTTAGTCGGAAAGGGATCAAGAACTGTTTTTGCTCCATTCGTAACTTACTTTTGCGTCCATTATCTGTATAAATTCTTAAAGAATAGATCAAACGACGGAGACCAAAAGCCTTGAAGAGCTATCGCAAGGAGCTGTGGTTTAATACGCCGACCAGGGTGGCGTTTGTCAATATTACCGGGCCTGTGCAGGACTGCATTCGGGAAAGCGGGATCATGGAGGGTCTCGCACTGGTCAACGCCATGCATATCACTGCGTCGGTCTTCGTCAACGACGACGAATCGGGTTTGCATCACGATTACGGCGTCTGGCTGGAGAAGCTGGCGCCGCATGAGCCGATCAAGCAATATCGCCACAACGATACCGGCGAGGACAACGCCGACGCCCACATGAAACGGCAGATTATGGGGCGGGAGGTCGTCGTCGCCGTCACCGGCGGCAAGCTTGACTTCGGCCCGTGGGAGCAGATTTTTTACGGCGAATTCGACGGCCGGCGGCGCAAGCGCGTGCTGGTAAAAATCATCGGCGAGTAGCGCGCCGGCGCGGTGGATTTATCGTGAAGTTCTTCAGGTTTTCTTGGGGTTGCTTTGTTAACCGCACAACCATCTTCTGCTTCACGAATTAGCACCGGAAGTTCCCGCTCCTTCCTCCTCCCCCCGCAAGCGTCGCAAGCGGGGGAGGACTGAGGTGGGGGTCGTCCTTCGCGGCGAGTGTCGCTCACAGCAATCTCGGACGAACTGAAAATGAAAAAGAATTCAACGGCGAAGCATACGAAATTCACGAAGGGTTTAGAGATCCTCACCTCTTGCCTTCGTGCTCTTCGCGGCCTTCGTGGTGAAGTATCCGAATCACGCGGCTCTGGTGAAACTTGATTCGTGAGCACAAATCAAAAAAGCGGGAGCACGGAAAGCACGCGCGGGGCGCTTCGACGGCGCGCGAGGAGTACGAAGCCTATTGTCCGCACTTTCCCCACTGTGTGGGTTGTCCGTTCATCAAGGTGCCCTATCCTGAACAGTTGAAGCGAAAGCGGGAGACGGTCTGCCGGGCATTGGGTGCGTACCCGTCCCTCGCGGCGATCCAAGTGCCCGCCGTAATCCCTTCGCCCCGGCGCACCGGCTATCGAGCGCGGGTCAAGCTCGTCGTGCGCCGCAATCGCGATCAAGTCGCCATGGGTCTCTATGTGCCGCAGAGCCATCGCGTCGTGGATATTTCCTCCTGTCCCGTGCATCCGCGGCCCGTGAACCAGGTGGTTTTCTATCTCAAGAAAAAAATCAAGGAGCTGGAGATCGCCCCCTACGATGAGCGCGACGACAGCGGCGATTTGCGTTACGTCGATTTCCGCCACAGCGTGGCGCGCAATGAATTGAGTGTGACGCTGATCACGCGGCACGCTTCCTTTTCCAAGGGCGCCGCGCTGGCGAGAGCGTTGCAGCAGCGGTTCCCCTTCGTTACCGGCGTTATCCAAAATGTCAATGAAAGCCGCGGCAACGTCATCTGGGGAAGCAGCTTTCGTACGCTGAGCGGGCGCGACACGATCATGGAGCGCGTCGGCGACTTGAAACTGGTGTTTCCCGCGGGAGTGTTCTCCCAAGCCAATCCTTTCACCGCCCGCAAACTCTACGAGAAAGTCCATGAAATGGCGGCGCTGAATGGGAATGAAACGGTGCTCGATCTCTACTGCGGCGTCGGGCCGATCGCGCTTTCTCTCGCCGGCGCGGCGCGCCAGGTCCTGGGTGTCGACGACAGCGAGCTGTCGATCGCTACGGCCAAGCAGAACGCCCGCCGCAATGGCCGCGGCAATTGCCGCTTTATCGCCGGCGACGTTGCTGCGACCGTGGAGCGGTGGACGAAGGATCTGCCGGTGATCGGCTTGATCGTCCTCAATCCGCCGCGCAAGGGAGTCCCGGCCCAGGCGATGGCGGCGGTGGCGGCGGCCAACGCGCCGAGAGTGATCTACGTTTCCTGCGCGCCCGCCAGTTTGGCCCGGGATTTGGATCGATTGGTTGCGGCGGGATATCGCGTGGCGCAGATGCAACCCCTCGATATGTTTCCGCAGACGGAGGAAGTGGAGACCGTCGTTTTGCTCGCGCGCTGAGGGCGAGGTCAGGACGGAACTGTCGGTTGGAGTGAGTTTTCGTGGGGCGGGTGTCTGTCATCCTGAGCAACGCGAAGGATCTCGGACGAGATTCTTCACTCCGCTGCGCTGCGTTCAGAATGACAGGCTAGGCATTCGTACGTCATCTTGTAACGAGTCCTTGGTGATTCAATGTAGGTGCGACCGGTCGGTCGCCCGGAGATCAGTCGGACCGATAACGCCAGAGCTGGGGAATCACCCACCAGACTGCAAAAACGGTCAGCGTGCATAAAAGGCAGCCGGCCAGCGCGGCATTGGGCGCGCCGAGCAGCGCCGCCCCGGCGCCGGCGATGACCGCGCCGATGGCGTTGGTGGTCTGGGCGAACACGGTCAGAAAGCTCGTGGCCCTTCCGCGCATGTTGTCGGGCGCGAGGATTTGCACCACGGTGCGGCGAATGGCGACGCTGATCGCATCGCTGATGCCGAGGAGACCGAGAGCGATGAGTCCCATCCAGAACCAGGGCGATAACCCAAGAAACCCCAAACTCACTGCAAACATGAGCGTGGCCAGGATGGAAAGCGCGCCTTTGCGTTTGACCTCCCCGGCAAAGAGCAACAGAGCGGAGCCGACCAACGCGCCTATGGCCGGTGCGGCATACATGATCCCCAGTCCACGCGCGCCGACATCGTAAATCGTTTCGGCGAAGATCGGCAGGATCGGCCGGTAAAAACCGAACAGGACGGCGAAAAAGTCGAGTAAAAAAAGCGAAAGGATGATTCGCGTGTGCCAGAGAAACTCAAATCCCTCGATGAGACTGCGCCAGCTGATCTGGCGGCGCTGGCCCTGGGGCTGGCCGGAAGCGCGGATGAGAAGCACGGCAGCCACCGATGGCACGAGCAAGGCCGCATCGACGAAATAGGACGCGCCAATGCCGAAAAAATCGATGAGAAAGCCGGCGATCACGGGGGCCGTCAGCTGGGTGGCCTGCATCATGAGCGTAGCCATGGTGACGGCGTTAAGAAGATGAGAGTGGGGAACGAGACTGGGAATGATCGCCTGGCGCGCCGGACCGCCGAGGACTTGAAGGGCGCCGGCCAGGACGTTCAAGGCGTTGACATGCCAAACCCGAACGATGCCGGTTGCGGTCAAGAGCGCCAGGGCAAGACCCGGCAGAATATTGAACGCGTGCGTTATGACCATCAACCGCTTGCGATTCAACGTGTCCGCGAGCACGCCGCCGAACAGACCGAAAAAGATGAACGGCAGCGCCTGGAAGAAGCCGGTAAAACCGAGCTGCACGGAAGAGCCGGACAATTGATAGACCTGGTAAAGGCTCGCCACGTTGCGCATGTGGTTCGAGGTGTTGGCGCAAAGGATGGTGACGAAGATCAGGCGGTAATCGCGGATGAGCAGCGAGGACCAGGGACGGATCGACGGGCTTGTGGGATCGTCGGGGGATTTCTCGGGGTTGTCTGCCACGGGAGTAAGAAAAAACGATTTGCTTGGAGCCGAATGTACCCTGTGTGCCGCGGAGGGTCAACCAATGATCATTGACCGGCAAAGGGCTTCGGAATAAGTATCGATCGAAGTATCCAACAACCGCACGAGGATCGAAAAGGCGAGGTGATGCATGTATATCGATGGCGACACGCACTATTGGCCGGTGCGCTTTCTTGACCGTGTGAATCACTCGGGACGCGGCCATATCGAGTTCACGAAGGGCGGCGGCGAGATGATCCGCTTCGGGGAAAGTTTTCCCGGCGATGCGGCGACCTATTATCGCGACGGCAAGAAGATTCATTCCTTCAGCGAAACGCGCTGGAATCTCGACATGCACCGCCAGGTCATGTTGCGCGAGGGCTTCGACTATCAGGTGGTTATCGCCGACAACCGTCCGTTGATTTACGAAGTCGAGCGCGACCTCGGCGTCGCGATGGCGCGCGCCTACAACGACACGGTGGCTGAAGAGATCGCGGGAAAAGACTATTTCATCGGCATCGCCTGGGTCTATCTGCCGGACGTGGAGGAGGCAATCCGCGAGCTCCGGCGCGCGGTCACGGATCTCGGCTTCAAGGGCGTCAAGCTGATGGGCGGGCACGCCAACCGCGATCTCGACGCCGAGGTGCTCTGGCCTTTCTACGAAGAGGTTTGCCGGCTCGACGTGCCGATCCTGGTGCATCCGGGCACGCGAGTCTTCGAAGCGCAGGATTGCCATCCCTGGCTGGTCGGCAGCGAGCGCTACGACGGTTTCAAGATGCTGGCTACGGCGCTGGGCTTCCCCCTGACGTACATGGTCAGCGCCGCGCGTCTGATCATGAGCGGCGTGCTCGATCGATTCCCCGGCCTGCGCGTGGCGTTTTTCGAGGGCGGCATCGGTTGGGTGCCCTGGCTGATGAAGACGCTGGATCACCACACTCTGTCCGCCTCGCCGGGAACGACTTCGGTCAACGATTTCTTCAAAAAGCGCGACAAGCTCAAGCGCGAACCGAGCGCCTACTTCGAGCAGCTCTACGTGGCCGCGATCGCCTGGGAAGATTATCTGCCGCAGATCGTCGAGGTCTGGCCCGACCACAACATCATCATCGGCAGCGACTTCGACCACGGCGACGCCATCTCGACCTGGCCGAATACCGTTGCGCCGATCAAGGCGATGAAAGGTATTTCAGAGGCCGATAAGGAGAAAATCCTCGGCGGCAACGCCATGAGATTGTTTGGAATGAAGGGGTAGAAAGCCGGCGATAGGGGATTCGGATGGGCGTATATCAATACGCCCGTACGGATGGTATCGAGGAAATTTTCGGCGGCATGCGCCCCTAATGCGACGATGGTATCTCGTATCAACATGCCCTCATGGTCCCGACTTTCGTAGCGTATTGAATGCGCCCCTGGTATTGCATTCGCCCCTGATGGTTACAAAAAACACCCGCCGACGACCGTGTCCCTCTTCAACATGACGATGCCCTTCCGGCCGCGCTGGTATTTCTTCGTCGCGCTGGTCTCTGTCACCTTCATCGGGCCGCTTTCGCTCCATCTGTTCATCCCGGCTCTATCGGCGGTGAAGGAAGGGTTCGGGGTATCGACCGGCATGGCCCAGCTCACGATGTCGCTCGCGATGCTGGCGATGGCCTTCTTCACGGTCGCCTACGGCGGTTTGTCCGACCGCTTCGGGCGCAAGCGCGTGCTCCTGAGCGGGCTGGTGCTGTTTACCTGCGGCGCGGCCATCTGCATGTTCGCCGCCAATATGCCGATGCTGCTCGCGGGGCGCATACTGCAGGGAGCGGGCGCGGGGTGCGGCGTTGTGCTGGCGCGCGCCATCGCCCGCGATGTCTACGGCCAGGACCGCGTTGCCCAGGTGATCGCCTATCTCACCGCCGCCTACGTGCTTGGGCCGATGGTGGCGCCGCCGATCGGCGGACAACTGACCAACCTTTTCGGCTGGCGCGCTCTCTTCGTATTGGCGTCGGCCTTCGGGCTGCTGGTGATCTTGGCAGTGACCTTCGCGGTACCGGAAACCCGCGCGCGCAGCGCCGCCGCGCCCCATGGCGTATTCGCCGGCTACAAATTGCTGCTTCGGCGCAGGCGCTTTGTCGGTTTCATGCTGCAGCCGGGACTGCAATCGGGTGCCTTCTTCACCCAGGCGACGGCGGTGTCGTTTCTAGCCGCCGAGCATCTCGGCGCCGATGCTGCGAAGATCGGACTGTGGTTCTTTGCCTTCCCGGTCGGCTTCATGACCGGGAGTTTCATCTCGGGCCGCATCGGCGCCAGCCGTTCGATCGAATTCATGACCATCCTCGGCGGCGTGATCGGGGTCGCCAATGCAGTCCTGCTTATCGCGTGGCTCTATTTCGGCGGCATCTCGATGGCGGCGCTCTACATCCCGGGAATCTTCGTCAGCCTCGCTCAGGGCCTCTCCATGCCCTACGCTCAAGCCGGCGCGATGGCGGTCGATCACCGACTTGCCGGCTCGGCCTCGGGTGCGGTGGTGTTCTCGCAGTTTTTTTGGCCGGCCGTGCTGCAGCAGCTCACGGGACTTCTCGCGGACGGCAGCTGGGTGCCGATGGCGTCGGTTCACTTCGCCGCCGTGACCGGCGCCCTGCTCGCCGCCTTGACGGCGGCGCGGGCCAAGGATTAGTGGTTGAACACGTAGTGAGACCGACGAAAATCCGAAATGTCAAAACACAAGAGTCCAAACAAT
>CAZILB010000049.1:20248-24591 GCA_964539925.1 uncultured Syntrophobacter sp. | reverse complement strand
TCGCTCCGCAAGGGTTGTGCCTCGATCGGCTCTGCAGCATGAATAATCCGGTCTAGCTGCCGTGGAATCGACCTAACCTAAAATAAAAAGAACGATGTTTTGAAAATTAAAAATGGTTAGCTTGCGGCCGCCTGGGTATTTAGCCCTACCTGAGGGAACAACAAGGCGCTGACTCGGGTGCTCTTTTGCCAAAGCGAAACTGACTCAGATCATATATTTGATTTTTAAAATAATTTTATTGACAGTAACACAAACTTTCTATATGGTCGCCGCATGAAAACACAATTGCTCAGGGGCATTGCCCTGGCGACCTTGGTGACCGTGATTTCCAGTCCTCTCTACGCGCAGACGGCGGCTCAAGAGCCTCAAGCCGCCCAGGAGCCCGTAGCCGAGGAGTTGGGTTACGGCTTCGGCGCGGCGCTCGCCAGCGTCTTCTATATTCCGGCCAAAGTGACCTATGCGGGATTGGGCTTGCTCACGGGCGGGCTTGGTTTCGTCTTGACCGGAGGCCGAGCGGACGTGGCGAACAACATCATCTACCCGGCGGTGCGGGGCAACTATGTGGTGACCCCGAATCATCTGAAGGGCGTCGAGCCGATCTACTTCGTCGGCGCTCCGCCGGACGCGCCGCATCCGGAGAGCTACGCCACCGCCCCGAGCACGGTGCCGCAACGCTAATCGCCGCCGAAACAGACCCCGCGTTTTGACGAGTGAATGAATTCGAGCAGGGCCGACACATCGCTGTTGGTCCTGCCGGATTCTGTTAGTTCCTTTACGGCCAGAGCAAGATTCCGCCCCTTACGGAATAAAATCCGGAAGGCTTCGCGAATCTCCCGAATTCTTTTGTCGTCGAAGCCGGCGCGCTTCAAACCGATCACATTGACGCCCCGCACCGTGTGTTGCCAGTCGATAATCGCATAGGGCGGTACGTCGCGGCTCGTGCCGCTCAGCCCGCGCATGAGCGCATGGTCGCCGATGCGCACGAACTGGTGCACCACGCAATGACCCGAGATGAAGACATGGTTGCCGACTTCCACATAGCCTCCCAGCAAAGCTCCGTTGGCGAGAATCACATGATCGCCAAGGCGGCAGTTGTGTCCCACATGGGCAGTGGCCATCAAGAAATTGTCATCGCCGATGACGGTGGCCGATCCGGGCGCCGTACCGCGGTGGATTTGGACATGTTCGCGAATGATGTTGCGGTCGCCGATCTTGAGATAGCTCTCCTGACCTTGATAAGCGCGGTCCTGCGGCGGACCGCCCAGGACGGCGCCCGGGTGGATCTCGTTGTCCGCACCGATCTCGGTCCAGCCGGCAAGGTACGCGTGGGCCATTATGCGCGAACCCCGCTCAATACGCACCGGCCCCTCGATCACGACGTAAGGGCCGATGTCCGCGCCGGGATCGATTTCGGCTTGACGATCGATAACCGCGGTTGGATGGATAGTCATGAGAATAGGAAAGCGCTAGTTGCCCTGCTCGTTAGTCGTCGTCGTTCTCATCGCCGGGATTAAATTCGAATTCCTCTCCCGGAATTTTGTAGCGCTCCTCGGTCCAGGCGCCGAAGTCGATCAATCGGCAACGGTCCGAACAAAACGGCCGATACGGATTATTCTCCCAAGCCGCCTGTTTGCGGCATGTGGGGCACTTCACTGTAAAGGGCATGGCATCCTCTTAGTAGCGGGTTTGAAACCCGCCCCTACGGGTCCATGGCGTCAGGAATCCAAGGTGCTTTCGGCGAAGAGTTCCTCGACTCTGAGTTTTTTCTCCATAAGGCCCTGATCGAGAGAATAACTGATAAATCGCTCCAGATTGGCGCGGTTTTTCTTGACGCCATGGGGCCAGGGATCGTCGCCGAACACCCTTCGTTCCTCCTCGAACAGATGCCGCCCCCAAACGAAGCGCGACCAATTGGGATCATCGTAATATTCCATGCACATATCCTTGGCCTTAGCGAAAACCGCCATCACGCTGGTCGGGAGCCAGGGATCTTTTGCCAGCAGGGCGTCTTTGAAGGCGACCACGTGCATAATCGGATAATAGCCGTTTTTCTGAAAGTACCGCTCCTCTTCGGCTTTCGGGTCGGCGAACAAGCGGCGGATGTTGCCGTTGCCGCGCAGGGCCTCTTTGGGCGGATGCGGCACCATCAAGGCGTGGACCTCGCCTTTTTCCAGCATAGCGCCGATTTTCTCACCGGGCTTGAGCAGTTGCATTTTGACGCCTTCGAGGGGTTTGAGCGGCACCGCTTCGTCTTTGGATATGTACCAATCGATTTCGCGCCAAGGCACGTTATATTCGCTTTGCAAATCGCCCTTGGCAAGCACGGACAAAGTCGTTTGAAAGGTGCTCAGCCCGACCTTCTTGCCGACCAAATCCTGCGGCGATGAAATCCCGGCATTGCGATTCACCCACATCTGCGACAGGCTGAACAGCCGCCGCGGAAAAACCGGAATCGCTGTAAATGGCATGCCGCGGCTCTTGGCGATCAAATAAGACGACAACGACAGCTCGCAGATGTCAAACTCGCTTTTCTGCAGCATCCGCTCGTGGCGATCCTGGCCATGCCTGAGCGGATGCGATTGCCCGACTTCCAGCACCTCGAGATCGACGCCGTCCGCTTTGACCGAACCGTCGAACAGCGGAATATGCCGGTCGTAGTGAGACAACGCCATCGATAATCGTAAATTGGCCATATCGACTCCTTGTCGGTTTTGCCCTTTGCTTACTTCATTTCAGCTCGTCTTTCCACCCACTTGCGCCCGGCAATGTTGAAAGAACCCGCGACCCCAGCGCGGCAAAGCCGCAACCAAAGGAGTAAGGATACACTTCACCACACGAAGACCGCGAAGTTCCCCCTCCTTCATCCTCCCCCGCAAGCGGGGGAGGAAAGAGGTGGGGGCAATCCTTCGTGACCTTCGTGCTCTTCGTGGTGAGTGCGAATTTTTGCGAGAATTCCGCGACTTAGACTTGCAGAAGATTTGCGCGAGACGGGAAATTTCTAAATCTTAAATGTCTGCGGCGGCGCGCCGGCCGCAGGTTTGCGTTTACCTCGGCTGAATGCCATTAAAGTATCTAACGGGATACGCTTCCCCTTACCTAGTAAACCGCGAGATCATGCCGGAAACCGCGCGCTCCAGCGTAAATTTGTCGCCGGACCAAATCAAGGAAAAGTGAGGAGACGGTTGTCATGTTCACGCCCTTTCGCAATATCGGTTTCGCCGACATGGTCGACATTCTGGTCGTCGCGTTATTGCTTTATACGGCGATTGTCTGGATCAAGGACACCCGCGCAGCCTTCATCGTCCGGGGCATCTTCATCATCGCCGCGGTTTATATTCTCGCCCGCTATCTGGATCTCCAGTTGACGGCCTGGATCTTTCAAGGGTTCTTCGCCATTTTTTTGATCATCATCGTGGTCATCTTTCAGGAAGAGCTCCGGCAGTTTTTCGAGCGCATCGCGGTGTGGAGTCTGGCACCGAAAAACCAACGGCCGCTGGGCTCGCAGACCGTCGACATACTGGTACGGACCGCGGCCGATCTCGCGAAGGACAGAATCGGCGCGCTTCTGGTCGTCGAAGGCAAGGATCCCATAGGGAGGCATATCATGGGCGGCATCGAACTCGGCGGCAAGATCAGCGAGCCCTTGCTCAAAAGCATCTTCGATCCGAGCTCCCCGGGGCACGACGGCGCGGTGATCATCGCCGGGGAACGCCTTGTGCGGTTTGCCGCCCATTTGCCGCTTTCCAAGGACTTCGAGCAACTCGCAAACGTCGGCACGCGTCACAGCGCCGCCCTCGGTCTGGCCGAACTGAGCGACGCCCTCTGCGTGGTCGTGTCCGAGGAAAAAGGCACTATCTCGATCGCCAGAGACGGACGGCTTCGAGGGGTCGAGAACGTGCAGGGGCTGGCTTCCGCCTTGCAGAGTTTCGTCCAGGAAAAGCATCCCTCAGACGAGCGCGGCAAGATCTCGTTCTCGTTCGTCAAGGAAAACTGGATCACAAAGGTCGTGACTCTGTCCCTGGCTCTTGGACTCTGGTACGTTCTGATCCCCGGATCTCGGACTATGGAAGTGACCTACAAGATTCCCGTGCGGGTGCAAAATCTGCCGCAGGAACTGCGCGTGGAAACGATCCAGCCAACCGAAGTGAGCGCCACCTTTATCGGGCCGACGCGCGCCTTTTACTTTTTCGATCCCGGCAAGCTCGAAGTGAGCGTCGATCTGACGGCAAGCGATGCGGGACGAAAAACCCTGCGCCTCTCCGAGCAAAACGTTCAATATCCCAAGACCTTGACGCTCCAGGAACTGAATCCCGCAACTCTCAAAATCTCTTTGCGCAAGGCGC
>CAZILB010000049.1:17437-20148 GCA_964539925.1 uncultured Syntrophobacter sp. | reverse complement strand
TAGACTTTTGTTCCTGCCTTTGAACCTTGAACGTGGAACCTTGAACCCGTCTCCCGCGTATCCGCCCCACGCTCAACCGGGGCTTTTGAAAAAAGAAATGGACAACGGCGGCAGGGTGACGGTCAATGAATAACGCCGGCCGTGCAGCGGCACGGGCGCCGCTTCGACGCCGCCCAGGTTGCCCATATTGCTTCCCCAGTACTCGGCGGCGTCGCTGTTCAACGCCTCTTGCCAATAACCGCCGCGGGGCGCGCCGACGCGATAGCTCAAGCGCGGCACCGGCGTAAAATTACATACGGCAATGAAGATCGTCGGTGTGGACTTTCCCCGGCGCATCAATGTCACTACGCTGCTCTCCACGTCGCTGCAGTCGATCCACTCGAAACCCGCCGGATCGCAGTCGCCTTCGTGCATTGCGGGTTCGCTCTTGTAGAGGTGATTCAGGTCGCGCACCCACTTCAATAGCCCGGCGTGGGCGGGCTGGTCGAGCAGCGACCATTCAAGGCTCGCGTCGTGAACCCACTCGCGCCACTGGCCGAACTCGCCTCCCATGAAAAGCAATTTTTTTGACGGCTGCGCGTACATGTAGCCGTACAGGGTGCGCAGGTTGGCGAACTTCTGCCAGTCGTCACCGGGCATCTTGTTGATCAACGATCCTTTGCCGTACACCACCTCATCGTGGGACAGCGGCAGCACGAAGTTCTCGTGAAAGGCGTACAGCATGCGAAAGGTTAGTTTGTCGTGGTGGAAACGGCGGTACACCGGATCCTGGCGCATATATTCGAGTGTGTCGTGCATCCAGCCCATGTCCCACTTGAAGCCGAAGCCCAAACCACCCACATAATTGGGCCGCGACACCATCGGCCAGGAGGTCGATTCCTCGGCGATGGTTTCGACGCCGGGGAACTGACCGTAAACCTCCGCGTTCATGCGGCGCAAAAGTTCGATGGCTTCGAGATTCTCTCGGCCGCCGTATTTATTGGGGACCCACTCGCCCTCCTTGCGCGCGTAGTCAAGGTAGAGCATCGAGGCCACCGCGTCCACTCGCAGGCCGTCCACATGATACTTGTCGAGCCAGAAGATCGCGTTGCTGATCAGAAAACTCTGCACCTCCTGGCGGCCGTAATTGAAGATGTAGCTGTTCCACTCCGGGTGATAGCCCTGGCGCGGGTCGGAGTGCTCGAATAGATGGGTGCCGTCGAAAAAGGCCAAGCCATGCTCGTCGCTGGGAAAATGGGACGGCACCCAGTCGAGAATCACGCCGATGCCGCGCTGGTGCAGTGTATCGATCAGCAACATGAGATCCTGCGGCGTGCCGTAGTTGCCCGAGGGCGCGAAGTAGCCGGTGATTTGATAACCCCAGGAGCCGAAGAACGGGTGATCCATGATCGGCATAAACTCGACATGGGTGTAGCCCATGTGATGCAGATAATCCGCCAGCTGCGGCGCCATCTCACGGTAGGAAATCGACCGATTGCCTTCATCGAGGACGCGTTTCCACGAGCCCAAATGCATCTCGTAGATTGTCATGGGCTTGGCGAGACCCTGGCGCTGGCGCCGTTCGGCCATCCACTGCGAGTCGTTCCATTGATAATCGAGATCCCAGACGATGGACGCGAACTTCGGCGGAATCTCGTTGAATATGGAAAAGGGATCGGCCTTGTCGGCTCGGTAGCCATTGAAGCGCGAGCCGACGTGGTACTTGTAGAGCGCCGCTTTGCCAACCTCGGGAAAGTATCCTTCCCAGATACCTGACTCGCGCTTGGGCTGGAGCATGTGCTTGCCCTTCTCCCAGCCGTTGAACTCGCCGATAACGCTCACGTGATTGGCGTTGGGCGCCCAGACCGCGAAGTAAGTACCGCCGCCGTCCTCCGCGACGCCATGGGCGCCGAGCTTGTCATACAAGCGAAAATGGCTGCCTTCATTAAACAGAAAAAGATCATCGTCCGTGAGCAGGCTCACGGCATTTGGGTTCGACATCGGCGGCGCCACCTTCCTTCCTTTCGGTCGGCTCGTTCGTCTTCAAGATCTCCGCGTCGGCGCGCTCACTCGCGCTCGGCGAATAAGTCCAAGATCCCGGCGATGGGCGCATGCACCCAATCGGGGCGATTATTGAGCTCGTAGCCGAGCTCGTAAACCGCCTTTTCAAGCGAGTAAATGTTCGTCATCAACGCAATTTCCGCGAAAGATTTCGGCATAAACGGTGCCTCGCCGGCGGCATTGAGATATCCTTTCAAGTAATTCACCGAAACCCAGAAGCTCCAGAAATCCGCCCAGGGCTTGAGCGGCGCGGTGTCTTCGGCCCGCGTGGCGTCGCCTTTCAGCGCCGCCGCCGTCGCATAATGGAACGAGCGCAGCATGCCGGCCACGTCGCGCAGGGGCGAACGCTTGAGGCGGCGCTCGGAAATCGGCCGCGCAGGTTCGCCCTCGAAATCGATGATAAAGAAATCTTTGCCGGTAAACAGCACCTGCCCCAGGTGATAGTCGCCATGGCAGCGGATGCGCATGGCGGTGACTTTTGTTTCCACGATTTCCCGAAAGCGATCGAAGACCGCATTCTCCATTTTCAAGACTTTTTCGGCATCGGCGCGAATTTCTTGAGGCAAGCCTTTGAGCCGTTTTGCCAGCAGTGCGAGCGTCTGGTCCGCCAGGCTCCGCATGCTCTGGTACAGCGAACGACGGTACAGCACGGTGAACGGCTCCGGCGCAAA
>CAZILB010000049.1:6095-17337 GCA_964539925.1 uncultured Syntrophobacter sp. | reverse complement strand
AGAATCATCCGGTCGCCGTAAACCACCGAAGTGTTGCTTTGCTCCCGTTTGAGGATCGACGGCTCCAGCCGCCCGTCCGGCTGGACGCTCGCTTTGCGAAAAACTTTCGACGGCTGCGCCGCCAGCTCCGTGCCCTGGCCCTTGAAGCGCCGTCCGCGCGCAACGGCGGCAAGCAACGCCTTGGTGAAATTGGCGTCGTACAGCGCATCGAAAAGCGCCCCTTCGGTTTCCTGATTCTTATCTCTGACTTTTAACTGCGCGACCATCGCCTGGGGATTCGCCTGGCGCAGCTCGAAGGCGCGCTCGCCCGCGGCGAACGCCAGGGGCAAAAGATAAACCTCCGGCGTGGCGCCGAGATACTGCACTTCCCAGACGGTAAAATAGGCCTGGGCGCCGTTGACGGCGAGCGGAATCATGTCGACCTTCTTCACCGAGCGGATTTGCTGCGCCTTGGCGCCGAACCAGCGGCAATGGACAAGATAACCCGTTAAAGCGCTTTCGAGAGCCGCCAGGGGGGCACCTTCGAAGATGGCATCCCAAGCGCCCGCGATCTCGAATTTCGCCGGTTCGTAGCCCTCCGCCGCCGCGCCGGCTCTGGCCGCCTGCGGTGGTTCGAGTTTGAACCAATAAAACGTGTGCGGCCCGAAGGTAAGAAAATAGGGTAATTCGCCGATCGGTGGAAAGCGCGTATGGCCGAACAGCTCCACCGGTTCCAGCCCCTTGTAGGCGGAGAGATCGATCTCGGCGCAATTGACGAAGCGCGACAGGTTGGCCGCTACGAGAATAATTTCGTCCTGGTAGCGGCGGATAAAAACCAGCACCCTGCGGTTTTCCGGCAAAAGAAACTCGATGCTGCCTTCGCTGAAGGCGCGGTAACTCTTGCGCAGCAGCACGAGCCGCTTCATCCACCAGAGCAGCGAGCTGGGGTTTTGCTGCTGCGCCTCGACGTTGACCGTTTCATAATGGTGCTCGGCATCGACGATCACCGGCAAAAACAGCTTCTGCGGGTTGGCGCGGGAGAAGCCGGCGTTGCGGTCGGCGCTCCATTGCATGGGCGTGCGCACGCCGTTACGGTCGCCGAGATAGATGTTGTCGCCCATGCCGATTTCGTCGCCGTAATAGATTACCGGCGTCCCCGTCAGCGAGAACAAGAGGCTGTTCAAAAGCTCCATGCGCCGGCGGTTGTTGCCGAGCAAGGGCGCCAGGCGGCGCCGGATGCCCAGGTTGATCCGGGCCCTTGGATCGTTGGCGTAGACCTTATACATGTAATCGCGGTCTTCGTCCGTGACCATCTCCAGGGTCAGCTCGTCATGATTGCGCAGGAACATGGCCCACTGGCAGGTCTCGGGGATCGGCGGCGTCTGCTCCAGGATATCGATGATCGGGAAACGATCCTCCATGTGCGCCGCCATGAACAGGCGCGGCATGACCGGAAAGTGAAACGCCATGTGGCACTCGTCCCCCGCGCCGAAATAGGCGACGGCATCCTCGGGCCACTGGTTGGCCTCGGCGAGCAGCATCCGGTTTTTGTGTTTGCCGTCCACATGCCGGCGCAGGTCTTTGAGCAGCGCGTGGGTCTCCGGCAAATTTTCACAGTTGGTGCCCTCGCGCTCGAACAAATAGGGCACGGCGTCCAGGCGCAACCCGTCCACCCCCAATTCAAGCCAGAAGTCCAAAACGCTGAAAATCGCTCTTTTGACCTCCGGGTGATCGAAGTTCAAGTCCGGTTGGTGCGCATAGAAGCGATGCCAGTAGTAAGCTTTGGCCACCGGGTCCCAGGACCAGTTCGAAACTTCAAAATCTTTGAAAATGATGCGCGCCTCCTGATAGCGCTCCTCGGTATCGCTCCAGACGTAGAAATTACGCGCGCTGCTGCCGGGCTTGGCCTGGCGCGCACGCTGAAACCAGGGATGCTGGTCGGAGGTATGATTGATCACCAGCTCGGTGATGACACGGATGGAGCGGCGGTGCGCTTCGCGCAAGAACACTTTGAAGTCTTCCAGCGTGCCGTAGTCGAGATGAATGTCGGTGTAATCGGCGATATCGTAGCCATCGTCGCGCAGCGGCGAAGGATAGAAAGGCAGGAGCCAGAGCGCCGTGATACCCAGGTCTTGCAGATAATCGAGCTTTTCCGTAAGGCCGATGAAATCGCCGATGCCGTCGCCGTTGCCGTCGCAAAAAGCGCGCACATGGGCTTCGTAAATCACCGCTTCCTTGTACCAGCAGGGTTGATTTTCCAAAATTGCCGGTGACGGCGTTCTCGATCTGCGGCCCATTGGGTCCTTTTCCGCCTAGAAAAAATAATCGAAATCCTGCTCCCGGCGCAGCCGGTGGCGCACGCGAAAGATCTGCGCCGGCACGCTCGCCGGATCCAAATGCACGTAGTTCTTCGCTCCATGCCAGAGGTAACGAGCGCCGGTAAGCAGTTCGTGCATCTGATAGGGCTGCTCGGGATCGAGGCTGAGATCCTTGGCGGACAGATCGACCCAGCCGGCCTGGCCGTGGTGCGGGTCGAGGTTGACGGCGACGACGATCACATTGCTATGATCCTCGGTGTGTTTCGAGTAGCAGAGGATCTGCTCGTTATCGACCTCGTGGAAGCGCAGGCTCAAGTCGCTCTGCAGCGCCCGATTCTCCCGGCGGATGCGATTGATCCTGCCAATAAATTCTTTGAGACTGTCGGCGCCTTCCCGGTCCCATTGCTTGATCTCATATTTTTCCGAATCGAGATATTCTTCGCTGCCCGGCTCCCGCGGGCGCGCTTCGAGCAGCTCGAAGGCCGGACCGTAGACGCCGTAGCTGGCGCCGAGGGTTGCCGCGAGCACCAGGCGCGCCATAAAAGCCGCACGGCCGCCGAACTGCAGAAACTCGGTCAGGATGTCGGGCGTATTGGGCCAGAGATTGGGGCGAAAGTACTCGCGCACTTCGGTGCGTGTAAGTTCGACAAAGTACTGTGTGAGCTCCGGCTTGGTGTTGCGCCAGGCGAAGTAGGTGTAGGACTGGGTAAAACCGAGCTTGGCCAGTCGGTACATGACCTTGGGGCGGGTGAAGGCCTCGGCGAGAAAAATCACCTCGGGATGCTTGCTCTTGACCTCGCCGATCAACCACTGCCAGAACGGCAAAGGTTTGGTATGCGGGTTATCGACGCGAAAAATTTTTACACCCTGTTCGATCCAGAACTCGACGACGCTCTTTAATTCCTGCCAGAGCTCGCGCCACTCCTCCGAGGTAAATTCCAGCGGATAGATGTCTTGATATTTCTTCGGCGGATTCTCGGCGTACTGCACCGTGCCGTCCGGACGGCGGCGAAACCACAAGGGATGCTCTTTGGCGTAGGGATGATCGGGGCTGCACTGATACGCCAGATCCAATGCGATTTCGACCCCTTGCGCCGCGGCCTTTTCTACCAGTCTATGGAAATCTTCCAGCGTTCCGAGTTCGCGATGAACGGACTTGTGGCCGCCCTGCGCCGCGCCGATCGCCCAGGGGCTGCCGGGATCGCCGGTAGCGCACACGACCGCGTTGTTTTTCCCCTTGCGGTGCGCCCTGCCGATGGGATGAATAGGCGGAAAATAGAGCGTGTCGAAGCCCATCGATGCGACATAGGGCAGCAGCCGCTCGCAGTCCTTGAAGGTCCCATGGGTACCCGGCTTTGCCGCTGTCGAGCGCGGGAACATCTCATACCAGGAGCTAAAACGGGCTTTGTCCCGGTCGACCACCACCGCAAGCTCTTTGCCATAGCTCGTTTGCAGACTTCTGTCGGGATATTTTGCCATCAGTGCCGCGAGCTCGTCGCTCAGCGCCAGCTCGAGTTTTTCCCCCAGGCTGCGTTTCTTGGCGTTGAGATCCCTCGCCCACTCGACGAGCTGTCCAGCGTCCGCTCCGGCCGCCCGCTTGCGCGCTTCCTCGACCAATTCGCCGCCGATCAACATATCCAGATCGGTGTGCGCCTCGGCCGCCGCCCTTTTTCGCAGATCCTGACGCCAGCTTCGAAAGCGATCGACCCAGGCGGCCAGCGTATAAAAATAGCGCCCGATCTCGGCGGGGACAAAGACGCCGCGCCAGCGGTCGTTGGCCAGCGGCGTCATGGCCGCCTCGCGCCAATTCACATCCTGCTCGCGGCGAAACTGGAGCACGCACGAGATCGCTTCATGGCCGTCGACGAAGATATCCGCCTCCACCGCCACCGGCTCGCCGGGCGTGCGTTTGATCGCAAACAGACCGCAGTCGATCTCCGGCGCCACGCCTTCGATAACGACTCGCCGTCTCCCCTCAAGCGAAATGTTGGACGATTTTTGCATCCGAGTTTTCCTTGGCCGCCGGGGTCTCCTCCGAAGCGCCTTCATGATAAAGCAGGGCTGCTGGAAAATTTGCGAAGATATCGCGCAAAAACAAAACATTGGCCGGCGTGCCGGGGGCCGGTTCCAGCCAGTTGCCGCCAATCACGTCGAACCACCGGCCGGAGGCGTCAGCCGGAAGATGCAGCGCGGTAGAACGCCAAAATTCTTCTCCCAGCGGCGCCGCCCCGCGGAAAACCATCTGGCCGATCAAACGCGGCACGATCGCCAAGAGCCAATCCTGATCCTGGCGTCGCGCGAAAGCGCAAACCCGGTCGCCCAGCTCGCCGGCGGCTTTGAGCGGTATATAATTGCCCGCGGCGAATAGCACCCGATGGTCCCTCCGAAAGTTAAGCAACTTATGCGTCAGATAGAGCTTGATGCGGCCATCGCTCCAGCTCGAAAACAACTCGTGAATTAAACCGGAGCGATCGCGAGTCTCCGCAGATTTAAGCTCTTCGAGCCAGCGGGAGCGCGCGGCGAAGTCCACCGGCCGGCGGTTATCGGGATCGACGAAGCTTAAATCCCAAAGTTCCGTGCCTTGATAGATATCGGGAACTCCGGGCGCAGCCATCTTCAGCACGGTCTGACCCAGGGAATTGAAAATGCCGCAGTAGGCGATCTTCTCGGCAAACGGCGCGAACGCTTCGAGAAAACGCTCGCCCGCGGTCGGCGCGAGAATTTTTTCAGCGAAATTAACAAACGCATCCTCATAGGCGGCATCCGGCTTGAGCCACTCCGTATGCACCTTGGCTTCTCTCACCGCCTTGATCAAGTAAGCCGTCAATCTTTTCACAAAATCGCTGTTACGCTCCTGGTTCAACGGATAGGAGCCGATCAACGTCTGGTAAAGGAAGTACTCGTCGTTGCGGTCCGGCGTCTCCTCTCCCCGGATTTTTATTTTGTGGCCTCGATTGATCCGACTCCACGTCTTCACATGGCTTTCCCATTCTTCCGGCAACTCCGAGAGCACGTTGATGCGCGCCCGCGCGTCTTCACCCCGTTTGGTGTCATGCGTGGCGGTAGCGCTCATCGCATGCGGCCAGCGCTCGAAGCGGCGGCGATTGAATTCATGAAACTCTTCCACCGAGACCCCGAATCGGTCCGGATCGCCGCCGACTTCATTGAGCGACAACAAGCGATTGTAAACGTATAACGTCGTGTCTTCGAACCCCTTGGCCATCAGCGGGCCCGTCAGCTGCTGAAAGCGCATGACGAAGTGAACCCAGCGGCTTTTTTCCTCCCCCGCAACATGGTCGGCAAACTTCAAAAACAAAAATCGCTCGATAAAGTTCAACTCGAGGAGCAAGCCGGCGTTCGCTTCTTTGGCCTGCCGGATCGCGGTTTCGAGCCGGCGGCGATCCTCCGCGCTGAACATCTCCTGGCTCATGTAGCTCCGGTAAACCGGGAAATAGGCCAGGACCTCGACCAGCGCTCTTTTGACTCCGTAAAGCGTCACATCGGCGGCGTGGCGGTCGCGGCTCGAAACGTTTTTCAGCAAATAGGCCAGGACCTCGATATCTCCCGCCATGTACTTGCCGATGATCAACCGCTTTTTCTCTATCGCGACGGCCGGACAGGCCTCCTCGAACTCGGTGAAACGCTGATAGATCTGGGTGATTTTCCGGCGCTGCGCGCCGGCGCAGAAAATACCGTTAACGTAATTGAGAAAATCGTAACCGGAAGTTCCCTCCACCGGCCACGGCGGTGGCAGCTCTTCGTCGAAAGCGAGAATCTTTTCCACGGTCAGGTACAAATCGCCCATCTCGCGCCGCACTCGCTCAAGATAGCCCAGAGGATCGTAAAGGCCGTCGACATGGTCGATTCTGATGCCGGTGATCTTCCCTTGCCGGGCCAGCTTGAAGACCAGCGCGTGAATGTGAGCGAAGACTCTTTCGTCTTCCATGCGCAGGGAAATAAGCTCGTTAACGTTGAAAAACCTCCGATAGTTCAGCTCCTCCGCCGCCACTTTCCAAAATGACAGCCGATAGCGCTGTTGCGACAATAGGCGGTCCAGCGCGCTGAAGCTCTCGGGTGTTCCTGGGACGCCGTTGAACCGGGCGACGTTGGCGTCGATATATTCCTTGATCTCCCGGTTCGCCGTATAGAGATCCCACAGCATGCGCTTGACGAAAACCACCTGGTCGGCGCGCTCGTCGCTTTGTTCTTTCGGCGGAAAATTCTTCAGCGTATAGAGCACTCCCAAGAGCTTGATGAGATCCATATGACCGGCGCCGAGGCGTTTACGCAGCCCGGACAGGTCCGCTCCCAAGACGTCCGTGTAGGATTCGATATTCAGCGGAAACTTGAGAGCATAGTAGCGGATGTTGAGACCGTCGTGATCGTAGCCGAGCATGATCTCGCCGTTTTCCAAGCAGTCGCCGTAGAAAGCTCCCAAAAAGGGCGCCAGGATTTTGCCCTTCATGCTGTCGTAAGGATGGTTCCAGTCGATGTCGAAAAAATCGAAGAACGGCGAGGCCTCGCCGTTCTCCAGAACATCCATGAGCATGCGGTTCTGTCCGTCATAGGCCATGTGATTGGGCACGATATCCTGTATCCAGCCTAATTCGCGCCGGCGCACCTGTTCGATCACGGCCTCGAACTCGTCTTCGGTTCCGAGTTCCGGATTGATTCGATTCGGGTCGACCACGTCATAGCCGTGCCGGCTGCCCGCACGCGGATGAAAAATCGGCGACGCGTAAACATCGGTGATACCCAGCTGGCAAAGATAGTCGATGACGCCACGCGCCACGGCGAAGCCGAAATCGGGCGTGAATTGCAAGCGGTAGGTCGCCGAAGGTAGCTTCATGACGCCATCGATGGATCGTGCCGCGTCGAGCGACGCCGATCCCGCCGCGCCGCGGCGTGCTCGCCGTTGCCGTTTTCCGCCTCGACCGGCTTCGGCAAGCTCAACAAAACCAGCGAACGGGCCTTGATCTCGTAGGCTTCGCCGCCGCGCATGGTCCAACGTTTCATTTTGCCTGGATGGGGATCGTCGGTATCCAGCACCACCTGCCAGCGGACCTTGCGCCGATGCGCCGGCAGCGTGAAAGTTACCGCTTCATGGTGCGCATTCAAAAGAATCAGCAAGGTATCGCCCGCGATCCGATTACCGCGTTCGTCCAGCTCTTCGATGGCGTCCCCGGCGAGGCGCAAACCGAAACAGCGGGTCTCCGGATTGTTCCAATCATCGTCGCTCATCTCCTTGCCGTCCGTCCGAAACCAGGCCAGGTCCTTGACCTCCGAGCCGCGAATTCGCCGCCCCTGAAAAAAATGACGCCGCCTGAGTACCGGATGTTGGAGTACGAGACGGATGAGAAATCGGGTGAAGTCGAGCAGCTCGCGCCGCGGCCGGTCGAGCTTCCAATCGAGCCAGGAGATCTCATTGTCCTGGCAATAGGCGTTGTTGTTGCCTTTTTGGCTGCGGCCGATTTCGTCTCCCGATAGCAGCATGGGCACGCCCTGAGACAAAAACAGCGTCGCCAGCATGTTTTTTTTCTGGCGCTCGCGCAGGGCGACAATCTTCGGATCGTCGGTTTCTCCTTCAGCCCCCCAATTCCAACTGAGATTGTCGTTGTGACCGTCGCGATTATCTTCGCCGTTGGCCTCGTTGTGTTTGTCATTATAGCTGACCAGATCGTGAAGCGTAAAACCGTCGTGGGAGGTGATGAAATTAATGCTCGCGTAGGGCAGCCGGCCGTTGTGGCCGTAGAGATCGCTCGATCCGGTCAAACGAAAACCCAGCCCGCCCACCTGACCGCCGTCGCCCTTCCAAAAGCGCCGCACGGTGTCGCGGTAGTCCGCGTTCCATTCGGCCCAGAGCACCGGAAAGTTGCCCACCTGGTAGCCGCCCGGTCCCAGGTCCCACGGTTCAGCGATCAGCTTCACCTGAGAGAGGATCGGGTCCTGCTGAATAATGTCGAAGAACGCGCCGAGGCGGTCGACGTCGTGCAGCTCGCGCGCCAAAGTGGCGGCCAGATCGAAGCGAAAGCCGTCCACGTGCATTTCCACGACCCAGTAGCGCAGGCTGTCCATGATCAACTGCAGCACCCGCGGATGAGTCATGTCGAGGGTGTTGCCACAGCCGGTATAGTCCATGTAATAACGCCGGTCGTTGTCCACCAGGCGATAGTAGCAAGTATTGTCGATGCCGCGGAAGCAAAGCGTCGGGCCCAATTGATTGCCTTCGCCGGTATGGTTGTAAACCACGTCCAAGATCACTTCGATGCCTTCTCGGTGCAGCGCCCGCACCATGCTTTTGAACTCCGCCACCTGCTGGCCGACGACGCCGGCGCTCGCATAGCGCGCGTCGGGCGCGAGGAACCCGATCGAATTGTAGCCCCAATAATTGGTCAGACCGCGGTCCTTTAAATGCTTGTCGGCGACGAACTGGTGCACCGGCATCAATTCCACCGCGGTGATGCCCAATCCCTTGAGATAATCGATCACCTCCGGACAGGTGAACGCGGCATAGGTGCCGCGCAGCTCGGGCG
The DNA here is from genome assembly GCA_964539925.1 of uncultured Syntrophobacter sp. GTDB lineage: Bacteria > Desulfobacterota > Binatia > UBA9968 > UBA9968 > DP-20. Next base: position 8,507 of record CAZILB010000049.1, on the reverse strand, counting down.
GCACCGCGGGATGGCGCATGGTGAAACCCTTCACATGCAGCTCGTAGATGATGGTCTCGTGCCACTGCGTAGCGGGCGGCGCATCGTTGCCCCAGCTGAACGCCGGATCGATGACCACGCACTTGGGGACTCCCGGCGCGCTGTCGCTCTCGCTCAGCGAAAGATCCTGCTCGGGATGGCCGACGGCATAACCGAACAACGCATCGCTCCACTGAACGGTTCCGGCGATCGCCTTGGCGTAGGGGTCGATCAGCAGCTTTGCCGGATTGAAGCGATGACCTTCTTGGGGCTCGTAAGGTCCGTGCACCCGATAGCCATAGAACTGTCCCGGCCGCACCTCGGGCAAATAGAGATGCCAAACCTGATGGGTTTGCTCCCGCATCGGAATGCGGGTTTCCCGCAGCGCATCGGCGCCGTCGAACAGGCAAAGCTCGACCTTGGTCGCGTTCTCGGAGAAAAGCGAAAAATTCACTCCCGCGCCGTCCCACGTGGCGCCGAGCGGATAGGGTTTTCCCGGCCAGATTTTCATAGAGTTCCTTGCGCCTAAAAAATTCCCTTCACCGATCTCGACGAAAAAGCGCGATGGAGCGCGCCGCCAGCGCAAATTGGAAAGGGTCTCCACCGGCGAGATCGTCGGGCAGCGAGCTGCCGCCGCCGCGCCACTTCGGCTCGGCTGAATCGATGAGCTTGCGCCAGTGACCGTCATCGATGGATAATTCGATGGAAGCTTGAGCAGCGCTTAAATTCGCCAGCAGCAGCACGTGATCGTCCGCGCACCAGCGATACACCGCCAATGCCGTTTCATTTTCATAGCCGGTGACGGTCATGCTGCCTTTATCGAGCCGGCCGAGGGCCGGCAGCGATTTTCTAAGCCCGATCAGCGCGCGGTAAAATTCGAGCATGATTTTGTGCTCGCCCGCGCTGCGCAACGCGTGGCCGAGCTTGGCGCTCAAAAAAGTGGCTTCCGCCTGCGGATCGGGAACTTCTCCTTGCCAGGCAAACTCGGCAAACTCCTCGCGCCGCCCGCGCCGTACCGCTTCGATCAGAACTTTGTCCGAGTGGCTGATAAAATAGGGAAACGGCGCGGTCTCGCCATACTCCTCGCCCATGAACAGCAACGGAATAAACGGCGAAAGAATGACCAGGCCGGCGGCGAGCTTGAGTTGTGAAAATGAAACCGATCGCGGCAAGCGGTCACCCAGCATGCGGTTTCCCACCTGATCGTGATTCTGCGCGAACACGACGAAGCGGCCGGCGGGAATTTCGCGCGAAGAGACGCCGTGGCGCCGCCGGCGAAACCGCGAATACTCGCCCGAATAGGCGAAGCCCTCGCGGCAGGATTTCACAAACTGCGCGAAATTGCCGTAGTCGCGGTAGTAGCCGTCGCCCTCGCCGGTGAGAAGCGTGCGCAGGCAATGATGAAAATCGTCGTTCCACTGGGCGTCGAGACCGAAGCCGCCGCGCTCGCGCCCGCGCACCAGGCGGGCGTCGTTGGCCGCGCTCTCCGCGATCAAGAACATTTGCCGCTCGAGTCGGCCGGCCTCACGGCGCACCTCGTCGCTCAACTCTTCGAGAAAGGTAAACGGCGAATGATCGAGGATCGCATGGACGGCATCGAGCCGCAGGGCATCGATGCGGCAATCGACGAGCCAGTAAAGTGCGTTTTGGATAAAATATTCTCTGACTTCGTCGCTGAACGGCCCGTCGAAATTCACCGCTTCGCCCCACGGCGTGCGATAGCGGCCGGTAAAGTAAGGGCCGAAGTCCGCCAGATAGTTTCCCTCCGGACCGAGGTGGTTGTAAACGACATCGAGAATTACCGCGAGGCCGCGCCGGTGGCAGGCATTGACCAGCGTCTTCAGACCTTGCGGGCCGCCGTAAGAATTCTGCGCCGCGAAGGGAAAAACGCCGTCGTAGCCCCAGTTGCGCGTGCCGGGAAACTGTGCAACGGGCATGAGCTCGACTGCGGTGACGCCGAGATCGGTCAAATAATCGAGATACGGGACGACCGCCTCGAAGGTCCCCGCCGCCGTGAACGTGCCGACGTGCAGCTCATAAATAATATAGTTCTCGAGGGGGATGCTCGACCAGTTGGCGTCGTCCCAAGCAAAGTGAGGATCGACCACCGCCGACGGCCCATGCACCCCCTGCGGTTGCAAGCGCGACGCCGGATCGGGCCGCTGCTTGTCCTCGCCCAATTGAAAAAAGTAGAGATCGCCCGGACGGACATCTTCCACCTCTGCTTCATGATAGCCGCGCTCGGTCTCTGCCATCGAAATGAGCCTGTCGGCGTTGCACAGCCGGACCGCGACACCATCGGTCCGGGGCGACCAGACGCGAAAGCGGCAGGCGCCTCCCTCCGAACACATCGCCCCGATGTTATCTGTCATGTTCCGCATGATTGGGTCTTTG
>CAZILB010000049.1:0-5995 GCA_964539925.1 uncultured Syntrophobacter sp. | reverse complement strand
GCCGCCGCCTTCGCGATCGCAGTTGAATCAATTTAAACGACGATTCCGCCCAGCGCAACGCACTTGCGCCAGAACCTTTAAAAAACCGCGGTTTTACCGCTCGCGCCGCTCTCACAGGCAATGGGGCGTGCCACGAGCAGCGCTCGGAGCTCACCTTTAGCCTGAAATGATTTGACTTTTTGCCGTAACGGCGACAGGGAACAATTTCCTCTGTCGCGCCAGTGCCGGCACCGCGATCAGTAGGAATGGGAAAACGAAGGCGATTCGTTCCAAACTCTAGGAAGAGCCGCGGCCGCGGTCATGCGGACTGAGCCGCGCGTTTGCTGCCAACGACTACGAGAAATTTACGATCGCGCGGTCAAACTTACGGTCCATGATGTCACGGCTCAAATTCTTCCTCAGCAGGTGTTCTTGACCTGACGCCGCCGGGCGTGAAGCACCGGCTCGGTGTAACCGTTGGCCGCCGATCTTCCTTTAAACACCAGCTCGAGCGCCGCCTGAAAGGCCGGACTGCGGCCGAATTCGGGCGCCATCCGGCGATAGTTCGGATCGTCTTGATTCTGGCGGTCGACGACCGCGGCCATGCGTTCGAAGGTTTTTTGCACTTGCTCCTCGGTCACGACCGTGTGATACAGCCAATTGGCGACATGCTGGCTCGATATTCTTAGCGTCGCCCGGTCCTCCATGAGCGCGATGTTGTGTATATCCGGCACCTTGGAGCAGCCGATGCCCTGATCCACCCAGCGCACGACGTAGCCGAGAATGCCCTGGGCGTTGTTTTCCAACTCTTGTTCGATCTCCTCAGCCGTCAGCTTTCGATCCAGCAGGGGCGGCGTCAGGATCGCCGCCAAACTCGCCCGCCGCCGGCGCGCCAGCTCCGCCTGTCGTTTTCCGACGTCGACCTGGTGGTAGTGCAAAGCGTGCAGCGTCGCCGCCGTCGGCGACGGCACCCAGGCGGTGTTGGCGCCGGCCTCGGGGTGCGCCGCCTTGGTCTCAACCATCTTGCGCATTTCGTCGGGCATGGTCCACATGCCTTTGCCGATCTGCGCCCTTCCCGCCAGCCCGGTCGCAATCCCGATATCGACGTTCCAATCTTCGTAGGCGCTGAGCCATGGTTGGCTTTTGATTTCCAACTTGGGCAGCATGGCGCCCATCTCCATGCCGGTATGGATCTCGTCGCCGGTGCGGTCGAGAAAGCCGGTATTGATGAATACGATCCGCTCCCGCGCCGCGCGGATCGACTCTTGTAAATTCACCGTGAGGCGGCGCTCTTCGTCCATGATGCCGATCTTGAGCGCATTGCGGCGGATGCCGAGCGCCTCTTCCACCCTGGCAAATAATTGCACCGTCGCCGCGACTTCCTCCGGCCCGTGCAGCTTGGGTTTGACGATGTAGACGCTTCCGGCGCGGCTGTTGCGAAATGCCCCGCTATGATCGAGATCGTGCAGCGCCGCCAGCGCCGTCACCATGGCGTCGAGGAAACCTTCGGGAATCTCTTCGCCCCCGGCCGTCGTCACCGCGTCCGTGTACATGTGCAGGCCGACGTGGCGCACCAGCATCAGGCTTCTCCCCGGCAGAGTCAGGCTCCGGCCGTTTGGCGCCGTGAATGTGCGATCGCCATTGAGCCGGCGCGTCATCACGCGTCCGTTCTTTTCAAAGCTCGCGCCGAGCGTACCGCGCATAAGACCGTTCCAGTGGCGGTAGATTGTCACCTTGTCGGCGGCGTCCACCGCCGCCACCGAGTCTTCGCAGTCCTGAATCGTCGTTACCGCCGCCTCAAGAATCACGTCTTTGACGCCGGCGGCATGAAGCTTGCCGATCGGATGGTTGGGGTCGATTTGCATCTCGATGTGCAGCTCATGGTTCTTGAAAAGCAGGCTCGACGGCTTGCCGTCCTTGAGCGCGTAGCCGGCGAATTTACCCGCATCGGCCAGACCCGCTTTACGGCCGTCTTTCAGCGTCGCCGCCAATTGTGTCGCGCCGTCGCTATCGCGAAGCGCAAATTGCGCGACATCGGAAAACTTCCCGACCTCAAGGCCCGCGGCATCGTCGAGAAAAGCTTCGGTCTTGGCGATGACTTTGGCGCCGCGAACCGGATTGTACGCTGCGCCTCGCTCGGCGCCGCCATCCTCCGGGATGACATCCGTGCCGTACAGAGCGTCGTAGAGACTCCCCCAGCGGGCGTTGGCGGCATTGAGAGCGTAGCGCGCATTGTCGAGAGGGACGACCAGTTGCGGCCCGGACACGGCGGCGATTTCGCGATCGACGTTTTCGGTCGCCGCCTGAAAACTTTTTCCTTCCGCAACCCGGTATCCGATTCTATCCAGAAACCTCTGATACTCAGCGACATCGAAGATCCGGCCGCGGTGGCTGAGGCACCAGGAGTCGATTTCCCGCTGCAGCACAGCGCGCTTCTGGAGCAGAGCGCGATTCGTCGGACCGAGATCGCGGACGATCTTGCTCAAACCGGCCCAGAACCCGTCGGGGTCGATGCCGGTGCCCGGCGCGATTTCATCGCAAACCAGGGCATAGAGTTGGTCGTCGATGCGCAAGCCGGCGATTTCGACGGGTCCCGACATGACTCCTCCCCCGCGCCGGGCTACCCCGCCGCCGCCCGCGCCGCCATGGCGGCGCGGCCTGCGGCTGGTGCCAGCGGTCTCGCGATGAACCGGCGGATCGAATCGTCGCTGGCAAAAATCCTTTGCGCCCGCGCGGTATCGACCTCGATGGCGATGATGTTCGGATCATCGGTCCTTGCCGATCTGAACACGCCGTTGTGAATCATGCGTTGAACCGACAAACGATTATCGCCGCTCGGCGTCACGTAGTGTACCAGATCCGTCTTGTAGCGATGCAGCAGAAAGAAATGCACCAGTGACATGAGCCTGCGGTTACGATATTTTTTAACCGTATTCTGATCTTTGACCGCGAGAAATTTTCGTCCCTCGCGGTCCTTATCGACCCGAAAGATGATTTCGGCGATCTTGTCGTGCGCCTGGTCGAAGACGTTGAGCATCATCTCCTCGGCGCCGGCCCAGCGTTCTTTGAGTTCGACGCTCAATTCTCCCTGGTGGTAAACACCCTGCTTGCTCCAATGATCGGTCCACATGCGCAGCCACCGTTCGAGCACGCTGGTCGGCACCTCGACGGCTTTTCGATGCTGTGTCTCCGTCGATTTTCCACCCATGGACGACGTGGTCAGCGACGGCCCGCGGGCCGCGCGGCGAAAGCGATCCGCCCAGTCGCCGCCGACAAAGGTCTGCGGGTACTGCGCCGGATCGTTGGCCAGGCGCAGCGCGCGCTGAATCAACCGCACGAAGCCGAGCACGCCTTCTTCTTTAAGCGCCCGCGCCAGCCGCCCGTTCATCAAAGCCTCGGTCTGGTGGCCGCCATAGGTAATAAAGTTAAAGACATAGCCCATCTTGCCCAGCTCCTGGGCGAAGCCGCGGATCTGGTCATCGGTAAACCCCCAGGCATCCCAGTTCCAAGATGGCGACAAATTGTAGGCGAGCATTTTTTGCGGAAAGACCGCATGGATGGCATCGGCCCAGCGTCTGTCATCTTCCAGGTCCGGCTTGGCCGTCTCGCGCCACAGCAGATCGGCGAACGGAGCCGTCGCCAAACCTCGCTCGATCGCCATATGGTGCCCGCCGGTGATCGGATAGAAACCTTCCGGCGTCCGCGGCAAGTCCCAATCCCAGAAAATCTCGATGCCCAGCGACGCCGCCCGCTCACGCGCTTCGGTGTGGGACACGCTGCTTGCGAAAACTTTCCAGCGCTCCGCCGTCATCGAATGCTTGCCGCGGTTTTGACCGCGCGCTTGAAGGACCTCCGCCACGGCGTCGGGGTAGGTCTTGAGGCCCGCTTTCAGTGCCCACGTCTGGCGCACCGCCGCCAACACATGGTCGATCGCTTCGTCGGTGATTTTCCTGGCGGCAATCTCGCTTGCCGCCAGTTGTTCGCGGAAATCCCGCGGCCCGGCGCCTTTCCGCCGCGCCCCCCGGCGGAGTTTCTTGAGCGCGTCGATTTCGTTTTTGATCCTGGCGATGCCTTCCTGAATGCGCCCGGTGAGATGCTCCTGGCGCAGCCACTCCTCGGCGCCTTTGTAGGCCTGGTCCGAGATCTGATGCAGCAGATGGCCGTTGATTTCCCTGAAGCCGGCTTGGTAAAATTTCCGGATCACCGCCAGATTGACATTTTTGAAGGGGGCGATGCGCGACTCGGTGGCGCCGCAAACAAACGGATGATCGCGCTGGTCGTCAACGCTATCGATGGCGGTGGCGTCGTGCGAATCGGTGCGCGCGACGATCACCCCCGGCACACGCATGATGTCGTATTGCAGCCGCGCGGCATTGAGCCGGGCGATCATCTCGGTTGTCGAGACTAAAACCTTTTGCCCCTGATGGCCGCACACCTTGCAACCCGAGCGCTGGTCTTCAATGTGAATCGCGCCGATTTTGCTCTCGACAAACTTTTTCACCAGATTGCGGATGTGATGCTCGCCGCCGTGCCCCGTGTCGCCGTCGGGAATGATCATCGGCGGATTGAATTCAATAGCGGGAAGCTTCTTTCGCTGGGCCGAGGTCATGCGCATGCGCAAGGATCTTTGAACCTCGTCCTGGTGCAGCAGGGCGCGCACCCATGAAGCTCCCTCTTTGGGAACGCGGTCCAGCGCATAATTCGCCAGGTCGGCGCCGGGATCTTCCGAGTCCGATCCCTTGGCTGAAGTCGCCCAGCCGCCGAGGTAAAGAACCTTTACACCCTCCATCACGGCGCGAACCGCTCCCGTCGGAGAAAACGGGCCGTAGGTGGTCTCTTGTTTTTTTTCCTTGAACAGCCGCTGCAGGTAGTCGTACAGCTTCGCCGCCGATTTCCTTGCAACCGTGTAGTCCTCCGGCAGACTGGCGCGCAGTGAAACGACTTCGTAGGGCGTATGCAGCCGGGTGATCTCGCGAAACCGTTCGCTATGAAACCACGCCTCGGTTTCGCGCAATTCCTTCGCCCATTCGATGGCTTCCTGATCGCGTCGGGAATCCAGCCGAGTCACTTTGTTCATGAAACCTGCCTCGCCGGTGAATTATCCTTTTTTGCGGCAGCAATATCGAGGCCAGCGGCGGCTATCGTGAAGATACGCGGCAGTCGCGCCTGGCCGGCACCTGTTCCGTTCGCAGGATTTGGAATTTCGCGGTGCATAATTCCCAGAGCGCGGAACGGCGGGAGCGGGATGCAAACCCTCATGCAGGACGGCGAAGCGGCACAGGTCAGACGGCGTACCACAGTACCGCGGCGAAATGACACGCGGTGCCCGCGATCACGAATAGGTGCCAAACCAAGTGGCCGTAGCGGATTCCCTTGGGCGCAAAGAAGGCCACGCCCGCCGTGTAGGCGATACCGCCGGCTAATAGCCAGAGAAAGCCGGCCACCGGCACATTGCGCCACAACGGCTCGATCGCAACAACCACCAGCCAGCCCATGACGATATACAGGCAGGTCGAGAATTTTGGGTAACGTACTCCGCCGACGGCTTTGAAAACAACGCCGGCAAGGGCCAAAAACCACACCACCCCCAAGAGCGTCCAGCCCCAGGCCCCGCGCAGCGGGCCAAGCGTGAACGGGGTGTAGGTTCCAGCGATCAGCAGGAAAATCGCGCCGTGGTCAAGGGTTCGGAATACCCTTTTGGCCCGATTCCTCGGCAGCGCGTGGTAAAAGGTGGACGCGAGGTACACCAGCACCATGGTTGCCCCGAAGATGATCGCCCCCACCGTTTGAGCCATGCCGCCGCGCTGAACGGCGGTCATCACGAGGATCAGCGCGCCAACCACTGCCAGCAGCAAGCCGACGCCGTGGCTGACCGCGTTGGCGATTTCCTCGCCGACCGATTGGGCACGTTCCGGCAACGCGTGTGTATCACTCATGAGACGATCGTGTACTTTGAGAAGCCGGCCGTATTGGCCGGCGGACAGCCCACCGGACCAACGTCTCTCTTAACCCGCCC
>CAZILB010000048.1:3143-24781 GCA_964539925.1 uncultured Syntrophobacter sp. | reverse complement strand
TCCGATGGAGCTTTACCGCCGTCCCAACTGTGCCGAGGTTGCCGATTTTTTCGGCTCGGTGAACTGGCTTACCGGAAAGCTAACCGAATCGAACATGGTCGAGACCAAGATCGGGCACTTGGAAGTCTGTAAAAGCGGAGATCCGGGGCCGGAGGTGCTCGTCGGTTTTAGACCGGAGTCCTTGCAGATTGTCGATGAGTCGAGTTCCTGCCGGCAAAACGCTTTCGGCGCGGTGCTCCGGTCAAGCACGTTTCTCGGCGATCAATTTATCTACGAGGCTTTCATTAAGGAATCGGTGGTGATGGGGAAGAGCCGTCTGGTTCCAACTCGCGACGACCGCCGGCTGCAGCTCTACGTCGATCCCGCGGAAATCATGGTGTTCCCGCACGCAGAGAGCAAAGATCGCGTCCTGGCGCCGGAGCACCCGCGCGATTGAGACCATGGCGGACATGACTAGGAACTCATTCGCGGCGTAGTCGGGTGGAATGGCCGAGGGCGGGCGGAGGTTCCATCTCGGGAAACGGAGTTTGCCGGATGCGAGACATCCATCGAACGATCCTATCCGATCGGAGAGGCAGACCATGGAAGCCATCCTGAGAATGCCGCGCCAGTTTGTGATTCGGCTGCGCACCTCGCCAGTATTGCTGGCGTTGGCCGTAGCGCCGATGCTGGTGATACTCCTCATGGTCGCCGTCTTGCTGTGGATTAGTTTCCAATCGGGCCTTGTCGGTACTCCAAAGGCCGTCTACACCGTCCAGAACTATACGGACATTCTAGGCGACCCTTTCGTTCTCAAAGTCGTCTGGAACACGCTGATTTTCACTTTGGCGACGACCTTCACCGCCCTTGCTCTCGGTCTGCCGATTGCCTGGTTGACCGAGCGCACGACCATGCCGGGAAAGGGGCTGGTCTACACGATCATGACCCTGGGGTTGCTGATTCCCGGGATTTACACGGCGATGGGCTGGACTTTCATCGCTCATGTGCGCATCGGTTTTTTGAACCGCTGGCTGATGGATGTCTTTGCGCTTGAACAGGGTCCCATCAATATCGCCACTCCCGTTGGCATGGGGTTTGTGCAGGGGCTCAATCTCACTGCGCTGGCGTTCATTTTGACCGCGCAAATGTTTCGCGCCATGAATCCGTCCCTTGAGGAAGCGGCCAAGATTCACGGCATGAGTTTTCTCAATACGGTGCGCCGGATCACGCTGCCGCTGGCGTTCCCGGCGATTTTGGCGGCATTTATCTACATGCTGACGATCGGCATTGCGACCTTCGACGTCCCGGCGATCATCGGCCTCGGCAATCGCATTTACATGCTCAGCACCTATGTTTATCTAAAGGCCAACCCGCCGGATAGCGGCCTGCCCCAACATGGCGTCACCGCGGCGTTAGGAACCGTGATGATTCTTCTCGCCCTGTTGCTTACCTGGTGGTATAGCCAGGTGCTCCGCCAGGGGCATCGCTACGAAGTGGTAACGGGGAAGGGCTACCGGCCGGCATTGATCGACCTCGGCCGCTGGTCGGTGCTCGCCTGGGGTCTGATCGCCCTCTATTTTCTCGCGACTAAATTGATTCCGTTGTTGTTGATCGCTTACGCGGCGTTCACGCCTTACATGGCGCCGCCTTCGTGGGAAATGCTCGGCAAGCTCTCGCTCGCCGGCTTTTACAATCTCAATTGGGACCTGTTTTGGCGCGGGCTTTACAACACGGTCGTGCTCGTGGTGACGGTGCCGCTCGTCACGCTGCTGCTCGCTTTCAGCATCTCATGGCTGATCGTGCGTTCGCAGAGCCGCATGCGTTACGCTTTGGAATTCGGCGCGTTCCTGCCGCATGCGCTGCCGGAAGTGATCATGGCCGTGGGCGCGCTGCTGCTGGCGCTCTTCGTGTTGCCCAAGTTTATTCCGCTCTACGGTTCCGTGTGGTTGATTGCCATCGTTTACGTGATCTCACGCCTTGCTTTTGCGACGCGGGCGCTGAACAGCTCGCTCCTGCAAATTCACAAAGAGCTCGAAGAGGCGGCTTATACCGCCGGCCTGTCGCCGGTGCGAACTTCGTGGCGGATTCTTGTACCGCTGCTCCGGCCGACGCTCATGTCCGTCTGGATCTGGTCGGCGATTCTCGTCTACCGGGAGTTGACCATCGCGGTTTTCCTGATCAGTCAGGAAAGCATCACGTTGCCGGCAGTGATTTGGAGCTACTGGTTCTCCGGCGCGATCAATCAGGCGGCGGCGGTGACTTTGCTGATGACGGCCGTGCTCACGCCGTTGATTTTAATTTTTTGGTGGTTCGGACGCCGCCAACTGATGCCGGAGTCGTGACGATTGTCGAGATCGCTCAAATAATGCGTCTCATAACTAAGGAATGGATTAGCGGATGCCCAAATTAGAAAGGAGGATCACATGATTCCTGAACGAGGGAGAAGCGTAGGATTTTTGATCGCCATGATTTTTGCGATAGGTCTGGTGTTCCCAATCCCCGCGAGCGAGGTTTTTGGCGCGGAGGGCGGCAAGACGGCGTCCATCGCCGACCTGGTGAGCAAGGCTAAAAAAGAAACCACCCTGCGCGCGCAGTGGGGCGCTGACACGCTCGACGGCGGGCCAGGGTTGCAAAAGATCGTAGCGGCGATGAACAAGAAGTATGGGCTGAATATCCAGCCATCGTTCACGCCGGGCGCGAACATGCAGGGAATGATGGCGAAGATCACCCGCGAGCTTATCGCCGGCCAGCCGGCGAGCAGCGACGTCTATTTCGGCAATTCGCAGGCGATGCTCCAGGCGATGGAACACCAGCCGTTGATGCCGATGGATTGGCGCGCGCTGATCGAACGGAAATTCTTGCCAGAGCCCGGATTTGATCCGATTGTCACCGGCAATACGGGCGTGGCCATGGCCTCTACGCTGGTTGGGGTCATCTACAACAGCAATCTGGTCAAGGGAAATGACATTCCGCGCAGACTCGAGGACTTGATGAGCCCCAAATGGAAAGGCAAGATCGCCTCAACGCCGTACGCGGCCGGATTCCGAGAATTTGCCATGCCGGAGCTTTTGGGCAAAGAAAAAATCGTCGACTTCGTCAGGAAATTCTCCAAGCATATTGCCGGCTTGATCCGCTGCGGCGAGATGGACCGGCTGACCAGCGGCGAATTCCTGATGCTCGCGCTGGCCTGCGGCGATCAGGAGGTCAACATCGCGGAACGGAAAGGTATTCCGCTCGGCTACGCGATCATGGAAGATGCGACTCTTTCGCATACCCGCTACGGCGCGGTTCCGAAAAATTCCCGGGCGCCGAATGCCGCCGCTTTGTTCCTGGCCTTCCTGCACACCCCGGAGGGGCAAAAGATGATGTGGGATATCGACGGTCTCGATTTCCATCTCTATCCCGAGTCGAACCAGAAAAAGAAGCTCGATGCGGCCAAGGCCAGAGGCGCCAAGATCGTGATCAGCTCGCCGCAATGGCTGCACAAGAACAAACACTACGACGACACGCAGAAAGAGCTCGAAAAAATTCTCCGCGGCGAAGGGAAATAGAATTGGATTGCCGCCACGAAAAAAGGGGCGGGTTGAAAACCCGCCCCTATGAAATTCGCCCGCCATCCTTATAGGCGACTCCCCTTGTCCTCCCCTCGAAGCGGGGGAGGAAGCGGGATTGCCTTGTCGCCCTTTGCGTCTTTGCGCGAGTCGCTTCTTTTTCGATACGGTTTCGCGTTCAATGGTATTCGGCGCCGGGCAACGGATTGGCCACGGCCTCTTCGAGGGTGGTGGCGCGTTTCCACTCGCTCGCCGGCCGGCTGCGCCCATCGGTGCCGATCTGATCCATGGCGGCGTAAATCTCAATCTTATAGCCGTCGGGATCGTAGAACTCCAGGCCCGGGTTGCCGCCGGGGCCGCGCCGTCCCTCATAGAAGATCGTCACGCCCTTCGACTTTAGAAAATCGCGGATCTTGAACAGCTCGGAGACGGTGGCGACTTCCAACGCCATATGGTCGAAGCCCACTTGCCCGCGCTTGGGCAGTTCATTTTTCTCCGTCGCCTGTACCAACCCGACCGTGTGATGGTCGGTGCCGTTGCGAAAAAACATCATGCCGTTCTCGTTCTTGTCGGAGAACTTAAAACCCATGATGTCAGACCAAAATTTCGAGCTGCGCTCGATATCGCTGACGCTCAGCACCACATGGCCGATTTTTTTGATTTTGATCGGTGAAGATTCTGCCGACATGATCATGCTCCTTTCGAATCTTAGTTGCCGGGGCTGACCGGCTAAGGATAAGGGATTTCTACCACGGAAGCGGGGCCGAAGGCAAAGATGAAGCGGCGCTACCGGAGTCCGAATCTTTCGACCAATTTGCGGCCGTAGCGGCGCAGCGCGTGGCTGTCCAGCGAGCGGCGCTTGAGCATGTCGAGGCGGATCATCTTGAACTGGATGCTCTTCGCGAGCGCGCGCCTTTCGCCTTCGTCTTCCACATGCTTCAGAAGATCTTCGAGGGTGTGGATGTCTTTGAGTAGCTCGGCCTCGGGCGGCAGGACGTTGGCGTTTTTGAGCACGTGGTAGCCGATACGGAGATCGTCCGGCACCCAGCTCAGGTCTTCGATTTCCAGCGGCTTGCCTTTGCCCGGCAGATTGTCGAAGTCGCCGTTGCGCTGCGCTTCGAGGATGCGCTGCTCGGCAATTCTCTGGAATAAGGGGACGGCGCCGGTCGGCGCGGCTGGTCTTTTCATCCTACGGCGTTGAACCTTTGAACGCTTGAGCTGTTGAACGTTTTTCCTCTTCCGGCGGGCGAACGTTACGGAACATCAAATAAAATGCCACGTCGTTGATCAATTGCAAGCCGCCGCCGAGAAACAAGGGAAGCGTCAGCGACACGCTTTGCATGAGGTAAGTCGAAATCGTCGGGCTGATACCGTAGGGCACAATGCGCGCCAGGCTGGTGACGCCGGCGGCCGACCCGCGCTCGTCGGATTGGACCATCGCCATGGTGAAAGAGGCGCGCAAGGGGTTGTCCATATAAGCAAAAAATGAACGGATAATAAGGAGCGAAGCGGCCAGCTCCAACGTCGGCGCCAGGGGCAGAATCAAATAGATCACCGATGCCAGAGCGTGGGAAAAAGCCATGGTCTTGACGACGCCGATCCTGCGCGCGATCGGCGGCGCGCTCAGAAACGACAGCGCGGCGAGAAAAAACGAGGCGAAAAAAATCACCGCCAGCGATTTGAGCTCGACGCCGAAGCGGAGATAAAACCAATAGGGAATGAGCGCGCCCGCCATGCCGGCGCCGAAGTTGTCGACCACCGCGAGCATGGACATCTTGGTGACGAATTTACCGGTGGCTTTGGAGATTTTCTTTACGGCCTGGGGCGGCTGATGTTCCTCGTGAATCGCCCTGTAGACGAAGAGCAAGGCGATGCTGAAGAGGATGGTCAAGCCGAACAGCGGCTTGTAGGATGCCACCGCGCTCCAGCCCCGGGCTTCCTGGAGATATTGAGGCAGACCGCTGACGAGGGCGCCCACGGCGCCCATGATCGAGCCGGCGCAGAAATTCAGCGCATAAATCCGATTGCGGTCTTTGGGCGGGCATTTCTCCGCCAGCAGGGCCTCTTCTGCGGGATTGAACGGACCCCCGCCTGAACCGCCGCCGCCCGAGCCCCCGGCGCCGACGTTGGCGACGATTACGGCGAGAAAAATGAAAAACAAGCTGCTGAAAAATATATAGATGGAGTTGGAGATGATGGTCAGCACGGCGAGCAGCATGAGGATTTTTCGCCGGCCGAAACGGTCGGATAAGAAACCCCAGACCGCGGTCAGCAGCGCGCCGCTCAGATAGGCCACGGTGAAGACCACGCCGATGGTGAGGGTGGAAAAGCCGAGGTGGTCGAGGTAAATGGCGAAGACGACGTTCAGATACGAGAAGGCGAAGGCGCGGATGCCGCGCGAAACCATCAGCAGTTTGGCGTCGCGGTGGAGTTCGCGAAGCAGTCCCATGATCAAGCGGATACCGGCTGATTGGCTGCCCGTTCTTCGGGCGGTTTGACGTTGCGGAACATGAAATAGAAGATGCAGTCGTGCGTGAGCTGCAAAACCCCGCCGATAAAGACGGGCGCGTTCAGGGCAAAAGACTGCATCAAATAGGCGGACAAAGTCGGACTGACCGCGACCGGGACATGGCGCGACAGCGTGGTGAAGCCGGCCGCCGCGCCGCGGTCCTCGGGGCGAACAACGCCCATGATGAAGGAGCTGCGCAGCGGATTGTCCATGTAAGCCAGATAGGAGCGCAGGATGGTCAGCGTCGCGGCGACGTTAAAGGTCGGCGCCAACGGCAGGATGAGCCAGATGGCCGAGGCGAGGCCGTGGGAAAAGGCCATGGTGCGCACCACGCCGATGCGCCGGGCGATGATCGGCGCGGTCAAAAACGACATGGCCGCGAGCAAATAAGAGAGAAAAAACATGAAGCCGAGGGACTTAAGCTCGACGCCGTAGCGGAGAAAAAACCAGTAGGCGAGGAGCGGGCTGATCAAACCGCCGCCCAGATTGTCGATCATGCCGAGCAGCGACATTTTGATCACGAAGGAATTGGTCTTGTTCATCACCGGGCCCTTCTCCCGCTTTTTCGGCACGTGATGTTCTTCGATGCGCGAGTAGGCGTAGATCAGGACCATGCTGAAGATAATGGTGAGAATGAAAAGCGGTTTGTAGGAAGCGACGGGCGGCCAGCCCCAGGTTTCCTGAAGATGTTGCGGCAAACCGCTCACCAGCGCGCCGAGGGCGCCCATCATCGAGCCGACGAAGGCGTTGGCAGAGAAGACCGTGTTGCGATTCTGCGGGCTGCATTTCTCCGCCAACAGCGCCTGCTCCACCGGGCTCATCGGACCGCCGCCCTGGCCGCCGGCGCCGGAGCCGCCGGCGCCGACGTTGGCGATGATCACCGCCGCGATGATGAAGATCAGGTGGCTGGAAAAAATATAGATCAGATTGGATACGATGGTCAGGGCGGCCAGAAGGATGAGAATATTCTTGCGGCCGTAGCGGTCCGAGAGATAGCCCCAAATCGCGGTGAGAACCGCGGCGCTGGCATAGGCGGTGGTGATGACGAAACCGATGGTCACGGTCGAATAGCCGAGCTGGCTGAGATAGATGGTAAAAATGACCCCAAGATAGGAGAAAGCGAAGGCGCGCACGCCGCGTGATGTCATCAAGATGATGGCGTCGCGCTGGGGGTCGCCGAAGAGCTTTCGGATCACTCCGCCCCCATTTTCTTACGGTAGCCGCGCTCAAAATCGAGCTCGGTGCGGATGCCCAGCTTGTGCAGCGCGTCGTTGGCCTGATCGAGCGAGGCCGAGCTCGTCAGGGCTTGAGCCGGACGGGACAGCGTGTCATAGAGTTTCGCCACCGACATGAAAAACGTCAGCGAGGTCAGCGGCGTCAATTTGACGCTGCGCTGTTCATCGCGAATTTTTCCTTCGCCCCAGGCGCCGCGGAAACACTCGAGCGGAATCGCGCTCGCTTCCGTCGGCACGGTCTTGATCACTTCTCGCAGCTCCGCGGCGATCCTCGGCGTCAGCCCCCAGGCGCCGAGCAGGCCCCCGGCAGCGGCGAGTTTGCTCAGCGCCGATTCGATTTCGTCGGTCGTCAACTCGCCGTCGCTGCCGTAGCCGAACACGCCCCAGAGCGTGCGGTAGCCGCGCCTGTCCAGTTCCGCGAAGGCGGCGAGCATGATCGAATCCGCGAGCGGACTGCGCAGGCGGGGTTCGTCGCCCCGCGCCAGGGAATCGCCGCCGACATCGATGCCGACGAGCAGGTCGGCGCCGAGCCGTTGCAGCGCGGTTTCCAGCGCCGCGGCCGTCCCTTCGACGCCGCCGTTGATGTCGATCAGCAACACCTCTCGATCCAGATGGGCCGACATTCGTGACTCGGCGAAAAAGACGCCGGTGGCCGTTTGGCTTTCCCGGCTCGCCATCCAAGCGTGCGGATGAAGAACGCGGACGTTCTTGACTTCGCTCAGCTGGCGCGGGCCGGGGACGGGATCGTAGACAATGCGCTCCCAGGAAAGCCCGCCCAAAGTAAATCGCAAGTTGGAGAATTCCAGAAAACGCGCCGCCGCCAGCGCGCCGACCACATCGCCGCCGCCGCCCACGCCAATGACCAGCGCGTGGGCGGATGCGCCAAGCAAATCCTCCAGGGAAAACGATGGGAATTTCATCGCGGCAGGTGAGTGTCCTGTCCCGGCACCGGATTGGCGATCGCTTCCTCGAGGGATTTCACGCCATGCCATTCGTTGGACGGCCGCACACGGCCGTCGCTGCCCACTTGATCGACGCCCCAGTAGATTTCCAGGGAGTGATTGTCCGGGTCGCGGAACTCGACGGCGATCTGGCAGCCGGCCCGGCGCCGTCCCTCGAAGTCGATCTTCGCTCCCGCGGCGCGCAAGCGATCGCGCGCCCCGAGCACTTCCGGCAGAGTCGAGACCTCGAAGGCGGCGTGATGGAGCTCGCGGTTGGTGTTCTTGCCGTCGCCGTCGCCGACCAGAGCGAGACAATGATGATCGGTGTTGCAGCGCAGAAACACCATGCCGCCGGGCATCATCTCTTCCGGATAAACATCGGATACCTTGAAGCCGAGCACTTGAGTGTAGAATTCCGTCGAACGTTCAAGGTCGCTGACTTGCAGCACGATATGGCCCAATTTGCCGATGCGGAAATCCATTCCCTTCGGGGGAGACATGCTTCTGAGCTTTTCAACGTTAACGGCCATCACACTTCCTCCTTTGCCCGGCAAATTTTCCACAGAACGACTCGGGGGCAAGACGGACGGTCAACTCGGCAGGTCCGGCATCAAATGATGAGCGCGCAGAAACTCGATGACGAATTCATCGAAACCGGCGGGGTCTTCGATGTTGCAGGCATGTCCGGTCTTGGGAAGTATTTTATGCACCGCCCCGGGAATCCGGGAGGCGGTTTTTTTGCCGCCCGCCAGCGAATTGTCGTATTCGCCGTTGATCACCAGCGTCGGCACTTTCATCGTGCCCAGGCGCGGCGTCATGTCGAGACCGCCGCGAGCGCGAAAAATCTGGCCGATGGATTCGCCCGAGAGCCAGGGGTCGCGCTCGACGAACGTCTGGAGCAGGTACTTGCCGAGTTTGGTCTGGGGAAAATCGGGTGCGACCAATTCTTTAAGATGCCGGAGGTGATAGTTTTCAACGCCGATATTGGTATAACCGCGGATGCGCTCGTCGATGGAACCGCCGGGGCCGCTGCTGCCGCCGACGAGGATGATCGCCTTGAACAACTCGGGGTGATCCAGGCCGAGCAGTAGCGCCATGCCGGAGCCGACGCTGACGCCGGCAAGGATCGCATCGCCGACTTTTTCGTCGCGGCAGACGCCAAGCACGTCCGCGGCCATGTCCTTGAGACTGAACGGCGTCGCCGGCTTGTCGGAGCGGCCATAGCCGCGAATGTCGAGGGCGATCACTTTGAAGTAAGTCGAGAAATGGGCGATCTGATACATCCACAAATTGTGGTCGAAAGGATTGGCATGGATCATGACGAAGGGCATGCCTTCGCCCGACACTTCGTAGTAAATCTTCAAGCCGTTTGCGAGGGAGTAGGGCATGAGTCTTTCGGGATGCGTTCAAATCGTTCAAGTGCTTACCCTCGCGTTGCGGAGAGTAAGCTCCGTTCAAGCCGTTCAACTAGGATGGCTACGTTCAAGTCGTTCAAGCCGTTCAACCGCGGCGCTTCGTTCAAATCGTTAAAATTCGGTTCGTTCGCTTTCCCGACGGCTTGAACGTTTTGAACGATTGGAACGGCTTGAACGTTTTGAACCCATTCAGCCTTTAATTCGGTTTTCGCGGCCGCTCTTGCTTGATCTTTTCCTTGACCTCGGCGAGTTTCATCACGTCGGAGTACTTGTGGTGCAGGTCAAAGAGATTCACCTTGTGCGACAGCACACTGCGGTCGAAGACGCACTCCTCGACGATGGACACATGATAGCCGAGCGAATAGCCGTCGACACAACTCGCGCGCACGCAGCCGCTGGTGCTTTCGCCGCAGACGATCAGGCTGTCGATGCCCAGTTGCGTCAGGTGGGCGACCAGCGGCGTGCCGAAAAATCCGCTGGCCCGTTCTTTGAAGATGACCACGTCGCCCGGCTGCGGCTTGAACTCTTCCTTGATCTCAAAGGCCTGCGGGTCGATCTTTACGCGCTGGCGATGGGTGGCGTAAATCGCGTCGGGTTTCGCCTCTCTGCGCGTCTCAGTGGTGGTGTAAAACACCGGAATTTTCAAAGAACGCGCCAGCGCGAACAGTTCCTGCGTCGGCTCGATCGCATTGTGCGCGTACACGCCGCAGGAGCTTTTGTAGGTATCGACCAGTTCATGGGGTTCCTTGGGACCGCCTTCGTAGGCGAGATTGTAAAGGTCGATGGCCAGCAGCGCCGGTCGCTGGCCGATATAGGTCTCGCGATGATAGGGCGTGTAGGTTTTGAGGATTTCCGGCGTGACGATATCTTTCCAACAGTGATCTTCGAAATCGGCGGCCATGGGATATCTCCTTGAACTTGTAGTCGCGCGCGGGTTGGACGCGCACTTTCATTCCTATCCGCAAGGGCGCGGAGTTGTCAAGAAAGCGCGTTGCCAAAGGCAAATATAGTTTGACAGGAGACTCGAGCTCGGCCCCACCAGGCCGTCGAAGCGAGCGCAAACTTGAAAAGGAGGCTCGGTATGGCGAAGCATGAAAACAGACCGAAACGAACGACAGGAAGCTTCGCGTTGAACCGGCGCCAATTTATCAATTTGGCGGGCGCCCGCGCGCGGATTGCTTCACCCGCCGATATTCGTTACTGTCCGAGGTTAACCCCAGGCTGAACGGAGAACATCGTGGCGTCCGATCCATCTTTAACGGCATCGATGAGCGGCGTTGCCGGAAAGCGCGTTGCCTTCGCGGCGCTGCACCATAAGGATTTTCGCGCCTATTTCGCCGGCACCATGCTGGCGATGATGGCGGACAATATCGAGCATGTCATCAGCTACTGGCTGCTCTACGAAAAGTTTCAATCGCCGGTGCTGGCCGGCTTTGCCGTCATCAGCCACTGGACGCCGTTTCTCCTGTTCGCGGTCTACTTCGGCGCGCTGGCCGACCGCTACGACTGCCGCAAGGTTATTCAGGTGGCGCAGCTTATGTACATGGGCGTGTCGCTGTCCTGGGCGGTTTTGTTTTTCACCGACACGATCCAAATCTGGCACGCTTGCGTGCTGCTGGTCATCCACGGCATGGCGGGCGTGCTCTGGGGACCCGGCAGCCAGCTTTTAATTCACGATATCGTCGGGCCGGAGCATCTGCAGAGCGCCGTGCGTCTCAATTCGACGAGCCGCCAAATGGGGATACTCTTCGGTCCCGCCGTGGGCGGGGCGTTGATGCTGACGTTGGGTCCGCCCATGGGCCTGGTGATCAATGCGCTGATTTATCTGCCGTTGACGATCTGGCTTTTGACCGTGCCCTATACCGGCCATAGCCGCGAGGGCGGAGCTGCGCCCCGCCGCGCCGTGCGCTGGCGCGACGCCATCGACATCATGCGCGAGGTTTCGAGCAACCGTCCGATCGTCACCATGGTGGTATTGGCCGGCTGCGTGTCGTTTTTTGTCGGCACCGCATTTCAGGCGGTCATGCCGGAGTTCGCCCATGATCTCGGCTCGGACCATGCCGATTTCGCCTACAGCGCGCTGCTTGCCGCCAATGCCGCAGGAGCGGTGGTCGGCGGCATTCTGCTCGAAGGGCGCGGCTGGCTGCCGCCGCGCGTCGATACAGCGATGATCAGCGCCATTCTGTGGTGCCTGGCGATCGCGGGATTTGCGCTATCGACAAACTACTACCTGTCTCTGGCGCTGCTGTTTATCGCCGGCATATTGAACCTGACCTTTTCATCCATGGGCCAGACCATCGTGCAGCTCTTGGCGCCGACCCATTTGCGCGGCCGTCTGATTGGATTGTTTGCCATGTCCGGCATGGGACTCAAGGCCTTCAGCGGTGTCACCGTGGGCGTGATGGGCGGCTTGGTCGGTGTCCACTGGTCGCTGGCCGGGAGCGCCCTGGCGCTGCTCGCTGTAACCGTTGCCCTGTTTGCTTTCGCTATGCCGGGGCAGCGGGAAGAGGCGGGCTAGTTGACCGCCGCGAATCTGCCCGGCAAAGCCGTGACCAGACGCCGGAATATCTCGCGCCAAGCTCGCCAAGCCTGTCCTGAGCAAAATCGAAGGGGCCGCAAAGGGCACAAAAATCGTAGGGGGCGGCTTTGAACCCCGCCCCTACCTGTTTTGGTGATACATCGTTCTTGAGATTTTATCCCACCGCGCGGGTGCGGGCGGCTTCGGCGGTCTTGTCTGCGGCGCGAAAGTCGTTGCGCTTCAAAGCCCCGTAGCTATCGAGCAGCTGTTTTTTTTCGGCGTCCGAGATTCCCAATTGCGGGCGGCGCACATGGGCGGTTTTGATCAGCCCTTCGTGTTGGAGCACGACTTTGATGCGGGCGACGGCTTCGACGATGGGCTCGCTAAAGACCAGCTCTTTGAGCGACTCCAGCTCGCGCTGGAGCGCCGCCGCTTCGTCGAATTTGCCGGCGCGGCCGGCGATGTCCATGGCGCCCCATTTTGCCGTGGCCACGTTGGCGACGCCGATCAGGGCACCATGGGCCCCGATCTGATAGCTTTCAGCGACGAAGCGGTCGTTACCCGTCAAAACGCGGATGGCCGCCTGGTCGCGCTGCAAACGCTGCACGGTTTCACGGAACAGTTCGATGTCGAAAGAGGCTTCTTTGAAGGCGACAACGTTTTCCAGACGGGCGATGCGGCAGATGGTCTCGGGGTCGTAGTAATAGCTTTTCACGGGTATTTGAAAAAGCACCACGGGCAGTTTTGTCTCCCGGGCCAGATCTTCGAAAAACCGCACCTTGAGATTCGGATCGACTTTACCCCAGGCGAACAGCAAAGGGGGAAAGATCATGACCCCGTCCACGGGCAGGCTTTCCAGACCGCGCATCAGAGCGACGGCTTCATCCGTTGATTGCGGCGCGATGGTGGCGATGTGAACCTTGCCGGCGTCCCGCGCGGCCCGGCCGGCGACTTCGTAAACGCGGCGCTTTTCATCGCTGCCGAGCACGGGACTTTCGCCGATGCGGGCGCAGGACACAAGGCCCGCCACGCCCGGGAGCGAGGATAAATACCGGGTGAGTCCGGTCAGACTGCCGAGGTCGAGAGCGCCCGCATCGTCGAAGGGCGTGACATGGGGTATAAAGAGACCGCTGAAGCGTTCGTCATGGGTCGCCATTGATTCCTCCGCGGGGTTCGCCTAAATAAGCTCTGTGAGAAACTGCGATTGTATAACTCACTTGCCTAAGTAGAACAGATTGCACTGTCAGGTCAAGTTGGCGGCAACCCAGATCCCAGGGAGATCAACTTATGAACGCGGTTGTATCATGTCGGGAGTTGGCGGATTTGATGGCATCGGAAGAGCTGTTTGCCGTCTTCGACGTGCGTGAGCGCGGTGAGTTCAATCAATGTCAAATATACCGCGCCACCTCTTTGCCGCGCAGCCAGATGGAATTCCGTCTCGCCCAACTGGTGCCCAATCGAAAGATCCCTATCGTGCTTTACGATGACGGCGGCGCCCGGGCGCCGCTTGGGGCGGCGACCCTGATGAGCTTCGGTTACGAACAGGTAGGGGTGCTCGCGGGCGGGTTGGGCGCCTGGCAGGCGGAAGGGAGACCCACGGTGAGCGGCGTGAACGTCCCGAGCAAGGCGTTCGGCGAGAAAGTGCATCATGACCGGAAAATTCCCGAGTTGACGGCGGAGGAGCTGAAGGCGCTCAAGGATGCTTCAGCCGATTTGGCGATCCTGGATGTCCGCACACCGGAAGAGTACGCAAGGTTCTGCATCCCGGGCGGCAACAACGTTCCGGGCGGGGACCTGATTCATTGGGCCGCCGAATTGAAACAGAGATCCAATACGACGGTGGTGGTCAACTGCGCCGGCAGAACGCGCAGCATCATCGGTACAGCGGCGCTGCTCCGGCTCGGGCTGACTAACGTGCGCGCGTTGAGAAACGGCACCATGGGATGGGTGCTGTCGGGGTTGGAGCTCGAGAACCATCCCGAACGAAAGCCCATGCCCGCGCCCCAGGCGAGCAGGGCTCATGGGATCGCTCTCGCCCGGCAGCTCGCGGCTGAAGAAAATCTGCCGTGGATATCAGCGCGTGAGGTCGCCAACGCGGCCCTGGTCGAGCCCCTGACCTATTTGCTCGACGTGCGCTCCGAACCCGAGTACGAAGCCGGCCACATTCCGGGATCGATCAGCCTCCCCGGGGGGCAGGCGGTGCAGCGCGCCGATGACTTTGTCGCGGTGAAAAATGCCCGGGTCGTTTTTGCGAGCGGGCAGTCGGCGCGCGCAGTTATGGCTGCGTACTGGTATCGGCAGATGGGATTCCGCAACGTATTTGTGCTGCAGGATGGGCTGGACGGCTGGTTGCAGGAGCGCGGAGGGATCGAGAAAGGAAGCGGGTCCGTCGATCTTTTAGGCTTCGAGGCGGCGAAACAGGCCGTGCGAGGCACCGATCCAAAAAGCCTCGATCGGTGGATTCGAAGCCGCGCTCCGCTTGTTCTCGACGTGGGCGCGAGCCTCGATTTTGAAACAAACCATTTGCCGGGCGCGCAGTGGATGTCGCGCGGATGGCTCGACCTCAAAATGCCGGAATTGTTTCCCGAACGGGGACAGGCGATCGTCTTGACTTGCCCTGACGGGCAACACTCGCTTTTCGCGGCACAGGCCCTTAGCCGCCTCGGGTACACGGAGGTTGCGGTGCTGACCGGCGGCGTGCGCGCTTGGGCGGCGGCGGGCTATCCAACGGAAAGCGGACTTGCGCCATGTCTGGTGGAGGCCAATGACGTGGTCTTGTCGCCGTCCATCCGCGGCAGCAAAGATGACATGCAGCGCTATCTGGATTGGGAGATGAAGCTGCCGCACTAACCGGATCTCGTCATCGCGATACTTCCCGGTCGGCCGAATCCGCCGGTGCGGAGCCGAGGGTTCTTTCAAAATGCAAGGTTCCAGGTCCGCCGGAATCGTTCATCGGAACAGTTCAACGCCGCATTCCGACCTTGAACCTTGAACTGTAACGCTGTGGGCGGCATACCGAGAGGCGAGGCATGCGCGTCAGCAGTTGTCGTACTTGGGGCTGGCGAAAATTCTGGCGGCTTTTGATTCGACGTCGAAACGCAAGCGCGGCATGTCCGTCAAGTCTTTGCCGTAGACGTGAATTTCCACCGTGTCGCGGCCGGTGACGTTGTTCATCTCATGGATGTCGTCTTCGGGCGAAACCAGGCAGGAAACCATTCCGGCCGTATTCTTGAGCACCGCCTTGATTTCGAGTTCGGCGTAGCCGGGATCGGCGCCGTCGTCTTTTCTTTGAAAGCGGGTTTCCTGAATCTCGTTTTCAATGACCCCCACCAGCCCCCAGGTGTCGTGATTGTGCGCCTTGGCGCTGTCGCCCGGTCCCCAGACCACCGACGAGAGATTAAAACGCGGCGCCCGGTGCAGCATGTAGCGGCCATAGGCCGTGGCGCCGCGCTTCCGGTATTGCGGTTCGAGGCAATCCGGCCGGCGCACTAATCGGGCGAGCAACGGCTTTGCCGCAGCCACAATCTTTTCCTGCGAACTTTCACTTGCGGTGATTCGCTCGAGGTCGCCGATGAAATCGTTGAGAGAGTAGGAATCGGGCATGGTGATTTTCTCTTTTCGCAAGCCCTCGCGGGCCTCTCTACGGCGCCAGCCATGATCCTCGGAGCAAGAGTTGCGCGGCTTGATGAAGTAGGGGCGGGTTTCAAACCCGCCCCTTGTACAGACGCGGCTCGGGAGGCCGGTTTTATTTCCCCCGCACCGTGACGACGGGGCAGGCCGCCGACGAAACCACTTTGCCGGCGACGCTCCCCATAAAAAGCTTCGACAACCCGGTGCGGCCGTGGGTGCCGATGACGATCATGTCGGCTTTTTTGCTTCTCGCCGCCTTGACAATCTGATCGTGAGCGGAGCCCTTGAACAAAAAGCTTTGCGCTTTTACTTTCGCCTTCTTGAGCCGCTGCATGAGCTTGGCCATGGAGTTTTGGGCGTCGCGTTTGGCAATATCCTCCAGCTTGGCGTAGAGTTCGCCGCCGCCGAACTCCTCGCCGGCGACGTAGGGCGCCGGCTCGATCACATGCACCACTAGAAGCTCGGCGCGGTTCTGTTTGGTCAACTCGACGGCCTTTTGCAGCGCCCGTTCCGAGGCCTTCGAGAAGTCGGTTGCGTATATGATTTTCTTTATGCCTGCCATATGCGGTAATTCCCCGATCCCGACCGGTTGCTCACGCGGCCTTTTTCTCGATTCGCGGCAGCTTCGACGCGTCGATGTCGTACAGCCGGCAGACATTGTCGCAGACCACTTTGCCCTGGGTCTCCGCCGGCAGGTGGCCAAGGTCGCGCTCGATGATCTTTCGCGAGTTCGGCCAGGTCGAGTTCGGGTGCGGGAAGTCGTTGGACCACATGATGTTGTCCTGGCCCCAGAATCTGAGATTTTCACCGCAGACATGGTCGTTGAAAAAACAGGCGAAGATCTGATCTTTGACGAAGCTGCTTGGCTCCCGCGTGATTGGCGGCGGGTTCTGTTTCTTGAAGCGATGGTAATAGTAGTCCCACTGCTGAAAGATCCAGGGCATCCAGCCGCTTTCGTTTTCCACCGAGACGATTTTTAGTTTCGGGTATTTTTCGAGAACGCCGTAGTGAATGATCTCGAAAAGCCCGTTGGCGATGTCCATCAGCTTCAGGTTGACGCTGCCGCGATAACGCTCGACACCCTTGCGGGTTTTATCTTTGTTGTAGCTGTGGCCCGTCAAAATATGCAGGCTCACCGGCGCGTCGAGATCCTGGCAGGCGGCCCAGAATTTATCATAGTGGCTCGACCGGAACGGAAGGTCAGGATGGGGCGCTTGCCAGATGATCGCGCCTTTGAGTCCCGCCTTGCGGCAGCGCTCGAGCTCCTTGACGCCGTTCTCGACGTTGTAAACCGGGATGGCCGGAATGCCGATCAGACGGTCGGGGTTGACGCGGCAATACTCGATGAGCCAATCGTTGTAAGCGCGAAAACAGGCTTCCTGGAGTCCGGCGTCGTCAAGGGCGAAAAGGTCCAATCCCAACGTGGGATAAAGCACCTCGGCGCTCAGGCCGTCGGCTTCCATCTCCTTCATCCTGGCCTTGGGGTCCCAACCGCCGGCATGCTGCTGGAAGCCTTCGCCGACTTGGTGCGGTGGAAAAACCGGCGCCGCTTCCCGATATTTCTCCGGCACGTTCTTTTTCCAAAGATCCACCGGCTCCATCACATGGGAGTCTGAGGATATAATGAGATCGCTCGCAATGGCCATGGCCCGTCCTCCTTCTGTCGATGAATGGTTTGCTGGGATCCTTTGCCGCACATTAATAGATCGCCCGTGTTCCTGTCAATTGGTTGAGAGGCAGGAGGCAGAAAGCAGCGGCGCAAGTCGGAAATGGAAGATTTCTCGCGGAGTTTATCCCGAGCCTTGCCGAAGGGCTCGAAATGACAAGCACGGAGCATCACTTGGACTTTCTCCACACCGATGCCAGCCAGGGCTGTTCTTCGCGCGGGAGACCGGGAGGGCGATAGTAATGCTCAATTTCGCCGAATCCCGCGGCGCTGACGATTTCGCGCCAGCGTGGCCAATCATAATAGCAGCCGTAGCGCTCGCCGTTCCAGCCTTCTTGGTTTTCGCCGCGCGGATTGGAGCTAAAAAGCACGCCGTTCGGTTTCAGCGCCGCCCAAAGCTCGCGCAGCACCCGCGGCAATTCCTGACTCGGCACATGGAACAATGAGGCGTTGGCAAATACGCCGTCGAAATATTCCGCAGGCAGGCTCAATCGGAGAAAATCCTGCCGCCAAATTTCACAACCGCTGTAAGCGCGCGCGAGTTCCACGAAGCGCGGCGCGCCCTCAAGGCCGATCGCTACGTGACCCAGTTCGCGGAAAATTTTGAGATCCCTGCCCGGGCCGCAACCGAAATCGAGAATCCTGAATGGCGGTAGACCGATCAGGCTCTGAAGCAGCGCATCGCGGTTCTGGCGGACGTCGTGATCCCGGGTGTCCTGCCAGAATCTGTCCGCGTGTTCGTCGTAATGACCGAGTGTGGCCGTCGATGTTCTGGCGAGATCCTGAGGCGTAAGAAGTTTCGACACGGCCGCGCGGCCTCCGCGGTCATAATGGCAAGACCCGGACCCTGAATCAACAAAACGACGAGGTGTTTCTGTAAACGGCAAACCGACATGGTATAAGAAGCTTCAAATCATAGCCGATCGGTGAGAAAGGAACACGGATGAGCACCCATCTCTCCCAAACCGCAATTCCAGAGGCGCCCCCGGCGGCGCAGCTTGCCCAGATGATCTTCGGATTTATGACCTCCCAGGCGATTGCCACGGCGGCCAAGCTCGGCGTCGCGGATGCTCTCAAGGATGGGCCGCGAAATATCGATGAACTCGCGCAGGCCGTTGCCGCCCAACCGCGCGCGCTTTATCGCCTGCTGCGCGCGCTGGCAAGCGTCGGCGTGTTTGCCGAAGAGCCGGACGGCCGCTTTCGTCTGACGCCGTTGGCTGAGCCCTTGCGGAGCGACCTGCCGGGCAGCTTGCGGGCATTCTCGATTTACTTCGGCGCCGATTTTCACATGCGCATTTGGGAGAATCTTGATCACAGCGTCACCCACGGCGAACCGGCGTTTAACCACATTCACAAAAAGGGCGTATTTGAATACCTCGAGGAAAACACCGAGCATGCAAAAATCTTCAACGACGCGATGACGAGTTTCAGCGCGTCGGTCAGCGAACCGATCGTGAATGCTTATGATTTCGCAGGTATCGGCAGGATCGCCGATGTCGGCGGCGGCCACGGCCTGTTGCTGTCGGAGATTCTCAAACGCAATCCCGCCATGACCGGAGTGCTTTACGATGCGCCATCGGTGATTCGGGGGGCTGGACCCCGATTGGCGGAGCGGGGAGTCGATGATCGCTGCGAGCTGCTTGCGGGCGATTTTTTTCAAACGGTGCCCGCCGCCGCCGCCTATATCATGAAGCATATCATTCACGACTGGGAAGATGAGAAGGCGGTCCAAATCTTGCGCAATTGCCGCCGGGCGATGACCGGCGAGGGCAAGCTGCTGGTCGTCGAAATGGTTGTGCCCGAGGGCAATGCTCCCTCGCCGAGCAAATTTCTCGATCTCGAGATGCTGTTGTTCTTGCACAGCTACGAGCGCACGGAAAAAGAGTATGCCGCGTTATTCGCAAGCGCCGGATTTAGATTAACGCGCGTCGTTCCGACCGCGTCGCCGTACAGCATTATTGAGGGCGTGCGAAATTAGACGGGCCCACGTTCCATCGTCTAACGGGTTTTCGGGACCACGTCAGGATTGAGGAGTTTGAGCGGCATGTCGTCCAGGAAGTCCAGCATGTTCTGAATCGCCAACTCGTAGCGCTCGCTGAGCACCTCGACCGTGGCGTAGCCGCGATGCGACATCAGTATGGCGTTGTCGAAGCGACGCAGCCGGTGGTTCATGGGCAGGGGTTCGACATCGTAAACGTCCAGGCCGACGCCGCCCAGCTTGCCGCTCTCCAGCGCCCGGATCATCGCCGGCTCGGAGACGATGGGACCGCGCGCGGTGTTGACCAGCAAGGCGCCTTGCTTCATCATCGCGAACTCTTTTTCGCCTATGATACCGCGGGTTTTCTCGTTGGATTGAATGTGAATGGTCACGATATCGGATTCTTTGAGCAGGGTTTCAAGAGTTGCCCGCTCGGCGCCGACTTCGGCGGCGCGCTCGGGCGTGAGCGATCGCGAGTAAGCGAGTACGCGGGTTTCGCCGAAGGCGTTCATAATCCGCGCCACCTCCTTGCCGATCCGGCCAAAACCGAACACGCCGACGGTTTTCCCCGCCAGATTGTTGCCGGCGATGGCCGGCCAGAGCTCTTCGCGCATGCGCAGGTTGACCTGGGGAATCTTGCGCAGCAGAGCGAAGATAAGCGCGATGGTGAGCTCCATCGTCGACATGCCGTTGTCGGCCGGGGTGCCGCTCACGGCGATGCCATGGCGGGTCGCGCCGGCTAAATCGAGATGTTTCGTCGTGCGCCCGGTCTGAGAAATGAATTTGAGATTCGGCAGCTGGGAATATTCTTTGTCGCTAAAGAATGTTCTTTCGCGCATGAGAACGAGCGCGTCAAAATCGCGCAGCGCCGCGACGATGGCGTCGGAGTTCTCCAGCCGTTTGCCGATCAGGGTCACGTCGGCGCGCGCCTTGAGACTCTCATAGGCCGGCACGGTGGCTGCGATCCTCTCGAAGTCGTCGAGGATGGCGACGCGCGGTTTTCGATCGTTCATAGGTTGCCCTCGGGGTGGTTAAATCTGAGCCGTCACCTCGACTTCGCAAAATTTGCCTT
The DNA here is from genome assembly GCA_964539925.1 of uncultured Syntrophobacter sp. Lineage (GTDB taxonomy): Bacteria > Desulfobacterota > Binatia > UBA9968 > UBA9968 > DP-20. The sequence goes on along the minus strand of CAZILB010000048.1, from coordinate 4,287 downwards.
CGGACGAATAACCATCGACGAAACAATATTCCCTTTGCGGGATCTGTTGACGCACATGACGGGCAAATAGCTCTTTCAAGTGTTCGATGGTTTGGCTGCGGTGAAGATAAAATGACACGCGCGCGACCTCGTCCCACGAACTGCCGGCGTCCGCCAGGGAGCCCTGAATGCGCGGCAGGATGTTGTTCAATTGTTCCTCGAGCGTCGGCAAAACCGTGGTGACGCCGGAAAGCACGACCACCGTATCGTAGACAAGAAATCGAATGGGAACGATCGGCGGATCGTATTCGACGACGCGCTTTTGCGCGCCGGGTTGGGACGGCCGCAGGGCGAGCAGATCCACCGCGACCTTGGCAGCGGAATCGAAATGGCCTGGCGCGATGTAACTGGAGCTGGCCGAACGCGCTTTTCCGGACAAGACTTTTACCCTTTCGTTGCTGCCGAGATCGCGGCTTTGGCGGTCGCGCCCCCACAACCGGCTGCGCACGGTGTGGTCCAGGGATAAACCGTGGCTGCCCAGCTCTTGGTCGAAGCGCTGGAAAATTTCCCGGGCTTCGAGAGCGGCATTTGCCGCAGGCTTGGCTTCAGCGCAAAGTTCGATGAACTCCCGTCCCAACCAGTTGAAGAGTTTTTTACGCACGGTGTCCTCCTCGCTCCTTAAGGACCATTAGACCAGCGCGACGATCTTATATCACGGTATCGGGTGGATCAATGGAAGATCCTGCGCGACAAAGCAAGCGGCCGCGCTCGATCACGCGGATGCGCCCGGGGCGTTCCGTGAGAAAGATCCTGCCGTCCGGCGCGAAGTCGATGGCCCACGGCGTATCCAAGCCAGTGGCCAGGTTTTCAACGGCGATGTCGGTCGGCCCGGCGGCCCGGACGTCGCTGTGCGCCCAGGCGGCCGTGATCGCGACGGCGAGCAGAGGGCCGAAGAGATGGAATATTGGAGTTGTCCCGCGCGGGCGGTTCACAAAGTTGTTCGGTCCTCAATGGGCCGCGACGGGAGCGGCGCAGCAGGCCGTTTGGACCGACTCGCGCCCCGCGGTTTCCGGCAGTTGCTGCCACACTTTCCGTAGATCCGCGGAGTAGGGATAGCGAATGCCGTTGTCCTCGAGGATTTTGCCGGTGGCGTCGATCAGGTCGG
>CAZILB010000048.1:0-3043 GCA_964539925.1 uncultured Syntrophobacter sp. | reverse complement strand
GGATAGCGAATGCCGTTGTCCTCGAGGATTTTGCCGGTGGCGTCGATCAGGTCGGCGCGATTGAAGACTTTCGTCTCATGCGTCAGCACCCCCGCGCTGGCAAACTTGAAGGCAAGCTGCTCTTCCCGGCTGTCGCGCAAGATTTCCACCAGATGGCGCAGGTTCCGGACCGGAGTTCCGTTGACTTCGCTGAGCACGGCGCGATTGGGGTCGTCATAACCGCGTGTGATACGGTGGGGAAAAAACGGCGAAGCGACGACCACCAGCTCTTCGTCCTCAAAAGCGGGCTTGTCAAAGCGCCGGACCACCAACTGGCTCGGCCGGCGGCCGAACGACGACAAATTGCGTTGGCCTCCCAACCTCTCGAGATAATCCTGCGTCGCCTGCGAAAAAACAAACGGACCGAAAATTAAAAAACGCGGTTGCGCACTCATCAAGTACGGGATGACCAATTCTCGTCTGGAGCGCACCGGCAGCTTGATTTCGACAAACTTGCCGTCGCGAAAAACCTTGAGCGGCAGCACCCCGTTTTTGGCGGTCTTTTGCACCAGGTAAGACGCCGATAGACGCAGGTCATAGCGGATTGCGACTTTGCCGTCGCTGTCGATCGGAGTGTCGCCAATATGCGTGATGACGTCCCATTCCCGGAGCGGATAGGACGGGTCGTCGTCGTAGGGTTGCGCGACCATGACTCCGCTGACGCCTTTGGGCAGTCCCAGGCGGCGGCGCAAGGCGTCGTTTTCGACGGTTTGAATCAGTTCAAAAGTTTGCGGTTTGCCGTCGTATACCCCGTCTTTGATGTCGTCCAAAAAAAGTTGGATTTCCTCCACCGGAATCAGATAACCGATGTTTTGAGCGTTTTGAATCAGACTGAAAACCAGACCCGCGAGCTTGCCATTCGAGACCGCCGGCCCGCCGCTGTTGCCGAAGTTGAGCGCAGCGTCCACCTGAATGCGCAACCCCGCGGCCTGATAGTAATAGTCTGTGTATTCGATCCGCGAAACGATTCCCTGGGTTACGGAAAGCTCGGTGCCGCCGGTCGGATAGCCATAGACGTTGACGGTGTCTTTGACTCGAGGCAGCTCGTCGGCGAACGGCAGCGCGCCGCGCTTGTCAAAAAACGATTCGTCGTCAAGCTTCAATATCGCCAAGTCCATTCCCGGCGTCATCGCCTCGACCCGAGCCGGCAAGTGACTCGCGGACTGGTTCGGTTGCACGTATATCTGGCTGGCGTAGCGCACCACGTGAGCGTTGGTGAGGATGCGTTTGCCGTCGATGACGACTCCCGATCCTTTTACCTGCTGCGGAACATTTCTCATCCATGGTCTCAGCAGATCGGGAGTGTGATGAATGGCGTGAATCTTCACCACGAGATCGCGGATTTGATCTTGGGCCCAGAGAGATGCGGGCTGAAGCGCGAGAAAGCAAACGGCGGCACAGGCGGCGAGCAATCGAGGCATGGGTTCTCCTTGGTTATCGGTAAATTTCCAACGGTAGAGGGCATTATATACAAAAAGGCTCGCCGTAGGTAGCTAAAGAGTGCGCCGCGGCGCCGGTTTTCAGTCCGATTATTTCGCTGATTTTTTTTTGCGCGCAAGGAGCAGGTTACCGCGAAAACCGTTGCGGGCGCCATCGCCGTGGTTGCAGGAACCATCGCCTTGGCACTCGGGAAGGAGTGAAAAGAGCCGCGCTGCGACGGCACCGATGGTTCCAGAAGTAACGGATCATTAACGGGTTGAAGTCTCAGACCTCATGTCCCATATTAAGCCGCATTCGCGCCGCTGGAAAAAACTTTTAAAAAGGTTCTTGACATAAAAAGTTCTCGGCGTTAGGGGTGAACTTAGCCCTGCAATCCCAGCGGGGCGGGAAGAGAAAAAACGGAGCGCGCCCGTTGCAGACTCTTCCTAAAATGGAGGGATCCAATGCCGGGAGAAGATAGTCCACCGGGCAATTTAAGCCCGCTCGCGGCGGGCGGCGGCAATTCGGTCAGGGTACTCGTCAAGCACCGAGCTGCGTGAATCAAGCCCTCAAGTTGGGCGCCATATGGCGCGAACCCCACGGGGTAAATCCGAAGGTTGGGCTTCCTCAAAGCAAGCGCGGAACCCGATTGGCGGTAGACCAACCCGAAGCGAAGCCGGACGCGGCGCCTGAGAGCGGGCAGAAGGCAATAATTTAAAGTCATATAAACGACGCGATGGCGTCGAAAAAACGGGCAGTACTGGCGGATCAGGCTGCCCGTTTTTTATGTCCCGAGTGTCGGCAGGCGGTTTTTACCGCCGATTGAGCCGCCTTGCCAACCGATCAACCGCCCAATAATTTTCCGTAGCCCTTGATCAACGGCTTCATGCCTAGCGCCTGCAGCACCCACCAGAGGGACGCGGCCGTGCTCGATACGACCGGCTTGCCGGCGTCGTCTTCGAGTTCCTGCACGTACGCCACCGAACGCCAGCGGCCCTGGATCAAGACGCTTTCGGCATCGGGATGCAGACGCAACAGTTCGCGGGAGACTTTGTAAGAGGCGTAGTCCGGCAGTTTCGCCTGGTCCACCGGTTTGGCGACTTCCAGCCCCTTGATCGCGAGCACCCTAACGCCGCCGTCTTCGTAGTATTTCTTGACTGCCTGATTGATGGTTTCCTTGTACGCCGTGGCGACGACCGTCGTGGAGACTCGCAGATGCTTGAGCGCTTCGACGGTGGCGCCCATGGCGGTGCTCACCGGCAATCCCACCTGTTTGGATAACTTGGCGATGACGTCCTGTTCGGCGGCATAGCCGCGCTGGGTGCCCAGGGTGATCCCTCCCATCAGTATCGCGTCGCACTCCTCGGCGGCAAAAATGCCCAGGCCTGCGCCGAGCGCGTCGATGGCTTTGTTGAACTCGGATTCCGTATGGGCTTGGACGTTGAGCCCGGAGGCGACCATGGTAAAACCCTTGGGCAGAATAAGATCCCAGTCCGAAGGGGTTTCGAACACCGATGGTGAGAGGTAACCGATGCGCGCTTTCCAACCTGACACTTCCAGCTCCTCATGTTTTATTTTTATGGTT
>CAZILB010000047.1:21919-24794 GCA_964539925.1 uncultured Syntrophobacter sp. | reverse complement strand
TGATTGACCAGACCGATGGCGCGGATGAAGATGCGCTCGCGCTCGGATTGACGGGCGGGCTTTTGGCCTGAGAGCAGTTCGGGCAGTTCGGCGTAAAGGTCTTTTTCGCTCAGATAGTTTTCTTTCAGCATGCGCTGCATATCAGATTTGTTTTTGCAGTGGAGCCAACTGTCGACGACGAACTTGTCGGTTTTCCTGTAGACGTCGCTCTCAAACTCCTGGTTCTTGCCGATGGAGTAGACCGTTATTCCTGCGCCGAGCCAACTCTCCTTCACAAACGGCTTTGAGGTCGTGGTCGCTGAAACGACCAGGTCTGCGCCCTTGAGCGCCCCTTCTGTCGATTCGACCGGCCGGACATTGAGCCCGTATTGCTCACTTATTTCACGCGCGTAGTTCTCACGGGACTCCGGCGTGCGTGAGGTGACGCGGATGTCTTTCAGAGCAAAAACTTGCGCCATCACCGGCACGGCGGCGCGGGCGGTGTCGCCGGCGCCGAGCATCGTCATGACCGTCGAATCCTTGCGCGCCAGCACACGCATCGCCACTGCGGCAGCGGCCGCCGTGCGCACGGCGTGACACCAGTCTTCGTCCATGATCGCCCGGATCTCGCCGCTTTCGCGGTCGCTAAGAATTAGAATTCGCCGCGGTGCGCGCGGCGGACGCGCTAGATCGCGGCTGCCGCCAGCGGCTTTGATCGACCGGATGCGAAAACCTGCGACCGGCTCGGTTGCAAGCGCGCAGCCAGTGACCCACGACTGCCAGCCTTGATCGGGTTTGATCGCTAAATCTTCCGGCGTCGACCAGATGACGCGACCTTCACTATGATCGCGCAGCGCCTGCTCGGTGATTTCAATGGCACGGCCCAGATCGAGGACGTTCTTCACGTCCTCGTTTGCCAAGTAAAGAATTCCTTTAGCATCCATAGTCATTGAACAATGCTTAAATCGCGGCAACCCATCGTCAAAAATTCCGGCCCTTTATCGGTGATCAGCACGTCTTCTTCAAGATGAACCGCGCTCCTTTCCGAGCGCACTTTTGGCTCCAAAGCGAGAACCATTCCCGGACGGTAGAGATCCTTCTCGACTTCGTTAAGCGAAGGGGGTTCGGCCCTCGACATGCCGATGCCGTGGCCGATTCGCTTCGGACTGTCGACGGCTTGGTAGCCGCGTTTGATCAATTCACGGTTTGCGACGCGCGACACTTCAGCGATGGGCGTGCCCGGTTGCATCGACTCGAAGCAGAGTTGGATCACGTCGCACGCGGTTCGGTGGTCCTTTTTGTGTTCGTCGGTCGGCGCGCCGAAGATGGTCATGCGCGTCACGTCGCCGTAGTAGCCCTCATAGCAGGCGCCGAAGTCGGCGATCATGCGGTCCCCTTTGCTGTAGCGGCGGTCGTCGTAGCGGGTCGATGAATTCAACATGAGAAAACCGGGATGGCGCGGGTGAGCCCCTTGCTCGATCATTGAAATGAATAACCGGTCGGCGACTTCGCGCCGCGTCATGCCGGGTTTCAATTGTGGCAGGCAGCGGTCATACGCTCTCACCGAAATCTCGCAGGCCTTGCGCAGGAATGCGATCTCCTGCGGACTTTTGATGATGCGCATCTCGGTCAAGGCTGCGGTGCCGTCTTTGATCTGCGCTTTCGGCAAAGCTTCGGTGAGGCCCGACAGATAGTTGACCGGAATGCCCAAACGCTGGTCGTCGCCGAGCTCAAAACCGAGTTTGGCTTCGCCCAAACCCATGGCCTTAATAGCCGCGGCGATCATCTCCTGGGGAAAGGGCACGTCGGTATAGGCGCGCACTTCGCCGACCCAGGGAAGCGCTTGGGCTTTGGCTTTGTCGTTGCCGTAGACAAGCAGCAGCGGCTTGCCGATTTTCGGGAGAACGCAAATCTGCGGCCGCTGGATGTGATCGAGCTGATAGCTGATCAGCCCGCTGAAATACCAGTAGTTGTTCTTCTCCGAGACCACTAACGCGTCCAGGCCGTCGCGCTCCATCAGTGTTTGGGCCCGCTCATAGCGGCTTAAGTATTCGTTCTCGGCAAACGGGGCTTCGGTTGCCATTCTCTCCTCCTGTGGAACGGATAACTTTTCGGCAGCGGGATGTTTTTTCCGCGCCAGAAGCTACCGGTCCAGCGGCGAACAGTTTTGCGTTGCGATGCGGCGGGCTAAGCGACGATCGTTTTCCTGCCTTCTATGCGCTTTAATTGATGGACGTAGTTCACCGCCTCGGCGAGCTGGATCACGCTCGCGTACTTGGCGTTCATCTCGAAGAGGTTGACCAGGTGCGAGGTGCGCGAGCGGTCGAAGACGCACTCCTCGACGACGAACACCGGATAGCCGAAGGAATAGCCGTCGAGCACGGTGCCGCGCACGCAACCGCAGGTGCTGGTGCCGGCGATGAGCAGGCAATCGATATTCTTGCGCACCAGATAGGTTATCAGATGCGTGCCGAAAAAAGCGCTGGCGCGGGCTTTGCGCACGATGAATTCGTCATCGCGCGGTTTGATCATCTCGGGGAATTCCACCGCTAATTTCTCGAAGTCGGTTTTGTCAATGCCGCGCTTGGTGGCGTTGCCGAAGGCGGCCTTGAACTCCGGATCGCTGGTGGAGTAGATCACCGGAACCTCCGCGTCGCGGCAGGCGTGGAGCAATTGTCGAATTCTGGGCAGCGCATCCCACGCGACCTGGCCGCAGCTCGTCGGAAATTCGTCGATGGCGTCCATCACCGGCATCGGCTTGGTGCCGGTGAAACCGGTGATGACATCGATGATCATTAACGCCGGATTGACGCCGAATTTCTCCTTGCCTTTGTAGCCGGCCTTCTGGTAAATTTTCCGTTCTTCCTCGGGGATAAAGGCTTCCCATTCGCGCATG
>CAZILB010000047.1:0-21819 GCA_964539925.1 uncultured Syntrophobacter sp. | reverse complement strand
CTTCTGGTAAATTTTCCGTTCTTCCTCGGGGATAAAGGCTTCCCATTCGCGCATGGTCGGATCTCCTTTTGATGGCAGTCAGTAGTCACTGGTCAGTAGTGAGGAGTAAGGAGATCGGAGATTCCCCTCACTCCTTACTCTTTACTCCTGACTGTGATTACGGCGAATACAGCTTATCGCCGCGCTTGGTCATGAACAAGTCCAGCGGCAACTCGGTGCCGATGCCTTTTTCTTTGGCCTTCTCGTACATTTTGCGCGCCGTGGCGGCGAACTGAATGCCCATGCCGGTGTTGTTTTTGAAAAAGGTGATTTCCTTGGGGTCCCTGCGCCCGCGGCATTTGCCGTTGAGCAACTCGCCGAGCTCGTGCAGATCGTCCGCTCTGACCAGACCGCGTTCGAGGCGGTCGTGAAACTCGGCCTGCTGGTCGAGGAAAATCTGCGGTTTGTAGCCGACCACGATCAGATCGGCCTTGAGGACCGCCTCATCGTCAAGCTCCTTGCGCGGCAAAAAGCCGTCGCCGCCGACGATGCTGTTTAGGTGCATGCCTTCCTCGACCCACTTGCCCTGAATCACCGGATCGACGGTATTGGTGGCGGCCGTGACGATGTCGCTGCCGCGGATCGCTTCTTCCGCCGAAGCTACGGGCGCGACTTCAATGCCCGTTTCCTCGCTCATTTGCTTGGCGAAACGCTCGCGATTCTCTTTGGTCGGGCTGTACACTTTGACCTTGACGAGCTTGCGCACGACGGCATGGGCGGTTAATTGGGTTTTGGCCTGCTCGCCGGCGCCGAGCAGCCCCATAACTTGGGCGTCTTTACGGGCGAGATACTTGCTTGCGACGGCGCTGGTGGCGCCGACGCGCATCGTGGAAATGTAATGGTCGTCCATCAGCGCGAGGATTTCGCAGGTGTCCATGTCGAAGAGCATGACGAGGCCGATGTAGTCGCCGGGATAGACCCGGCGCTTGCTGCCGCCGACTTCGATTTGCTTGGAAAAACTCGAATCGATGCGCAGCGCCATGGATTTCATCCCCGGCACAAGCCCCATAATATTGTTGAAATAATATTGTCCGCCTTCCTCTTTCCATGGCGTGCGCAGACGCGCGCGGGGCGCATTCATCGCCTTGCCTTGACCTAATTCGACGAACGCCTGCTCAATGGCTTCGATCTCCTCGTCCATCGGCAGCAAGTCTTCCATCTGCTCGTTCTTCAACACCAAAACCATGGCGTGGTTCCTCCAGCATCCTGCCTATATCAGCCGTCGAGGGAGAGTCAAGGTGAGGGGGACAATGAGTCGCCAGCCATTGAGGGATGCGGAAGCCGAACAAAAGAAAAGGGCTGAAGAAACTTCTTCAGCCCTTGGTTTCGGCGGCGCAAGTTCAACGGGGCGCCTTAGCCCTTTTTCGCTTTGTACCAGTCGGCGTCGATTTGAATAAATTGTTTCCACTTGTCCGGAACCGCCGCTTCCTCGAAGATCGCTTCCACGGGACAGACCGGCTCGCAAGCGCCGCAATCGATGCATTCCTCGGGATCGATATAGAGCTTATTCTCTTTCTCGAATTCTTCGGTCTCGTTTTTGGTCGGGTGGATGCAATCGACCGGGCAGACATCGACACATGCGGTATCCTTAACGCCGATGCAGGGCTCAGCAATAATGTAGGTCATCGAGTTCTTCCTCCTAGAGTAGGACTCCAATCGTAGTAGCAAATCGACCTATCCAAGTCAAAAGGGGGGAAGCCAAAAGGGCATCCACCCGGACCGCAAGCGCCGCCGCTTTGGGGTTGTTTGACGCGTCGATGCCGTGCTGTTCGAAGAAGCTTCCAGGGGGTTACGCGGGTCCCGGGAACGGCGAAGCTTCAGCGCCGAGGGGTTTGCGCCCATCTCGCAAGTCTGGCCGGGACAGGTTACTATCCGGCAATGCCCGTAGAGATTGTCCGCCGGGCCGCCGGCAGAAGGTTGCCGGTGCGCCGGCTCAAGCGGATCGCTCTGGCAATTTTGCAGATCACCGGGCAGCTGGACGCGGAATTGAGCATCGCGCTGATCGGCAATGCGGAAATGCAAGCGCTCAACGCCCGGTATCGCGCCAAGGACTACTCCACCGATGTGTTGTCTTTCCCCGTGGAGGGCAGGCTGCCGCAGTCGGTCCCCTTGCTCGGCGACGTGATCATCTCGGTGGAGAAGGCGGCAGAACAGGCGAAGGATCGGCGGCGCAGCCTGGAGCAAGAAGTGATAACCCTGCTCATCCACGGTGTCGTGCATCTCATCGGCTACGACCATGAGCGCTCGGCCAGGGACTCCAGAATTATGGGCCGGGTGGAAAAGAAAGTCCGGCGCCGGCTTTGTGAGCTTGGCCTATTAGAGGTATAATTCCGCCAAGGCAAAAGCCGAAGTTAGAATTCAGATAGAGTTTTTCGTTAACGGAAAGAACCCCCCATGTTGGAAGAGACTGAAGAACAATTGACCCACCTGGAACAGCGCCTCGATCTTCTGCGGAGGCGACTTTGACCTCGACAGCAAACGCAAACGCGTTGACGAGCTAAGCGGGCTCACCGGCCAACCCGATTTTTGGAACCACGCCGAAAAAGCCCAGGCGGTGCTCAAGGAGCAGTCCGCTGTGAAGTCGGTCATCGACGCCTGGGAAAAACATCGCGCCGACCTCGAGGAAGCTCGGTTCTTTCTCGATGTCGCGAAGGATGAGAATAGCGACGATGCGCTCGGAGAGGCCGCCGCCAAGGTCGCCACAGCGGGTAAAGAGATGGCGCGGACCGAGCTGGCTCAGCTGCTCGGCGAACCGGATGACCGGCGGAACGCCATCGTCACCCTGCATCCCGGAGCCGGCGGCACCGAGGCGCAGGACTGGGCTGAGATTCTCTTGCGGATGTACCTGCGCTGGTGCGACCGGCGCGGTTATAAAAAGGAGATTCTCGAGTACCAACCCGGGGAAGAAGCGGGTTTGAAGAGCGTCACTTTCACGGTGGAAGGCGACTACGCCTACGGCTATCTCAAGGCCGAGGCGGGGATTCATCGGCTGGTGCGCATCTCGCCGTTCGATGCGAACTCGCGGCGCCACACCTCTTTCGCCTCGGTTTTTGTCTATCCGGAAGTGGACGATGACATCAAAGTCGAAATCGATGAAGCCGATCTGCGCGTGGATACCTACCGCTCCAGCGGCGCCGGCGGGCAGCATGTGAACAAGACGGACTCCGCCGTGCGCTTGACGCATATTCCGACGGGTATCGTTGTCGCCTGCCAAAACGAGCGCTCCCAGCACAAAAACCGGGCCATGGCGATGAAGATTTTGAAATCGCGCTTGTACGAGCTGGAGATCGAAAAACAAAAAGAAAAAATGGAGACTTTCCACAAGACCAAGAAGGACATTGCCTGGGGCAGCCAGATCCGCTCCTACGTGCTTCATCCCTACCGCATGGTCAAAGACCACCGCACCAATGTCGAGGTCGGCAACGCCGACGCGGTGCTCGACGGCGATATCGATCAGTTTATCGAAGCCTATTTGATGCAGGCCGAGGGGCCGTCCGCGTCTTAGCGGCGACTTTTCCGGCGCGAGCCGGTAGTAAACCCCGACTGGTTCGGCTTGCGGCCGGTGCCCGAGCATCTCAAGCCTTGGCCGAACATTCGGAATTTTCCGGAACCTTTTAGCACCGTTCATCGTTTTGTCGGCATCGAAGAATCATCGCCGGCCGGGGTGTGCCCGATCGCGCCTTGCGTCATGGCGTTTAAGGTGGTTTTTTGGCAGCAAGAAACCGCAACCAAGGAGGTCAGTCAGATGGACGAGGAAACGGCCGGCAACCATAACGGCAACAGGATCGATCACGAGGCCGCGGTCTTAGAGCGCTACGGCAAGGCGGCCGAAGAGGTCGAAGCGTGCCTTTGTCTGCCGGTAAGTTACGACCAGGCTTTGCTGAGTGTCATACCCGGCGAGATCCTCGAGAAAGACTACGGCTGCGGCGACCCCTCGCGCCATGTTCGCGGGGGCGAAACGGTGCTCGATCTGGGCTCGGGCAGCGGCAAGGCGTGCTACATTATTTCCCAGATCGTTGGCCCGAAGGGCAAAGTGATCGGCGTGGACTTTAATCCGCCGATGCTGGAGCTGGCGCGCAAGCATCGGCAGGCAATCGGCGAGAAGCTCGGCTATCACAATGTGGAGTTTCGCCGCGGCAAGATTCAGGATCTCAAGACCGACCTGGAACTAGCGGAGCGCTACCTTAAGGAGAATCCGATCCGTGCGGTCGCCGACCTCGCGCGTTTTGAGCAATTCGAGCACCAGATTCGCCGCGAGCAGCCACTGGTCGCCGACGAGTCGGTGGACGTCATCGTGTCGAACTGCGTGCTCAATCTGGTGCGCCCCGAGGACAAAAAGCAGCTGTTTGCCGAGATGTACCGGGTTTTAAAGCGCGGCGGGCGGGCGGTGATCTCGGATATCGTCAGCGACGAGCCGGTACCGGAGCATCTGGCCAGGGACCCCGAGCTTTGGAGCGCCTGCGTGTCGGGGGCATTTCAAGAGGAGGAGTTTCTGCGCGCGTTTGAAGAAGCCAAATTTCACGGCATGCGGCTCGACGATTACCGATCGGAAGCCTACCAGACCGTCGAGGGCATCGAGTTTCGCGCGGTCACGGTGACGGCCTACAAGGGCAAGGAAGGGCCGTGCATCGAGCGCCAGCAGGCGGTGATCTACCGCGGGCCGTGGAAGCGGGTGGTCGATGACGACGGCCACACGCTGGAGCGGGGCGCGCGCATGGCGGTGTGCGACAAGACCTATAAGCTATACTCCCAGCCGCCCTACGAAGGACAATTTATTCCGGTGCCGCCGCGCGAGGAGGTGGCGATGGAAAAAGCCGGCGTGTTCGACTGTGCGCGCGACCATAAACGCGATCCGCGCGAGACCAAAGGTGCGGAATTCAAGGTCACGCAATTATCCGGCAGCGTTTGCGGGCCGGGATCGAATTGCTGCCCGTAAGCAATTGAGAATGGAAAATTGATATTTGAAAACGGCCCGGCCGAGAGATCAATTGTCCCTGCATCACTATGCAAAGCTTTGTTGAAAAACTTTCTGGGAGCGGCCAGAGCCTGAAGCGCCGCGCGGTTGACGTCTTGCAGGTCAACCTGGGGCGCTATTGCAATCTCGCCTGCATTCACTGCCACGTCGAGTCCGGCCCGACGCGCAAGGAGATGATGAGTCGGGAAAACGTCGAGGCCGTGCTGAGGTTTCTCGCTCACACCGAGATTCCGACCTTGGATATAACCGGCGGAGCGCCCGAGCTGCACTCGGATTTCCGCTATCTGGTGGCGTCGGCGCGCCGGCTCGGGCGCCATGTGATGGACCGCTGCAATTTGACGGTGATTTTCGAACCCGGCATGGACTATCTTCCCGAGTTTTTTAAACGCCATGAAGTTGAGCTAGTTTGCTCTTTGCCTTGTTATTCCGAAACGAACGTCGACAAGCAGCGCGGCAAGGGTACATTCGATGCAAGCATCCGGGCTTTAAAGGCACTGAACAAACTGGGTTACGGGCGACCCGAATCGGGTTTGATTTTGGACCTGGTTTACAATCCGGTGGGGCCGCACCTGCCGCCGCCGCAAGCTAAATTGGAGCAGGACTACAAACGAATTCTAGCGGAACAATTCGACATTACGTTCAATCATCTCTATTGCCTGAGCAACATGCCGATCACGCGCTATGCCACCCATCTCAAGTTGCGCGGCGAGTACGATCGCTATCTGGAATTACTTGAGAGCCACTTCAACGCTGCCACCCTCGATCAGGTCATGTGCCGCAACTTGATCAGCGTCGGTTGGGAGGGATCGGTGTACGATTGCGATTTCAATCAGATGCTCGACCTGCCGCTGACGGACGGCGCGGGCAAGAGACTCGACGTCGGCTCGCTCACCCTCGATCAAGCGGCCGACCGGCCGATAACCGTCGGCGACCACTGTTACGCCTGCACCGCCGGCGCCGGCAGCAGCTGCGGCGGCGCGCTGCTTTAGCTCGCGGACGACGCAAGATGTTTGACTGGCCCATCGTTATCGTCGGAGCGACGCTTTTTGTCGCTTACGCCAACGGCGCCAACGATAATTTCAAGGGCGTGGCGACACTCTACGGCAGCGGCACGGCGAGCTACCGCACCGCCCTTGGCTGGGCGACGATGGCAACCCTGGCGGGGTCGGTAGCCTCTTTCTTTCTTGCGACCAGGTTGATTTCTATCTTTCAAGGCAGGGGACTGGTACCGTCGCAGCTCTCCGAGTCGGAGCCATTTGTGGCCGCTGTGGTTTTAGGCGCGGCGCTGACTGTGATGCTCGCGACCACGATCGGCATGCCGATTTCGACGACCCATAGCCTGACGGGCGCGTTTTTTGGCAGCGGCCTGGTCGCGGCCGGCCTTGACTTCAGTTTCATAGCGCTGGCGGTAGATTTTTTCATGCCGCTATTGTTGAGTCCGCTGTGCGCCGTGGCGATTGCGGCCTGCGGGTTTCCGTTGCTGAGCCGGGTCTTGCGAACATCTGACCTCAACCGCGACGATTGCCTTTGCATCGAGGCGGGGGCTCCATCAATGGTCGTTCAGGAAGGCGTGGCTTTTGTCGAGACGACGCCCGGTTTGCGAGTGATCGTCGACCGAGATGCGGTCTGCGCCCAGCCGCAGTCCCGCGTGATTCTTGGTATCAACGGCCAAACATTGCTTGATGGAAGCCATGTTTTGAGCGCCGGCGCAGTCAGCTTTGCGCGTGGCCTTAACGACACTCCGAAGATCGTTGCCCTTGGCTTGGTTTCGGGAGCGCTGGATTTGCATGTTTCCATCCTGCTGGTCGCCGCGACAATGGCGATTGGCGGCTGGCTCAATGCCAGAGCGGTCGCGCAGACGGTCAGTAAACAAATCACCGGCATGGAGCGCGACCACGGGCTTTGGGCTAATCTGGTCACTGGTTTTCTGGTCATTTTCGCGTCCAAATGGGGCATGCCGGTATCGACGACCCATGTATCCTGCGGCGCGCTCTTCGGCATTGGCATCGCCAATGGCCAAGCGCATTGGAAAATGATTCGTACGGTACTCATGGCCTGGCTGTTGACTCTGCCGGCGGCCGCGGTGTTGTCCGCCGGCGTTTATCTTTTGGTGCGGCAGCTTTAGAATCTCTGCGGCATTCATTGTCCCAAATCGCATGAGCGGTGTGCATCCTTCCGGCTGCGAACCTGATCTAAGGGGGTTAGTTAAACCGGATTTTCCAAGGCAAGTCTATGAAAACTAACGGGGCGATCTTCATGGCTGTGCTGCTGGCAGCCGCCGTTGCCGGTTTTTTGTTTTTGCCGGTGCGCCAATGGTTTTTGGTCCTTGAAGATTTTGTGCGTCAACTCGGCAGTCTCGGTCCCCTGCTAGTGATTGTCGCCTATATCGCGAGTACGGTAATTTTTGTTCCCGGCAGCGCCTTGACCATCGGCTCCGGCACGCTCTTCGGTCTGCAGACCGGCTTTATCGTCGTATTCATCGGCGCCAATCTCGGCGCGCTCTGTTCGTTCCTGCTGGCGCGCAGTTTTCTCCGCGACAAAGTCGCCGCTTGGGCGGCGGTGCATCCGAAGTTTCGCTCCCTCGATAAGGCGATCGGCAGGCAGGGTTTCAAGATGGTTTTGCTGACCCGGTTAAGCCCGGTTTTCCCGTTTGTTTTACTCAACTATTTTTTGGGTCTGACCGCTGTGCGCACGGGCGCGTATGTGGGGGCGACACTTTTGGGAATGCTGCCCGGGATTTTTCTCTACGTCTATATCGGCGCGGCGGCGCGCGACGCCCTCGCTGGACCAAGTGCGGCAGCCGATTTTTACCAGCAGGTCCTGAAATACGTCGGACTGGCGGCAACCATTGCGGTGGTCGTGATCGTTACCCGCGTCGCCCGCCAGGCGCTGCGCAAAGCGGAGGACGAGCAAGACGGCAGTGTGGTCACCGGTAAGCCGCGCCTGGATGGAAATCACCAACCGACTCCGTTCAGCGACATGATGCTCGTGAACGATCCGCACGACCAGCGGCTGATCGAAAACGTCCATCCGCCGAAATGGGTTAACCCGACGCCGGCGGGAAAATATAACTTGGTCGTCATCGGCGCCGGCACCGCCGGGTTGGTCAGCGCAGCCGGCGCGGCGGGTCTCGGCGCCAAAGTTGCGCTCATCGAGCGCAATCTCATGGGCGGAGATTGCCTGAATGTCGGCTGCGTGCCGTCAAAAGGCCTAATTCGCGCGGCGCGAGCGGCCTACGAGGCGCGCAATGGTGCAGAGTTCGGCGTGCGGCTTGCCTGCGAGCCGAAGGTTGCGTTCGGCGCTGCCATGGAGCGCATGCGCAGGCTGCGCGCGGCCATCAGTTCCCATGATTCCGCTGAACGATTCACGAAGCTCGGCATCGACGTCTTTATCGGTCATGGTCATTTTGTCGGTCCGAGGGCCGTCGAAATCGAAGGTCAGCGTCTAGAGTTCGACCGCGCGGTGATCGCCACCGGCGCGCGGGCAAGCGACCTGCCCGTGCCGGGCTTGAAGGAAGCCGGATACCTGACCAACGAGACTGTGTTTACCTTGACTTCGTTGCCGCGCCGGCTTGCGGTGATCGGCGCCGGGCCCATCGGCTGCGAGCTGGCGCAAGCCTTCGCGCGTTTCGGCAGCGAAGTGTTTTTGATCGAAGCGCTGCATGGCATCATGCCCAACGAGGATCCCGACGCCTCTGAAATTGTGCGCCAGTCGATGATGGAGCGCGACGGCATTAAGCTCATGTGCTGCGGCAAGGACCTAAAAATCACCAAGGCCGATGGCGCCAAGCGGCTTTCGGTGGATTCCCATGACGGCCATTACGACGTCCTCGTCGATGAGATTTTGGTGGGCGGCGGGCGCCGGCCGAACCTGGAGGGGTTGGGATTGGAAGAAGCGGGGATTGAGTACACGGCGCAGGGCGTGGTCGTCGATGACCGCCTGAGAACCACTAACAGGAGAATTTACGCCGCCGGCGATATCTGCTCGCGGTACAAATTCACTCACGCCGCCGACGCCATGGCGCGGATCGTCATCGCCAATGCGCTGTTCCTGGCGCGGCGCAAAGTGACCGACCTGGTGATCCCCTGGTGCACCTACACCGACCCCGAAATTGCTCACGTGGGTTATTACGAGAAGGAAGCGAAAGCGGCTGGATTCGATGTCGCGACGGTCACTCAAGAGCTGAGCCAAGTCGATCGCGCCATTCTCGACGGCGAAGAGAACGGTTTCGCCCGCATTCACTACGACAAGAAAACTGGTAAAATCCTCGGCGGCACCATCGTGGCGCGCCACGCCGGGGAAATGATCGGCGAGCTTTCGCTGGCGATCACCGCGAAGCAAAAGATCGCCGCGCTGTCCGCCACGATTCATCCCTATCCGACGCAGGCCGAGGCGCTGCGCAAGATCGGCGACGCCTATATGCGGACCAAGCTGACGCCGGTGGTGAAGAAGCTGTTTAAAGGATGGCTGGCCTGGCGGCGGTGAGATAGGCGTGAGGCGAAAAGCGCGAGGGGTGAGGAAGAAAGCTGCCGAAAGGGTTAATGTCACCCCGAGCGAAGTGAAGCGTCTTATTTTTTGGAAACGACGAGATTCTTCGCTTTGCTCAGAATGACGGTCAATAGATTGATGACGCACTACACCAAAATTCTAATCGTTTTGATCTTTCTGTTCGGTCCTGCGTTGGCGCAGGCGGCGCCGAAGGCGGAGCTGTGGGCGCGCTGGCAAAAGCATGATCCCGCGAGCACGCAGAAGATCGACCATGGCGCGTGGGATCGATTTCTCAAGCAATACGTCGTCGCGCCCCATCCATCCGGCATCAACCGAGTCCGTTACCAGGCAGTGACGCTGGAGGATTTCGGCGCGTTGAAGGGATATCTGCAATCTATGCAGTCGCTGCCGATCTCGAAATTCAACCGGGCCGAGCAGATGGCCTACTGGATCAATCTATATAACGCCCTCACCGTGGAGTTGATCTTGTCGCGCTATCCGGTGGCCACCATCCGCGACATCAACATTTCGCCGGGCCTATTTTCACGGGGTCCTTGGGGAGCCAAGTTGCTCAGCGTCGAGGGAGAAAAACTTTCACTGGACGATATCGAGCACCGAATTCTTCGACCGATCTGGCAAGACAACCGGGTTCACTACGCGGTCAACTGCGCCAGCCTGGGCTGTCCTAATTTGCAGCCGGCGGCTTACACAAGCGGAAACACGGAAGCGCTGCTCGAACGCGGCGCCCTGGAGTTTGTCAACCATCCGCGCGGCGTGGCGATTCAAAACGGCCGCCTCCGGGTATCGAGCATCTACGTCTGGTTTCAAGAAGACTTTGGCGGCGACGCCCAGGGGCTCATGGAACACTGGCAAGAATACGCGGAGCCGAAGTTATTGGACGCGCTGGGAAAATATGTCGGCGGTTTGAGCCATGATTACGACTGGCGCCTGAACGGGGTGGACACGAAGCCCTGACCGGGAGTTTGGAAGAAATTTAACCGCAAAGAGCTCAAAGAGCGCAAAAGGAAAATGTAGGGGCGGGTTTTAAACCCGCCCCCAATGTCTGAGCGAGGGCAGCAAAATTTGGCGGGCTTAAATGAAAATCTCGGTTGTTATTCCCGTCTTAAACGAAGAAAAGACCATCGCGGCATCTCTGAGCGCTTTGTTGCCGCTCAAGCCCCACGAGATCATCGTTGTGGACGGAGGCAGCAGCGACCGAACGCTGGAAATTTGCGGTTCATTCCGAGTAAAGATTCTTTCGTCCGGCCGCGGACGGGCGCGGCAGATGAATCATGGCGCGCGCCATGCAACCGGCGATGTTCTGTTGTTTCTGCATGCCGATACGCAATTGCCGCAGTCGGCGTTTCACGACATCGCATCGGCGCTGAGCGATCCGCGCAATCTCGGCGGGCGTTTTGACGTCGAACTCGCCGGCGAACACTGGATGCTCAAGGTGATCGGCCGGATGATCAGTTACCGCTCGCGGGTAACCAGGGTCGGTACGGGCGACCAGGCGATTTTTGTGCGCCGCGAGGTCTGCGAGCGCATGGGCGGTTACCCCGAGATTCCGCTCATGGAAGACATTGCCTTTTGCCGCACGCTCAAGCGCCTGGGCGATGTCGCCTGCTTGCAGAGCCGGGTGGTCACCTCGGGGAGGCGCTGGGAGGCGGACGGGGTGTGGCGCACGATACTCCGCATGTGGACGCTCAAATCGCTCTATCTCGCCGGGGTCCCCCCGGCGCGTTTGAAACAGTTTTATGCCGACACCCGCTAACGCCCTCGCCGTGATGGCGAAGGCGCCGCTCCCCGGCATGGTAAAAACCCGGCTCGTGCCGCCGCTGACCGAAGGACAGGCGGCGGAGCTCTATGGCGCGCTCTTGTTGGATCAGTTGGATCATCTGTCTTCCTTGGACGACGCAGCGCGTTACCTCGCCTTTGCCCCCGGGGAGGCCGCCGCCTTGATCGAAAGCATGCTGCCGCCCGGTTATGTCTCTTTCGCCCAGGGCGAGGGCGATCTCGGCGCGCGTATGAGGCAGGTCTTTGAGGAGCTGTGGCGGCGCGGCCATCGCCATGTCGTGCTGATCGGCGGCGATCTGCCGCCGGTGCCGCTGGAAAATCTGCGCCAAGCGTTCGGGCAACTTGCGGCGGCGGATAAACAAGCGGTTTTAGGGCCAAGCCGGGACGGTGGTTATTACCTCATCGGCCTGAACCGGCCCATGCCGGAGATTTTTTACGCCATGACCTGGAGCCACGATCAGGTCTTGGCGCAGACCGCAGCGAGGCTTACTGCCCTGGGAGTCGAATTCCGCTTGTTGGAGCCCTGGTTCGACATCGACAAGGTGGAAGACGTGAAACACTTGGGCTCCATCGGCAACCCAACAGTCCGGGCCGCCATGAGAAGAACGCTGCGTTGCGTGTCGTCGTTAGGCTTCTGATTCGAGCCGAAGGCGTGGAAGGAGCGCCGAAGTCCAGTTCATGGCGGGCGGCGGATAAATTATTCATCGCTGCTGACCTCCGTTCGCGAACGTGGTAGGAATAAAATTATCGACCAACCTCTTCACGCCGGTTTATTCCGGGCTAGACAGGCGGAACCTATGACTCAGGCAATCGATCAATTATCCATCAATACCATCCGCATGCTGTCGATAGACGCGGTTCAGAAAGCCAATTCGGGGCACCCGGGCGCGCCCATGGGGCTGGCACCGTCGGCCTACGTCCTGTGGACGCGTTTCCTCAAGCATAATCCAAAGAATCCTTCCTGGCCCGATCGCGACCGTTTCGTGCTTTCGGCGGGGCATGGTTCAATGCTCATTTACAGCATGCTCCATCTCACCGGCTACGATGTGCCGCTTGAAGAGATCAAGCGGTTTCGCCAGTGGGAGAGCCGCACCCCCGGCCATCCCGAACGCGGTATGACCGCAGGAGTGGAAACCACTACGGGACCGCTCGGACAAGGCTTCGGCAACGGCGTCGGCATGGCGATCGCCGAGGCGCACCTGGCGGCGCGCTACAACCGGCCCGGCTTCGAGATCATCAATCATTTTACCTATGGGATCGTCAGCGACGGCGACTTGATGGAAGGCGTGGCGGCCGAAGCGGCGAGCCTCGCCGGCCACCTGAAATTGGGCAAACTGATCTATCTTTATGACAGCAACCGCATCTCGCTCGCCGGCGCCACCGATCTGACGTTCACGGAAGACTGCGCGAAACGGTTCGAAGCTTATGGTTGGCACACTCAGGCCGTCGAAGACGGCAACGACGTCGAAGCGATCGAGCGCGCGCTAAAAGCGGCGCGTGCCGAGACCTCCCGGCCGTCGCTTGTCCTGGTGCGCACGCACATCGGTTACGGTTCGCCCGGCAAACAAGATACTTTTGAAGCGCATGGATCGCCGCTCGGTGAAGCGGAAGTAAAATTGACCAAAGAAAACCTCGGCTGGCCGCTCGATCCGCCTTTTGCGGTCCCCGATCACGCGCTGGCGCTCTTTCGCCAGGCGGTAGCCGCGGGCGAAAAAGCCGAAGCGAGCTGGAAAGAGCGCTTCCATGCCTACGCCGAAAAATTCCCCGCGCTGGCCAAAGAATTTGACCAGGTGATCAACGGCCAATTACCGGAAGGCTGGGCGGAATCGGTGCCGCAATTTCCGGCCGATCCCAAAGGTGTCGCCACCCGCACCGCGTCGGGGAAAATTCTCAACGCCATCGCGCCCAAGCTGCCGACTTTGATCGGCGGCTCGGCGGATTTGAATCCGTCGACCTTTACGGTGCTGACGAAACTTGGGGATTTCCAAAGCCCGGAGAGGCAGTTTGCCGACGGCCAGGGCGCCGCGGGCGGCGGTTGGGACTACGCCGGGCGCAACATCCATTTCGGTGTGCGCGAGCATGGCATGGGCGCGGCGCTGAACGGCATGGCCGCCCATGGCGGCGTGATACCGTACGGCTCGACGTTTCTGATCTTCTCGGACTACCTGCGGCCGTCGATTCGCCTCGCGGCGCTGATGGAGTTGGGCGTCATCTATGTCTTTACCCACGACAGCATCGGCGTCGGTGAAGACGGTCCGACGCATCAACCGATTGAACAGTTGGCGGCGCTCCGCGCCATACCGCATCTCACCGTGATTCGCCCGGCCGATGCCAACGAAACCGCCGTCGCCTGGCGCGTCGCGATCGAGAGCCGGGCCAATCCGGTGGCCCTGGCCCTGACCCGGCAAGGCGTGCCGACGCTGGACCGGAGCCGATTCGCCCCGGCTGAGGGCCTGCGCAAGGGCGCGTATGTCTTGGCCGATGCCGCCGGCGGCAAGCCGGATCTGATTTTGATCGGCACCGGCTCGGAAGTTTCCCTGGTCATCGCCGCAAGCGAGCAACTGGCCGAACACAATATCCGGGCGCGCGTGGTCTCCATGCCGAGCTGGGAACTGTTCGAGCAACAGCCGCAGGCGTATCGAGAAACGGTTTTGCCGCGCGCGGTGCGGGCGCGGCTGGCGGTGGAAGCGGGGCTTCCCCTGGGATGGCACCGCTACGTCGGCGACGGCGGCGATGTTCTCGCTATCGAACGCTTCGGCGCCTCCGCGCCGGGAAATGTCGTGATGGAAAAATTCGGCTTCACCGTGAACCGCGTCGTCGAACGCGCGCAAGCGCTTATAGGAAGGTGAGTATGCACATCGTCATCGGCTCGGACCACGCCGGCTACGACTTGAAGCAGATCATCGCCGCCTATCTGCGCCATCGGGGCCATGAGGTGATCGATAAAGGCACGGACAGCGACGACCCGGTGGATTACCCGGATTACGCCGAAGCGGTAGCGCGAGCCGTCGTCGATGGCGAGGCCGAGCGCGGTGTGCTCATCTGCGGCAGCGGTGTGGGGAGCTCGGTGGCGGCCAACAAGATTCCCGGCATCCGCGCCGGGCTTTGCCACGACACCTATGCAGCGCGCCAGGGCGTCGAGCACGACGACATGAATGTACTGGTTCTCGGCGCGCGAGTGATCGGCGTCGAGATGGCGCGCGAGCTGGTGGATAATTTTCTCGCGGCAAACTTCAACGGCGAGGAACGCCATCGCCGCCGCGTCGCCAAAATCAAGGCCCTGGAGGGACGCTATCGCAAGACCTTGGAAAAGGGAGAGACTCGATGAATCCTTTGAAAGAGCTCGGAGCACAGGGACAGTCGGTGTGGCTGGATTACATAAGGCGCAATTTACTTCAGAACGGGGAGCTTAAACGGCTGGTGCAGGAAGACGGTCTCCGCGGAGTCACCAGCAACCCGACGATCTTCGAAAAGGCCATTGCCGGCAGTACCGATTACGACGATGCGCTGCGCGTTTTGCTCGCCGAAAATCCGCGGGCCGACGTGGACAAACTCTACGAGCCCCTCGCCATCGACGATATTCAAATGGCCGCCGACGTGCTGCGCCAGGTTTATGATGCGACCGGCGGTGAAGACGGTTACGTCAGCCTGGAAGTTTCGCCGCATCTGGCCCACGACACCGAGAAGACCGTCCGCGAAGCCAAGAGGCTGCGCGCAGCCGTAAACCGGCCCAATCTGATGATCAAAGTGCCGGCGACGCCCGCCGGCATTCCCGCCATCGAACGGCTGATCGCCGACGGCGTCAACGTCAATGTGACCCTGATGTTTTCCATGGCGCACTACGAAGCCGTGGCGCGCGCTTACGTAAACGGCCTGGAGCGCTGCGCCGATCCGGCGAAGGTCTCATCGGTGGCCTCATTCTTCGTCAGCCGAGTGGACACGGCGGTGGACAAGGCGCTGGAGAATATCGGCACGGACGAAGCCAGAGCGTTGATGGGAAAGATCGCCATCGCCAATTCAAAGATCGTTTATCGCCGCTTTCAGGAGATTTTTCATGGCGAGGGGTTCGCGGCTTTGCGCCAGCGCGGCGCGCGGGTGCAGCGGCCGCTCTGGGCGAGCACGGGAACGAAAAATCCCGCCTATTCCGATGTTCTCTACGTCGAGAATCTGATCGGCCCCGAAACCGTCAACACCCTGCCGCCGGATACGATCAACGCCTTTCGCGACCACGGCACGATTCCCGGCGCGACGGTGAAAGAAGGGTGGGCCGGCGCAGATGAAGCGCTGGCGCGCTTGTCGAGTCTCGGCATCGATCTCGGCGCGGTCACCGAGAAGCTGCAAGTGGACGGCGTCGCGTCGTTCGCGGCGTCCTTCGACCAGCTGATGGCGGCGCTCGACAAGAAGCGCAGGGCGATGGCCGGTGCCACGCTCGATCGGATCGAGCTTCACCTGGGAAGATACCGCAAGCGCGTCGAGCGGCGGCTCAAGGAATGGCAAGAAGCGCAATTCGCCGCCCGGTTGTGGAAGCGGGATCACACGCTGTGGTCGAAGGATCCGCAACCGGAATTGACCGATCGTCTCGGCTGGCTCGAACTGCCGGTGACGATGGAGCAGGAAATCGCAGGGTTAATCTCCTTCGCTGACAAAGCCAAGGCGGACGGTATGACGCATGTCGTCCTTCTCGGCATGGGCGGTTCGAGCCTGGCGCCGGAAGTTTTCCAAAAGACCTTTGGCAATCCGCCCGGCTATCCCGAGCTCACAGTCCTCGACAGCACTCATCCGGCGGCGGTGAAAGCGATTGAAACGCGCATCGAGCTTGCGCGCACGCTGTTTCTGGTGTCGAGCAAGTCGGGCACGACCACGGAGACCAATTCTTTCTTCTTTTATTTCTGGGACAAACTAAAGGCGTTGAAAAGCGATCCCGGCTCTCACTTTGTCGCGATCACCGACCCGGGCACGGCGCTGGAGCAACTTGCCAGGGAACGGAACTTTCGGGCCGCGTTCCACGCCCCGGAGGAGGTCGGCGGGCGCTACTCGGCCTTGACCCTGTTCGGTCTGGTGCCGGCGGCTTTGATCGGCGCCGATATCGGCATGGTGCTGGCGCGGGCGCGGCGCATGAGCGAGGCTTGCGGTCCTGCCGCGCCGGACGGGGACAATCCCGGTTTGATCTTAGGCGCCGCCCTGGGCGAGTTGGCTTTGGCCAAGCGCGACAAGGCGACGTTTGTCTGTTCGCCGTCGCTCGGCGCATTTCCGGCCTGGGCCGAGCAATTGATCGCCGAAAGCACGGGCAAAGACCGAAAGGGCATCGTGCCGGTGGCCGATGAAAACATAACATCGCCGGAAAAGTACGCCAGCGACCGCTTTTTCCTCTATCTGCGGCTCGCCGGGGATGAAAACCGGGAACTGGACCGACAGGTGGACGCGCTGCAAGCCAGAGGCCATCCGGTCGCGCGCATCGAACTGACCGACAAGCACGACATCGGTCAGGAATTCTTCCGCTGGGAATTTGCCGTGGCGGCAGCCGGCGCCGCCCTGGGAATCCATCCGTTCAATCAGCCCGACGTGCAACTGGCGAAAGATTTGGCCAAGAAGGCGATGAGCAAGAGCGGCGGCAATGCCGCCAAGGTTAGAGGCGAAGTCGCGGTTTCGGACGGCGATGGCCTGGGCGCGGCGGTATCTACCTGGTTGGCGAAGAAAAAAGCGCGCGACTACATCGCCGTGCAGGCATATCTTCCTCCGTCAATGGATAATGGCCAAGAATTGAGAAATCTTTGCGCGGCCTTGCAAGAACGGCTGGGCGCGGCGACGACGCTCGGCTTCGGGCCGCGATTTCTCCATTCCACCGGCCAGCTCCACAAGGGCGGGCCGAACTCCGTGCTGGTGTTACAGATCGTCGATCAGCCTGCCGATAATTTATCCGTGCCGGAAACAAACTACAGCTTTGACGCTTTGATTCGGGCCCAGGCGACGGGTGATTTCACCGCTTTGAAACAGCGGCGCCGGCGCCTGCTGCGGGTCAATCTAGGCAGCGATGCCGCGGCCGGTTTGAGGCAATTGCTCGAGGCGTTGCGTGGCTGATTGGATCATCGACGGCGAAAGGAGAGACGACCATGGAACTGGGCATGATCGGCCTCGGCCGGATGGGCGCCAACATGAGCGAACGATTGATTCGCGGCGGCCATCGGGTGATCGGTTACGATCGCAGTGCAGAAGCGATTCAGCACGCCGTCGATAAGGGCGCGGTGGGCGCGCGATCGCTCGCCGACTTCGCCAAACAGCTTTCCCTGCCGCGCGCCATCTGGCTCATGGTCCCCGCCGGCGATCCGGTGGATGAGACCATCGAACAGTTGCTGCCGCTGCTTGCCAAGGACGACGTGCTCATCGACGGCGGCAACTCCAATTACAAAGACTCGCTAAGGCGCGCCAAGAAGTTGGCGGCGCTCGGTTTCCATTTTATCGACGCCGGCACCAGCGGCGGTGTCTGGGGTCTGGAAAACGGCTACTGCATGATGGTGGGCGGCGAAAAGGCGGTCGTCGATCGCCTCGAACCGATCTTTGCCACTCTGGCGCCCAAGAACGGCTATCTCCACGCCGGGCCGAGCGGCGCCGGCCACTTCGTCAAGATGATTCACAACGGCGTTGAGTACGGCCTGATGCAGGCCTACGGCGAAGCCTTCGAGTTGTTGAAAGCGTCGCAGTTCGATCTCGATCTCGGCAAAATCGCCCATCTGTGGAACCAAGGCAGCGTGGTGCGTTCCTGGCTCCTGGAGCTGGTCGAAAGCGCATTCGAAAAAGACCCCAAGCTCGCCTCGATCAAAGGCTACGTCGAGGATTCCGGTTTAGGGCGCTGGACCGTTGAGGAGGCGATCGATAAGAACGTGCCGGCGCCGGTGCTCTTGCTGTCGCTGTTCGCCCGCTTCGCTTCGCGCCAGGAGGATTCTTTCTCGGCCAAAGTGGTCGCGGCGCTGCGCAACGAGTTCGGCGGCCATGCGGTTAAAAAGGCGTGAGAATGGCGAGCGATCCGCACAACTATGTGCCGGCGGGTTTGAGCCTGGCCAAAAAGCCCCATGCCTGCGTCGTGGTGATCTTCGGCGCGTCGGGCGACCTCACCAAACGCAAGCTCATTCCGGCGCTCTATAATCTCGCCTTGGAAAAACGGCTGCCCGATCGCTTCGCCGTGGTCGGCTATGCCCGCAGCGAGATGAGCCACGAGGAATTTCGCGTCAAGATGCGCGATGCGGTCAAAGAATTCTCGCGCACCGGTTTGAAAGATAAAACGGTTTGGCAGGATTTCGCCAAGACGCTTTTTTACGTGCGCGGCGGCTACGAGGAGGCAGAGGGTTATCAGAACCTCAAGGAACTCGTCGACGGCTTCGATCGCGGCGGGCGCGTCTTGCCGGCAAGAGTTTTTTATCTGGCGACGCCGCCGGACCTTTACGGCCCGGTGGTCGACCGCATTGCCGCGGCCGGGCTTGCAGTCAGGGAAAGCGACGGCGAACCGCGCACCCGGGTGGTGATCGAAAAGCCCTTCGGCACCGACTTGCAGACTGCGTGCGAGCTCAATCAACGCGTCCATGAAGTGCTCGACGAAAAGCAGATTTACCGGATCGATCACTATCTCGGCAAAGAAACCGTGCAAAACATCATGGTGTTCCGTTTCGCCAACGCTGTTTTCGAGCCGATCTGGAACCGCCGCTACGTCGACCATGTGCAGATCACCGCGGCCGAGAGCGTCGGCGTGGAGAATCGCGGCGGCTATTATGAAGAAGCCGGCGTGGTGCGCGACATGTTTCAAAATCATTTGCTGCAGGTGCTTTGCCTGACCGCCATGGAACCGGCGGTAAGCTTCAACGCCGAAGAGGTGCGCGACGAGAAAGGCAAAATCTTGCGCGCAGTGCGGCCGATCGCGCCCGAGGAGGTTTCGATGGCGGCGGTGCGCGGCCAGTACAGCGCCGGCCGAATCGACAATAAACCGGTGCCTGGTTATCGGGAGGAACCCGGCGTTGCCAAGCATTCCAACACCGTGACCTATGCGGCGATGAAGCTCTGGATCGACAGCTGGCGCTGGGAGGGCGTGCCGTTTTATCTGCGCTCGGGCAAGCGCATGGCCAAACGGGTCACGGAAATCGCCATTCAATTCAAGCGGCCGCCGATGTTGCTTTTCAAGGCCTGTGCGGTGGAGGAGGTGAGCCCCAACGTACTCGTTTTGCGCATTCAGCCCGATGAGGGCATCTCGCTCACCTTCGAGGTCAAGCCGCCCGGACCGAATATTTGCATTAGCCCGCTCAGTTTGAATTTCAACTACGAGCAGGCCTTCGGCAACAGCCCGCCGGATTCCTACGAAACGCTTTTGGAAGACTGCATCGAAGGCGATTCGACCTTGTTCACGCGCCATGACTGGGTCGAGCTGGCGTGGGCGTTGATGGATCCGATCATCCAGGTGTGGACTCTGAGCAAGCCAAAAAATTTTCCCAATTACGATGCCGGCTCCTGGGGTCCAAGAGACGCCGATGAATTCATGCAGCGAGACGGGCGGCGCTGGCGAAACCCGTGAATCCGAGCCTTGCATCAATTCGGCACGCTGAGAATTTTTCGAGCCCCCACCTCTTTCCTCCCCCGCACGCGGGGGAGGATAAAGGAGGGGGACGAATGCGGTTAGCGAGCAAGTGGCCAGTCAATTGGTCGCGGTCGATGAATTTGAGGAGCGTATGGCTCGAAATTTAGTTCTCGCCGGCGACATCGGCGGCACCAAGACCAGTTTGGCCTTGTTTTCCGTTCACGGCGATAAACTTCGCGTCGAGTCGTCGAGCACCTTTTCGAGCAAGCCCTATTCCGGCTTGACGCCGATATTGAAAGAATTTCTCGCCGGCGAAAATCACCCCATCGACGCCGCCTGCTTCGGCATCGCCGGTCCGGTGGTGGACGGCTCCGTCAGGACGACCAATCTGCCCTGGATCATCGACACCGAGGCGCTGCGCCGCTCGCTCAAACTCGACGCGGTCAACCTGCTCAATGATTTGGAAGCCGCTGCCTACGGCATCTTCACGCTGGCCGACGACGAGTTCTTCACGCTCAACGAGGGCGAGCCGCGCCAGTCCGGCAACAAAGCGATGATCGCCGCCGGGACGGGTTTGGGCCAGGCGATTCTTTACGACGATGGACATCATTTTCGCCCGCTGGCATCCGAGGGCGGCCACGGGGATTTCGCGCCGCGCGACGAATTGGAAATCGAGCTGTTGCGCTACTTGATCGGCCGCTTCGATCACGTGAGCTACGAGCGGGTCGTGTCCGGGCCGGGTCTGTTCAACATCTATCGCTTTCTCAAGGAAGCGCGGCTTCTCGACGAACCGCCGTGGCTGACCGAGCGCTTCGCCGCCGAGGACGATCCAAGCGCGGTGGTATCGAACGCGGCGTTGGCCAGGGAAGCCGATATTTGCGTCCAGGCGTTGGACCTGTTTGTCGCCGTCTACGGCGCCGAAGCGGGTAATCTGGCGCTGCGAGCAAAATCGGTGCGCGGGCTCTACGTCGGCGGCGGCATCGCGCCGAAGATCCTCGACAAACTCACAGACGGCAGTTTTATGCGCACTTTCACCGCCAAAGGGCGATACGCGGACCTGCTCGCGGCGATTCCGGTGCGGGTGATCCTCAACGAACAAGCGGCGCTGCGCGGCGCTGCGTACCATGCGGCGTATTTATCCGGTGGCTAAGCCAGAAATCATCATTTGCCGGGACGCGGATGATTTGAACCGCAAGGCCGCGGCCCAATTTGTCGCGCGCGCCAGCGAGGCCAGCGCGCAATCGGGGCGGTTTGCCGTCGCTCTTTCGGGCGGTTCGACGCCTAAGTCGCTTTACTCGCTGCTGGCCAAGCCGGAGTATCGCGACCGGATCGATTGGCCGCGAGTCCATTTTTTCTGGGGCGATGAGCGCTGTGTCCCGCCGGACCATCCGGACAGCAATTTTCTGATGGCGCGGGAAGCGCTGCTGCAAAAGATTCACGTCCCGTCCGAGAACATTCACCGCATGATGGGCGAAGTGGAGCCGGCGCAGGCCGCCCCGGCCTATGAGGAAGAATTGCGTCGCTTTTTCGCCCTGGCGCAGGGCGCATGGCCGCGCTTCGATCTCATCTATCTCGGCCTCGGCGAAGACGGCCACACCGCGTCGCTGTTCCCGGGAAGCCCCGTACTGAACGATTCGACGCGTCTCGTCGCCGCCGACTATGTGGAAAAATTGCAAGCCCACCGCTTGACGCTGACCCTGCCGGTCATCAACAACGCCGCGCAGGTTACGTTCCTGGTTTCCGGCGAGAGCAAGGCGGGCATTGTCAAGGAAATTCTCCGCGCGAATGGCGGGGCTACGAACTATCCTGCAGCCAGAGTAAACCTGCCCGGCGGACGACTGACTTGGTTTATCGCTGTGGATGCAGCCGCCCAGTGACCCGCGTCGATCGCTCAAAAAAGGCTCGCAGACTAGTTATCTGAACCGGAAGTTCGCACAAAAACTGCTTTCTCTATCCCGTCATG
>CAZILB010000046.1:7903-25089 GCA_964539925.1 uncultured Syntrophobacter sp. | reverse complement strand
CATTCTTTTCACGCCGCCGCAGTTTTGGTATGATACCTGCGG
The DNA here is from genome assembly GCA_964539925.1 of uncultured Syntrophobacter sp. Taxonomy (GTDB): domain Bacteria; phylum Desulfobacterota; class Binatia; order UBA9968; family UBA9968; genus DP-20. The sequence continues at coordinate 25,047 of CAZILB010000046.1, read as the reverse complement.
ATTATGGAAAATAGCCCATCGCCCAATCAGTTGCACAGCTTTTTCCTCAAAGTGGTCCGTCAGAGTTTCTGGCAACTCGGCATTTACGATGCGACCGTGGCGGGCTATGTCGCGGAAGTCCTGAGCGAATTTGCCCGCTCGGATAATCTTTATCAACTCCGTGGCCGGGCCGGACGGAAAATCGACAGCGTCGTGGAAATGTTGGCGCACCAGCCGCCTGCCCGCGGCGACGAAACTGGGGTACTCCAAGAACGGTCCCTGCGCAAATACGTGGGCGATTACGCGCTGTTCATGAGCGGAATCTTCCGGTCCCATGTGGAGGGCCGAGGTTTCCTCGGTTACTATATTGAGGAAGGCAGCCGCTCCTATTGGACGGTCTCGGAGCTCGATCTATCGCTTTACCGCACCGGATACTTTCTTTATCAGGAGCTTTCCAAAAAGTTCGAGTACTATTCTGGCGCCCTCGACTATACCCGCAAAGCCTATTTTGCCTCGGCGCCCGGCGACGATCCATTTGCCGGATTCGTGCGGCAGGTAGAGGGTTGGGTGAAGGACAATCTCAAGAGCAATTGATCGCGATCCCGTTGCGGCGCCCGCATCCACGGTCTTTAAACCCATAAGAGCTTGCCGTTGTGAAATCCCTTACCGTCATAGGTCTTAGCATTGCCGCCTCTGTGACCCTCGCGATCGGATTTTTTTTGACCCATGTTTTCCTTGCAACCAATGGACGGCGCGCCGAGCCGGTCGAGGTGCGCGTCGAGCATGGCGATTCTTTAGCCGCCGCGGCGCGCAAGCTCCGCGAACAGAACGCGATCGCCAGCGAGCGGCTGTTTATTTTATGGGCGCGTTTGCGCGGCGTCGATAAACGGATCCATCAGGGTCTTTATCGCATCGAGGCGGGGGAGGCGCCGAACGAGATCCTCGAACGGCTAGTCACCGGCAGAGGCCTCTTCCACACCGTGACGATAGCCGAGGGCCTGACAGTCCTGGAAATCGCCGAATTGTTGGCAAAACTGGAAATCGCCGACCGGGAAAAATTTCTCGCCGAGGCGGCCAACCCCGAGCTCCTCCGTGCGCTTGGTCTGGGCCGGCACGGGATCGAGGGATACCTTTTCCCGAGCACTTACAATTTCATTCCGCAAACGCCGGAAAGGCAAATCATCTTGACGATGGCCGAGCAGTTCCGCAAAGTGGCGCAGCCATTTTTGGCGCAGCGGGATGACAACCTCGCGCTTTCGCCTCATGAAATCCTTACGCTGGCGTCGATAATTGAAAAGGAAACCGGTGTCGAGAGCGAGCGGCCGCTGGTCTCGGCCGTGTTTCACAACCGGCTCAAACGCCAGATGCCGATGCAAAGCGACCCGACGGTGATCTACGGACTTAAAGATTTCAACGGCAACCTGACGCGCAAGGACTTGCGCGATCCCAGCCCCTATAATACGTACCGCATCGCGGCGCTGCCTCCGGGGCCGATCTGCAATCCGGGTATTTCTTCGATCAAGGCTGCGCTCAACCCGGCCGACGTATCGTATCTTTACTTCGTGTCAAAGAACGACGGCACCCATGTCTTTTCCCATACCCTCGAAGAGCACAACAGGGCGGTCAGGATGTATCAGCCGGTCCGGCAACCCGCCAACGCGCACTCGAAGGCCGCGGCGCGGCGCCGATAGCTTCGCGTTTAAGCCGGTTCGGCGACATGTTATAGTTTTTTCACATGCAGTCTTCCGCCAACCCCCCGGATCGAGAACCGCCTGAACGACTAATCGGCTACCTTGCGGCGCGGATTCGCCGGCATTTGCTCTGGGATTCGCTGCTGATCGTCGTTCCCCTGGCGCTCGCCTCAGTCTATGGAGCATTTGTACTCTACAGCGCGGCTTGGGTGAGCGACACGGCCTTTCTCTTCGCCGCCGCCGCGATTGCGGGAGCGGGCTTCCTGGCGGTGGTCGTTCGTCTGCGAACGCGCCGCCCGGACCTTGTATCCACCGCACGAATGGCGGACGGCAAGTCCGGCGCGAAGGATCATTTTCTAACGCTGAGCACCATCGATCGGGAGATTTGCTCGCCGGCGCTCGTCTCCCGGCTGCGGCGCGATGCCGCCCATTTCGGCGATCGCATCGAGGTCAAACGGGATTTTCCATACAGGTTTAAACAGGCTTCATACGCGTCGTTGCTCGGTTCGCTTTTGTTAGCGGGTTTAATTCACCTGGTGCCACCGCTCGCCGATTCAATGGTGGCGCCGACCCCTGGGCCGGAGCGGCTGAGACAATTGGCCAAGCAGATGGCCGAGCGGCCAGAGCTCGAAGAACTTGCCCGGGAATTGGCATCGCTGGCGGCCAAGCTGGCGGACCCAAAAATTCCCGAGGAGGAAAAGAAGGCACTGGTTCAGGAAATGGAAAAGAAGATCGAGGAGCAGCAGAAAAAAGAAGAACAACAGGAGCCGCGCGAAATGCTTGCCCAGGCGGCTGAAGCGCTGGAAGGCGCGGAGCCACAGCGATCCGGCGGAGGGGAACAGAAAAAAGAACAACAAAAGGGCGGCGGCAGCATCGAAAGCAGCCTGCCGCAAGACGGCCAGGGCGAAAGCAAGCAAAGCGAGGGCGGCTCGGGCGAAAGCAAGGGCGAGCGGAGCACGCAGTTGAGCCAGGACATACAGGAAGGCAAGTCGGCCAAGGGAAGTCCGAAAGAGCCTGGCCCGGACAAGAATCATCAAAACCAGGGCGAGTCCAAAAACGATCGACCGGACCCGAATCGAGGGGATAAGGATCGGCAGATTGATCCAGCAACCAAGAAGGATGAAAAGGGAGGAAAGGAAGGGGCGGGCCGCCAGCAAGCTTCGGAAGAACCTCCCCAGGGAACGGCGCCGGAAGATCGCTTCTATAAGCCCGGTGAAGGCAAAGAAGGCATCAAGGGAGCCGGCTACGTAACAGTCCAACTGCCCGAGGAACTGGCGGCGGAGACGAAGGGGGAAGGCCTGGCGACGAAGGGCGGGAAGGGGGGCGGCGTCGGCGCCAAAGTTCCGGCAAGCAACCTGCCATTGCCGCCGCATGTGCCTAATGTCCCTAGGGAAAAGCAGGACCTGCCGCTGGAGTACCGCGGCCTTATTCGTTAATCGCGAAGGGAGAGTAATGGAGCCGGAAAAGTTTCAAGAAATTTTTCAGCGTCTCGAATCGGCGGTTCAGCATGTCATTGTCGGGCATCAGGATGTCATTCGCAAAGTGCTCGTCGCGTTCTTTGCAGGCGGGCATGTATTGCTCGAAGGCGTGCCCGGTTTAGGCAAAACTCTGCTGGTTAAATCTCTCAGCCAGGCTCTTGGCATGACCTTCAAGCGAATTCAGTTTACGCCGGACCTGATGCCCTCGGATATCGTCGGCACCGAAGTGCTCACCGAAGCCGAGGGCCGGCGGGAGTTTCAGTTCAAAAAGGGTCCGATCTTTGCCCATGTGGTGCTCGCCGACGAAATTAATCGCGCTACGCCGAAGACTCAGTCGGCGGTATTGGAGGCGATGGAGGAAAGACAAGTGACCGTGTTCGGAGAATCCCATATCCTCGAATCGCCATTCATGGTGCTTGCCACGCAAAATCCGATCGAGCTGGAAGGCACCTACCCGCTGCCGGAAGCGCAGCTCGATCGCTTCTTTTTCAAGCTGCTGGTTGCGCGGCCGGAACCGGCGGAGTTAAGGGAGATTCTGCAACGCACGACCGGCAGGAATATCGGCGAGATCGCAAAGGTGCTGCCCGACGACGACGGCAAACTGGTCAACGAAATGAAACAGCTCGTGCGCGAAGTGATGATTGCGCCGCCGATCGAAGACTATGTCGTGCGTTTGGTGCATGCCACTCAGGCCGAGTCGGCCAACGGCGGCCCGCCGCCCCTTGTGGTCAACCAATATATCCGTTTTGGTTCGAGCCCGCGCGGCGCCCAGTCAATCATTCTCGGCGCCAAGGGCAATGCATTGGTCGAGGGCAGAGTGCACGTGAGTTACGAAGACGTGGAAAAGGTCGTCTTTCCCGCGCTCCGGCACCGCATTATTCTCAACTTCCAAGCCGAAGCCGAAAACGTCACCGCCGATCAATTGATCGCCGAGGTTGTCAAGCAGGTGCCGCGAAACTAGCCGACCGTCGCGAAATCCTAATTGACTCGGTTCTTGATTGCCGGGATGGTTTTAAGATAATCCGCGATCGCCAGCGCGTCTTCTTTCGTCATATCTTTATAGCCGTGCGACGTTCCTTGAACGACTTCATACATCAGTCCCTGAACGTTGTCGAAGTCCGGCTTCATTCCCGAGATCAGCAGCTCGGCGATCTCCTCTCTCGTCCAATCGCCGATGCCGGTTTCCTTATCCGGCGTAATGTTCGGCACTGCTTCTCCCAACGGGCCGCTCTTCTGATCGACGCCGGCCATATAGCGCGAACGTTTGGGCGCGCCGAGGAGGTTTCGCGGCGTGTGGCAATCGCCACAGAGGGCAATATGGTCGGTCAAGTAGCGGCCACGTTCGACGCCGTTCTTTGGCGCCTGGGCGGGCGGTTGACTGAAGCGGCCAAAAATTTTCAGATAAATCGTCGTGCCCAAGCCGCGCATGAAGGGCAGCCGAGTTTGAAGCTCCGGCGTTGGTTTAGGGACAGATTTCAAAGTCCTAAGGTATGCGATCAGCGCCTTGAGATCCTCCTCGGCCATGCCTGAGTACTTCTCATAGGGCATCACCGGCAAGATCCAACTGCCGTCCCGCCGGATGCCTTTGACCATAGCGTCAAGTATCTGCTGATCGGTCCATGCCCCGAGTCCGGTCTCTTTGTCTTGCGTAATGTTGGTGCTGTACACGGTGCCGAACGGGATGGGAAAAGCACGGGCGCCGAGGTGATGCTCTTGTTCGGGCTCGGTATGGCAGGCGCAACCGCCGGCCAGGGCGAAAATGTACTGGCCTTTGGCGACGAGTTCCTGGTTGTTTGTTTGAGCCTCGGCGCCGCTCTGAAAAAGAACAATAGCCGAAAAACAAACCAGCCAGATTACCAACGACGACGGGGCACGCTTGGCGACGAAGTTCATGTCAGGGTTTGGCCTCCTCGCGATTTCGTTGATCTAAAAACTTCAGCAGGTCGTAAAAACTCCGATTGACCGGCGCCGCCTTGCCTGTCCGCTCCAAACGCTCTATCACAATGCCATTGAATGCTTCATATTCGAGAGGCTTTCCAGCCTCCAGGTCTTGGAACATGGAGGGCTTGAAGGTGCCCAAGCCCCTCGAGAACGCGACCGCCTCGTCGTGCAACTGCCGCGGCAGCTCGATGCCGCGGGTGCGAGCCGCGGCTTGAACTTCGGCCATGCAGTCAAGCGCAAGTCGGGTCAGGGATTCGGACCCGACGATTTGCTTCAGATCGGCCCTCGCGAGGCAACTGATGGCACAGAACGGCGCGTTCCAAAGCAGCTTGGTCCATTGAACTTTCTCAATATCCTCCCTGAGATCGCAGGGAACTCCTGCGGCAGAAAATATCCGGTCGAACGCAGGTGCGCGATCGCTGATCTTGCCGCCGCAGGAACCGAAGATAATCCTGCCGCCCGTTGCATGAGCGATTACGCCGGGCGACGCCACTGCGGCACCGATATAGACCACGCCGGTCAATGTGCGTGCCGCGCCCCAGCGGCGGGCGATCTTTTCCGGATTGTCGATGCCGTTTTGCAGCGACAAAATTTCCGTATGCGCGCCGACCATCGGCCCAATCGCCTGAGCGGCGGTTTGCGTATCGTAGGATTTGACGCAAAAAAGAATCAGGTCGACGCTGCCGGCGTCGGCGGGATCATCGGTAAAGCGCGCGTTTTGAATGTGCAGGTCGCCTGCCGGGCTCTGGACTATCAAACCTCGGCTGCGCATGGCTTCGAGGTGTTTACCGCGCGCAATAAACGTAAGCTCATGGCCCGCCGCCGCCAATTTGGCGCCGAAATAAGCCCCCACAGCACCTGCGCCCATCACTGCGATTTTCATGTCCTTGCACTGATCAGACAAGACTTTAGTCATGAGGCCGCGTGATGTCAATTTCCTCCTGCTCCAAGACTCCTGGCCGGGTTTAAGCTTTGCGCCGCGATATGTTATGAAATCGATCCATGGAAAAGATCGATCCGCAGGCGGATCACGAAGCTCTGCGCCTTTACCCGCCCGGCGTGCCGGTGACCTTTCAGGGCAAGCCATACATCGTGCAGCGGCGGACAACGCTCGCCTCCGGCGAAGCCGCCGTCGTTCTCCAGGGGGAAAGGGAGCAGTTCGCGATCAGCGCCGCGCAATTTCTTGCGGGAGTGAAATCCTAACCGAACGTATTTGAAATTCTCGGTTGAGTTTTGCATTACAAAATCGGCAAGGGGCAAGGAGCACATCATGGGAAGAATCCGTTTGACACTGGGCTGCTGGGACTACGACCGCACGCGCGCGCTGCAGGATGGCCGCGTCCAAGTGGAAGGCGTGGATCTCACCTACCTGCCGCTCCGGGTCGAGGAAACCTTCTGGCGCATGCTGCGCTACGGGGAATTCGACGCGGCCGAGATGTCCACCGGTTCATTTCTCATGTCACGCGACAAAGGCGCGCCGCGCTTGATCGGCATTCCGGTATTTCCGTCGAAGGCCTTCCGCCACTCCTGCATTTATATCAACACCGACTCGGGGATTGAGAACCCCGCGGATATGGCTGGCAAGCGGGTCGGTGTTCCCGAATATCAAATTACCATGGCGACCTGGGCACGCGGCATTTTGCAGCACGAATACGGTGTGGCCCCGGAAAAAATGAAATGGTTTACCGGCGGCGAGGAGCACCCGGGACGCCAGGACAAGGTCAAGCACAGCTTGCCGCCGAACATCGATATTCGGGCCATACCGGCTGACAAGACGCTCTCGGGTATGCTGGCCAACGGCGAGATCGACGCGATGATCTCGGCGCATATGCCGTCGCCGTTTGTGCAGCGCCATCCCAAAGTGCGGCGCTTGATCCCCAATTTTCGCGAGGTCGAGCAGGAATATTTCACGCGAACGAGAATCTTTCCGATCATGCATACGATCGTTATCCGCGAAGAGGTCTACGAAACACATCCCTGGATCGCACAGAGTTTATTTAAAGCCTTCGACGAGTCCAAACGGCTTTGCCAGGAATCGATGTACGAGTTTTCGGCGCTCAAGTATATGCTGGCATGGTCCATCGACGAGATGGAAAAAGAACGCGAGATCCTCGGTCCCGATCCCTGGGCTTACGGTCTGGAAGCCAACCGCCATATCCTTGAGACTTTGGTCCAGTACACCTACGAGCAGGGACTGATCAGCAAACGGCTCGAGGTGGATTCGCTGTTCGCGAAGAGCACCCTCGAAGAGTTCAAGATATAGTCGACGGATTGCCGTCGCGGGAATTCCCTGGTCCATTATTATGGCGGACGAAAAAACTCAGGCCTTTGAAGATACCAAGTGGTGGGTCGATCGCGGCCCGGTCAAGGAACGGGAAAAAAGCGCCGAGCCGGCGAAAGGCATCATTGAGAAATGGGCCTACGAGCTGCTCAAAAACTACAATCAGGATCATGCCGCCAAGAATCTGGTCGACATCAACGCGAAAATCCTCAACGGGCTCAACGTTGCGCCGGGTCAATGGGGCTATTATTCTTTGGAAGTGGGCAACTATCCGACGGAGAGGTTGGCCAAAATCAAAAACGGCCTGCCTCTGCCGCCCCATGCACGGGGCATTGTCATCGACGCGGGCTATTCCGTCCGCGTCATCATTACCGGCGATCCCGTGGGCGAGCGATTCGTCGATATCAATTTTACCGACGCGCCGTCCCTGGATTATTGGGTGAAAGGACAGCTGGTGGAAGAGCGGGTATTTGCCAACATGGGCGAAGCGCTCAAATGGATCCGCCCAGATTTGCCCGATTATTTGCAGCCGGTGGAAGATGACTCATGACAACCGCAGGTCTGCGGCGTGCAGGCGCAGCCGCCGCCGGCTGCCGGCGAGCTGGCTTCTTTTCCAGATTTAAGTTCTCAGGCGCCGCGCGCTTTGGCTTTTTTCTGCCTCGCCGCTTCGCGCAGCGGGTTGTCGCGCGGAATCGGTTCCAGGGCGGTTACTTCCAGGTCGTAACCGCGCAGGCCGACCAGATGTTTCTTGTTGTTTGTCAGCAGGCGCATTTTGCGCACGCCCAAGTCGCGCAGGATCTGCGCTCCGATGCCGTACTCCTTGAAGTCCGCCTGATAGACGAACGAGCGATTCATATCCTTTTGTTGCTTGCCTTCGACTCTCGGGTACGTGACCGTTGCCGGCCGGATGCCTTTGTGTGCCGGTTGCAGGTAAAGGATCACACCTTTGCCTTTGTCGGCGATGATTTCCATGGACCGTTGGATCACGGCCCCGGTGTTGAGCAGCTCGAAACCGAAGACGTCGCCGGGCACATACTTGGTGTGCACCCGCACCAGGGTCTCCTCTTTAGGCGAGATATCTCCTTTGATCAGCGCGAGATGCTCGCTCTGGTCGACATGGGTATTGTAGACGATGACCTGAAAAAGTCCGCCGACCCGGGTGGGCAATGGCGCGGAAGCGGCCCGGTAAACCAAGGAGTCGTAGTTTAAACGGTACTGAATCAAATCCGCGATGGTCACAACTTTAAGTTTGTGCTTGCGCGCGAATTTCATCAAATCCGGCTGGCGCGCCATGGTGCCGTCGTCCTTCATGATCTCGCAAATCACGCCGGCGGGCTTGAGTCCGGCGAGGCGAGCCAAGTCCACGGATCCTTCTGTTTGTCCGGCCCGGACCAAGACGCCACCGTTGCGCGCGCGCAGCGGGAAGATGTGGCCAGGAGTCACCAGGTCCGAAGGCTTGGCGTCGTCGGCAATGGCATCGAGGATCGTCTTGGCGCGGTCGGCGGCGGAAATGCCGGTGGTAATGTCCGCCGCTGCATCGACGGAAACCGTGAAGGCCGTGCCAAACGGCGAGGTGTTTTCCGAGACCATCATCGAAATGCCGAGCTGCTTGACTCGTTCCTCCGTGATCGGGAGGCAAATTAGGCCGCGCCCGTAGGTCGCCATGAAGTTAATCGCTTCCGGGGTGACTTTTTCGGCGGCCATGCAGAGGTCGCCTTCGTTTTCCCGGTCCTTATCATCCATCAGGATGATCATTTTACCGCGACGGTAATCTTCGATCGCTTCTTCGATGGTCGCAAGAGCCATGGCGAGAATTACTTTACCATCTCACCCTGAGCCGTCAACTGTCGAGATCGGCTACGGAAAATGCCGCGCCCGGGAGCCTTTCGAAGGCGAAACGGCAACTCTAGCCGTATATTCTCCAAGCCGCTCATTTTATCGCGTTCATCGGCGGCTCGGTCGTGGTCGCTTGCCCGCGGGAGCAAGGAAACCACCGTTGAGTCGACAAACCGAGGAAATTGGAACCATGCCGACTCGCGGCGCGTCTAAATTTATCGGGGGGTATGCATGACCATTAAAAAGCGTTTAAAATCGCGGGCATCGGGACGTGCGGGCAAAACGTCTTTTTGGCTCAAGGGGTTGGAACGCCGCGGCGCTCCCTTGGATGAGCGGGCGTTGGCAATTTTTCAGCCGGATGTCCTGATTGAGCCGCAGTACCAATCTACCTACCGCGGGCGCTTTCATCTCGGTCCCGAGCATGTGCTGATGCTCGCTGTGTTGCAAGATGCCGTTGGTTGCTTTCAAGAACATGCGACCGCCGCCTGTAAACGCCGGCTGGCGATGCATCGGGACGCCGAGCAATGGATCTTGAGCAGCGACCGAAGCTATCTCTTTTCGTTTGAATGCGTCTGCGAAGCCCTGGGCTATGACGCCGATTACATGAGGCAGGGACTGCTGCGTTGGAAGGAAGCGGCTTGCGGGCAGCGCAAACGATTGCGGCCCCGTAGATTCACGCCCGCCAAACGCTCCGCCGGCATGGCTTTCGAGCGTTCTGCCGTCGGCCATGATCGCTAGCCGGGTATCAGTTCGCCGATATCAAAAAGGAGTTTCATCCAAATGTTACGCAAAATAGGCAAGAAAACGTCTGTTGGGGGGGCCTTGGTTTTGGCCGTAAGCGCGATCTTCATGTGGGTCGAGGCCGGCACCAGCCAAAGTGTCGATGGCTACCGGTTTGGATTTGGGCGAGCGCAGGCGGCACAGGGGCCCTCGGCGACAGGGCTGGCTCAGAGTTTGCCCGACTTTATCAGCCTGGCAAAGAAAGTTGGTCCTTCGGTAGTAAACGTTGCCACCGCTCAGGTTCGCAGCTCCACGCAAGAAGGGATGGGGCCGTTTGGCGGCCAGGATCCCATGAGCCAATTCTGGGAAAGATTTTTCGGCGGCCAGGTGCCGCGCGGCGCGCCGCAACGCAGGACCGGGATCGGCTCGGGATTTATCATCGACCGGGACGGTACGATCCTGACCAATTATCACGTCGTCGATAGCGCGCAGAAAATTTCTGTGACCCTCGCCGACGGCAAAAGTTACGATGCCAAAGTGATCGGCAAAGATCAAAAGACCGATATCGCCGTGATCAAGATCGATGCCGGCAGAGATCTTCCGGCCGTGAGTTTTGGAGACTCCGATCGTCTGGAAGTCGGCGAATGGGTCATGGCCATCGGCAACCCCTTCGGTCTGGATCACACCGTGACCTCCGGCATCGTCAGTGCCAAGGGGCGCCGGATCGGAGCGGGGCCTTACGACAATTTCATTCAGACCGACGCTTCGATTAATCCGGGCAACTCGGGTGGACCATTGCTCAATCTGCGCGGCGACGTCGTCGGTATCAACACCGCCATTTTCAGTCAAACGGGAGGCAACATCGGTATTGGCTTCGCAATTCCGGCCAACTTGGTCAAGGGTTTGCTGCCGCAACTAAAAGACCAAGGTCGCGTCGTGCGCGGATTCATCGGTACGACGGTGCAAAGGATCACGCCCGAGATCGCCGACTCTCTGCGGTTGAAGGAAACCCAGGGCGCGCTGGTAGCTGAAGTGATGAAGGGCAGTCCGGCCGAGCGGGCGGGCCTCAAAACGGGCGACGTTATCGTCGAGTTCGACCGCAACCCGGTGAAGGACTCCAGCGACCTCCCGGCTCAAGTCGCGCGTGTGGCGCCGGGCACAAAGGTTCAAATCAAGGTCTGGCGCGACGGCAAGGAAGCCGCGCTGCCGTTAACCGTGGGTGAAATGACGGACGATGAAATTATCGCTGCGGTCCCGCACGGCGAATTAGGCATGACGGTGCAGCCGGTTACGCCCGAACTCGCGCAGCGCATGGAGCTGGAGCGCGCCGAGGGCCTGGTGATCACTTCCGTCCAGGGGGGCAGCGCCGCCGAGGAAGCCGGGTTAAGGGCTGGAGATGTCATCCTCCAGATCAATCGACGCCCGGTGAGAAGCGTCGAGGACTTTAGCCGCGAATTGGCTGCTGGCGATAAGGAAAAGTCCATATTGTTGCTCGTACGACGCGGCGAGAACAATCTTTTTCTTGCGCTGAAGCGCTAGTCCGCTTGCGATCGATGGCGAAGGATCGTCGGGCAGCCGTCTCGCTCGGCTCCGGACGATTTTAATTTTCGTGCGTGGTCGCCGCGCCGCCGATCCGCCGCGGACGCGTGTTTTAATCGCTGCAAAATTCCTGTTAGATTGCCTTTTCCGATTTACCACGAAGGAGAAGGTATTTGCATGAAAGTAGGCTTGATCGGCGACCGCGGGGCGGGCAAAACAACCATCTTTAATATGCTCACCGGGCTTCAGGCTCAGGTAGGCGGGTTTGGCGGCAAAGAAGAGGTTCATCTGGGAGTGATCAGAGTCCCGGATGCGCGGATCGACAAGCTCTCACAGATCTTCAAGCCGAAAAAGACGACCTATGCCGAGATTCGCTTCACCGACTTTCCCCCTAGTCAAGGCGAAGAAAACCTAAAAACTAACAACGCCCTGGTGATGCAGATGCGCGAAGTCGATGCCATGGCATTGGTTCTCCGCGATTTTGGAACGGATGCCGAGCCATTCAAAGAACTGAACGATCTGCTGACCGAGATGATTCTCGCCGATCTCGCTGTCGTTGAGAATCGGCGTAACCGCCTAAAAAAAGAAAAGGCGCGGCCGCAAGAGGAAGCGTTGCTCTTGCGTTGTCATCAGGCGCTGGAGAACGAAGAAAGCCTGCGCAGTCTGAGCTTCAGCGCCGCCGACGAAAACCTCGCCTCAGGCTTCGGGTTTCTCAGCCGCAAGCCCCTGCTGGTGATCTTTAATCAGGCCGACGACAAAGCGGGGCAGCCGCTCGACACCGGCTATCAAGAAGAATTGAAACGGCGCCGCCTGGAGGGCCTGGCCCTCGCCGGCAAGGTCGAGATGGAAATAGCCCAACTCGACGCAAGCGACCGGGCGGCATTTCTCAGCGAAATCGGCATCGCCGAGGCCGGTCGCGATCGCTTCATCCGGGCGTGCTATGGCTTGCTCGATTTGATCAGCTTTTTCACCACGGGCGAAGACGAAGTGCGAGCCTGGACGGTCGCGCAAGGGACGGCGGCCAAGACCGCCGCCGGAAAAATTCACAGCGACATTGAGCGCGGTTTTATCCGCGCCGAAGTTATCGCTTACGATGATTTCATCGGCCTCGGCAGCGAAGCCAAGTGCAAGGAAGCCGGGAAACTCCGACTGGAAGGCAAAGACTACACGGTCAAAGACGGTGACATCATCCACTTCCGCTTTGCGGTTTAAAGGTTTCATTTTTCGCGCCAGGCAAGCTCCAGATCGGGGGTGATTGTGCGCAAAGGCGGCGCCGTTGAATTCCCGAACCCAATCGACGAGTGCCCGCCGCGCCATGAAACTGGTCCGCCGGGATGCTTCATTCCCCGTGCCGAGCGGCCTCTCGCTTGGACAGGGCATCGAGCTGGCGCACAATCATCCGAGGATTGCTCCTTGCAGTCGTTCTGAGCCCGGTAATTATCGAGACGACATTTGCCGGTCCTTAACTGACGAGACCCGGGGAAAGGCGGATCCCGCTGCGTCTCGCCACCCACGCCGCTTGTCTTACTATCCTGCTTTTGTTAGTCCTGCCCCTGTTTGCATCTCAATTCGGAAAGGCAGCAGCAATGAAGACTTTGATCCAGGGCGGCTACGTAGTCGGTTTCGACGGCAAGGAACATGAAATCATCAAAGACGGCGTTGTTGTGTTCGACGGCGACCGCGTGGAGTTCGTCGGCAAAGAATACGCCCAGCCGGTGGACAAAAAGATCGACGCCAATGGTTGTCTGGTTTCCCCCGGCTTTATCGACACGCACTTTCATTCCGGCATCAATGCCAGCGATTATATTCTCAACGATTCCACCAAGACCGATTTTTTCGCGTCCAATTATTTGGCCCACGGCGGGCCGACCCGCGAGGGCGCGCACTCGGCGCATTTGAAAGATGTCGATGTCGGGCAGCGTTTTTCGTTGATCCACGTTCTGAAAGGCGGCGTGACGACGGCCTTCGACATCGGCGGCGCCGGCGGCGAGCCGGAGCGCTACGTCGACATGATCGATCAGGTCGGCATCCGCTGCGTCGCCGGGCCGAGCTACAAAAACGTCAACTTCTTTCACGACCGCGACGGGCGGGTGGAATACGACTGGGACGACGAGCGCGGCGGCAAGGGCTTAAAATCCGCCGTCGATTTTGCCAAGAGGTTCAACGGCGCGTGTCACGGGCGGATGACCGCGATGCTCTTCCCCGGCCATGTCGATTCCTGTACCCCTGCGCTGCTTAAAGATACTCGAAAAGCGGCGCGAGAGCTGGGTGTGCGCGTGCAGATCCATGCGACCATTAATCTGTTCGAGTTCCACACGGTGATGCGACGCGAGCGCTGCACGCCGATCGAGTTGCTTGAAAAAATCGGCTTTCTTGATCCCGAAGTGTCGCTGTCGCACTGCATCTTTGTCAGCGGCCACAGCTGGCTCGCCTATCCTTACGGCGACGATCTTAAAATCATCGCCGACTCCGGCTCATCCGTCGCTTATAGCCCGTTAAAATATCTCAAGCTCGGCATCGTCATGGAGTCTTTCGACAAATACCGCAAGGCGGGTATCAACATGGGGATCGGCACGGACACTTTTCCCAAGGATATTCTCTCCGACATGCGCTACGCCGCGCTCGCCTCCCGCGTCGCCGACAAAAACTTTCTCTCCGGTCACCCGCGCGATGTTTTCAACGCCGTCACGCTCGGCGGCGCCATGATGCTCGGTCGCGACGATCTCGGCCGGCTGCAAAAAGGCGCAAAGGCCGATATTGCCATCGTCGATCTGCGCGACATCGCCTTCGGCGCCGTGCGCGATCCGATCCGCTCGCTGATGGAAACCGCCGTCAGCCGCGACGTGCGCACGGTTATCGTCGACGGCGAAACCGTCGTCGACAATGGCAAGTATCTCCGCCTCGACGAGCAAGAGCTGCTCGACAAGGTCCAAGCCAAAGGTGAACAAGTCTGGGACAGCGTTCCCAAGTGGCACTGGACGGGAAAGAATATCGATGAAATCGTGCCGCCGAGTTTTAAGATGAAGTAGCCCGATTCGCGATCAAGCGAGGCGCAAGCAAATCGTTGTTACAGAGCTTTCTCAGGCTCGCCACCAGCGCGCTAATCTCCTCGAACCCTTTCTGCCAGAACGCCCGGTCCTGGAGGTTGACGCCGAGCGGCTGGAGCAGTGCCTCCGGCGAATCCGAGCCGCCGGCTTCCAGAAGAGCGAGATATTTAGGGACAAAGGCTTTGCCTTCGTCTTTGTACATGCGGTAAAGCGCCAAGACCAAAAGCTGGCCGAAGACGTAGCTGTAGCAGTAAAAACGCGAGTGGATGAAGTGCGGGATATACGACCAGCCCCAGCGATATCCTTCCGGCATCTCGACGGCGTCGCCGTAATATTTGCCGTTGGCTTCGAGCCATAGACGGCCCAAGGTTTCGGGTGTCAGCCGCTTTTCCTTTCTCGCCGAGAAAGCCAGTTCTTCGAAGCGCGTGAGCAGGGTCTGGCGAAACACGGTGGCGAAGATATCTTCGATCTTGCCGGCGAGCAGGGCGATCTGGACCTGCGCATCGGTCTGCTGCGCGAGCAGGTGATCGAAAACCAGCATCTCCGCAAAAACCGATGCGGTTTCCGCCATGGTGAGCGGGGTGTCGTAGCTGAAATAGTTCTGTTTGCGGCTGAGACAGCCGTGCAGGCCGTGGCCGAGCTCATGGGCGACGGTCATCACATCGCGTAGATTGTCGTTATAGTTGCAAAGAATATAGGGGTGCAGTTGAGGCGATGGGGAGGCGCAAAACGCGCCGCCCCGTTTGCCCTTGCGCATCTCGGCGTCGATCCAATTCTTGGCGAAAAAATCCGCGGCGATCTGGCGAAATCTCGGATCGAAAGCGTCGAACGCTCCGAGGATCGCCTCCCGGGCCTGATCATAGGGGAATGGCCCGACCTCTTTGCCGAGCGGCGCGTACTGATCGTGAAGGGCGAGCCGCGGCAACCGAAGCAGCGTCGCTTTGAGGCCGAAGTAATCCTGCGCCAAGCCGTAATTGTTTTCGGTGACGGCCATCATGGTTTTCACGGCATCGCCGTCGATCTCGTTGAAAAGATGGCGCTGGGCCATGGGATCGGCATAGTGGCGCAGACGATCCATGGTCAGGTGGTCCTGGATGAGCGTGTCGTAAACAAACGTCAGCACCTGGCCGTGCCGGGAAAGACCTTCATAGAGAGTATCCAGAGCGCGCTGGCGCAGCGCGCGGTCGGGCTCGTGCAAGAGCGAGAGGATTTGACTGAGATTGAGCTCTTCCAATTTTCCATCTTTTTCCAAAGTGAATGATAGCGACGAGGTGATCTCGGAAAAAAGCCTTCCGAATGCATTACGGCCGGTATTGTCTTTTTCATTGAGGACTTTCTCCTCCGGTTCGGTGAGCGTGTGCGGGCGGTAGCGGCGCAGGCTCTGGAGATAATGGCGGTATTTTTTGAGCCGAGGATCCGCAATCAGACGAATGGCGATCGCCTCATCCGTCTTGAGCCATTCGATCTCGAAAAAAAGCAGAAGATTTCGAATCTCAGTCGAACGCTGCTCGACTTTTTGCTCCAGGTCCTGATAATCGGGATGGGTCGTATCCGAGGCGTAGAGCAGTGCGGCGTAGCTGCCGACTCGGCCCAGAGCTTCGTAAATGCATTCCAACTCCTCCATGGCGCCGAGCAAGGCGGTAGCCGTGAGAGTTTGCGGATACTCCAGGGCCGGGCGAAACCGGGTTGCGAAAGCCCCGGCCCGGGCGCGGCAGTCTGTTAACGTTGCGTCGATGCACGGATCGTCATGACCGGCAAAGAGATCGCTTAGATCCCATTTGACGCCCTCGGCACTATCGGTTGCCATTAAAAGTTCGCTCCTTTTTCCGCGGCGCCCCCGTCCGCCAGGATAGCCTCGGATGCTGTTGAACTGCAATCAAATGACAGATATACAGGAAAATCCAGGTTTTTTGAGAGGAGAAGGATCGTGTCGGACTTAGCGCAACTGAAAGTCAAGCTGGCGATGGCGTCGCGCATGTTATTTAACTCCGGACTGGTGGATTACAGCGGCCATATCAGCGCACGCGTTCCCGGCTCGGATCATCTGGTGATCCTGCCCCATCCGGTTAGCCGCGCGACGGTCAAGCCGGACGATATGGTGATCACCGATTTCGACGGCCAACTGATCGAAGGCAAATACAAAGCGCCGTCGGAGGTGAATATGCATGCGCGGGCTTACAAGGCGCGCAGCGATATCCAGGGCGTCGCGCATCTCCATAATCACATGGTCGCCACCCTGTCGATGGTCGACAAGCCTTTTTACCCTGCTTCTTCCAACCCCGGCGCCTTTTTCGGTCCCGGCCCCTTGCCGAAATACATGGATCCTGCGCTCATCCATACGATTGAGCAGGGCGACGCGGTGGCCAAGGCGCTCGGCGACGCGGATGCGGTTATGTTGAGAGGTCACGGCTCCATGGTTGTGGCTCATTCCATCGAGTGGGTTTTTGCCGGATGCGTTGATTTGGAGGAGGCGGCGGCGCGGTTTTACAAAGCTTCGTTGCTCGGGCCCGTGATGATTTACAACGACGACGAGACCCAACGGGTGATGAAGCAGCGGCGCAAGGATTCCGTCGTGCAAAAGGTCTGGGACCATAACGTGGCCAAGACCAAACTGGCAGGATTGATGGACGGG
>CAZILB010000046.1:0-7803 GCA_964539925.1 uncultured Syntrophobacter sp. | reverse complement strand
AAAGGTCTGGGACCATAACGTGGCCAAGACCAAACTGGCAGGATTGATGGACGGGATCGGGATCTGACAATTTGCCCGTTGGAAAAAACCTTTCACCCGGTCAAGCTTGGTGACAGCGCAAATTTTTCCTTGAAACGCCACGTTAGAATTGGTTGGTTGCTCGATGTTGCGTCGTTTGTCGGCTAGGCGTGTCAACCGAGACCGTCCTGGGTTCGGAAGTTTCCCTCACGGTAGCAGCGATGCCCCAACCATAGGTTTTCTCATTCATTTCCAGAGAGCTGCACATTTTTGTCCAATAGTGTAGGCTTTACCTACGCCTACTGGATGGGCAGTTTTTTCTTGCGCGGTATCACCCCCTGTGGTATAGAATCCGATTCAAGTTTAGCAGGAGTATGCTTTCCCATGTATGACGATTTCTTGGCGAGAATTCTGGAACCGGACGTCTTTCTGCCTTCGCAGTTTTACGGCGCGGCGGGGCTTTCGCGAAAACTGGAAGGCGAAAAGCGGTTAATGATCGCAATTTTGAAAGACGCGGTGGAGTGTCTCGAAAAATATCGCGGGTCGCGGAGCGTGGCGGGAAAGATCCAGTACGATAATGCGATCGAATGGGTAGAAGATACGGGCAGGGAATGGCTATTTTCTTTTACCAATATCTGCGATCTTTTGGGGTTTGACCCGGACTATCTGCGCGAAGCGCTGCTCAAGCGGGAGAATAAATATATCAAGGACGTGCACCCCCGGGTGCTGACTCTGGCCGCCTTGGGCGGACCGCGGTAGTCTCATCGCCTTCTATTTCGAAGAGAATTCAACTCTTCTTTGATTATCTGACCGCGCGGCGAGTCTGCGCCAACGAACTTCAGCGCCCTCTCGAAGTCGGCGATTGCTCTTTCATCTTCGTCTTGCAGCAAATGGGATCGGCCGAGATAATAGTAACCGTCCCCTAACCGGTCGAGCTTGCCGTATACGATCCCAAGCCGGTACGGCGGTTTGTCCCATAGCGGCGCCATGTTTTGGGCATTGATGTAAGCGCCGGCCGCGCTGCGCAGATCGCCGGATTTTTCCAACATCTCGCCCATGTAAAAATATGTGAGCGGCTCGTTGGGTTCCAATGCCAAAGCGCGATCGAAAGCCTCCCTCGAGGCGGTGAAATTATCCATCTGGCCGTACAGGCGGCCCAGATCCCGCTGCAGTCCCGGATTGTCGGGTCGCAACTGGCGGGATTTCTCATAGCTCCGTTGCGCTTGCGCCCATTGACCCCGCAGCTGTTGGGCGTAGCCGAGCAGATATAGGATTTCCGGGTCTGTAGGGTTTTGCTGCGCGAGCTTTTCATACTCATTCACCACCGTGTCCCGGCCTGCCGCTCGTTCCGTACGAATGATAATTTGGACTTTCTTCAGAGCTTCAGGAGCTTCGGGGCGAGGTTGCGTCTGGCCGAGGGAGCGGTAAACCAATTCGGCGTTGGCGACTCGCTCCTGCGTGATCGGGTGGGTCATGATATAAGCGGGCACATCGATGGGATTGAGCGCCCGTTCTTGATTCATAGTTTTTAGGAACCCGATGGTGCCTTTAGGGTCGTATCCAGCCGCCGCCATGTAGCGCATGCCCAGGGTGTCGGCTTCCATTTCCAATTGTCGGCTGTAGGCAGCCTGCCGGGTAGCGGCCACGGCTTGGCCAACGATGCCGGCGGCCTGGGCGCCGCTGCCGCTGCGCGCCAAGAGCACCATGCCGAGCAGACTGAGAATTGAGATTGCATCCGGCCCGGAAGAGCGCGCCATATGGCGCCCCGTAATGTGCACGATTTCATGACCCATAACTCCGGCAAGCTCATCAATGGTCTTGGCGCGCTCGATCATTCCCGTGAATATGTAAATGGAGCCGCCGGGCACGGCAAAAGCGTTGAGCTGGGAGTCTTCGACGACAAAGAAGCGATAATCAAACGGTTGGGGTCCGGTGGCCGCAAGAATCCTTCTGCCGATTCGGTCGATAAACCGCTCGACTTCGGGGTGGCTGACAAATTTAAAATATTTTTTGGTTTCGCGGCGAAATTCGCGGCTGATGCGAGCTTCTTCGTCTTCGGCAGGCGGCCCGAGGGAAGGAACGAGCGGGCCGCTCCGTGAACTGCAGCTGCTCATCAGCAGAGAAATTAAAACCGTCCAGGCACAGAGAGCGCGCCAATTACGGCGGGAGTCGGGGCGACTCTTCATTTACGGATTATAGGAACTCCAACGGCGCCAATCAACCGCTGTAGACCGCACGGTGAGTTGACGAGCGCTAGCCGACTGCCTATGCTCTGGCATAAATTTCATTGAGGAGTCCCGATGTCGAAACGGTTCGAAGTACCTGCAGAACAGCTCGCCTGGCGCTGTGATATGTCTTATCTGCCCTACACCTGCACGGCGGAGATGACGCCGCTGGAGGACTTCGTCGGTCAAGATCGCGCCATTCGCGCCATTGAATTTGGCTTGGGGGTCAATAAGCCCGGCTTCAATATCTTTGTCACGGGGCTCACCGGCACCGGCAAAACCAGCATCATCAAGGCGTTTCTCAAGAGAATCACCGCCAGGCCGGATGTCGCCGCCGATCTGCCGACGCCGGAGGACTGGTGTTACGTTTATAATTTTGCCGATCCCGACCGCCCCGTGGCGCTCAAAATCCGGCGCGGTTGGGGAAGAGCGCTCAAGGCGGACATGGAACTGCTCGTGCAAAGTCTGCAGCGCGAAGCGAAAAAAATGTTCGAGAGCGACGAGTTCAACCGTCAACGCCAAGCGATGATCGAACAGATTCAAAAAAAGCAGCAAGAAATGATGGAAGCATTGATGGCGGAGGCGAACCAGAACGGCTTTTCATTGCGCATGACCCCCTCGGGCATTGTGCTCCTGCCGACCAAGGACGGAAAACCGATGCAGGAGGCAGAGTATCTCGCGCTCTCGGCCGAGGACAAAAAACGGCTGGAGGGAAAGCGCGGCGAAATCGAGCGAAAGGTCGAAGATACGCTCCGAGAAGGCAAGAAACTCGAACGGCAGATCACGGAAAAATTAGAGGAGGCGGAGATCCAGGCCGGGGATTATCTCGTGCGCATGCCGCTCGGCGATCTCAAGGACAAATACCGGGACTATCCCAAGGTGGTCGCCTATCTAAACGCCGTGCGCGATCATATTCTCAAGAATATGCAGCGCTTCAGAGGAGCCGAGGCCGGCCCCGCGCCCGGACCCTTCGGCGCAATGTCATTCGGCGAGCCGCCCAGCGATCTGTTTTTGCCGTATCGAGTCAACGTGTTCGTCGACAACAGCGACACCCAGGGACCGCCGATCGTAGTCGAGACCAATCCGACCTATCATAATGTTTTCGGAGTCGTCGAAAAGAAACCCATGGTCGGCGGTTATGTCACCGACTTCACGCTGATCAAGCCCGGCTCCATCAGCCGCGCCAACGGCGGTTATCTTGTTCTTTACGATCGCGACGTACTGTCCAACGCCGGTGTTTGGGAGGCGCTGCAGCGAGTGATCAAGAACCGGGAGTTGAGAATCGAAGAGCCCGGCACTTTCTTTGGCTTCGTGCCGCCTCAGGGCTTGCGGCCGGAGCCGATTCCGACCGACACCAAGGTGATCATGATCGGCGATCCCTATTTATACCGCACGCTGGCGTCCATAGACCCTGATTTTCGGGAGACTTTTAAAGTCAAGGCTGATTTCAACTTCGAAGTCGATCGCACTGCGGAAACCATCACCGCCTTCGCGTGCTTTATCAGCGATTACTGCAATCGCGAGGGCTTGCGTCATTTTGAGAGCGCCGGCGTGGCGCGGATCATTGAGCAATGCGCCCGGCAGGTGGAAGACCAGAACAAGCTTTCCACCCGCTTCAGCGATATGGTCGATCTGTTGATCGAAGCGGACTACTGGGCGGCAAAGGACAATGTCGCGCTGGTGGCGGGGAAACATGTGGAACGCGCCATCATGGAAAAGAACTTTCGGCTTAACTTGATTGAAAAGCGGTTGCAGGAACTGATCGCCGAAGGCACGGTGCTGGTGGACGTGGCCGGGGCGGTCGTCGGGCAGGTGAACGGTCTCGCGGTTTATCAAATGGGCGATTTCAGTTTCGGCAAACCGTCGCGGATCACCGCCAAGACCTTTATGGGGCGAGGCGGGATCACCAACATCGAGCGCGAATCCAAAATGAGCGGCAAGACCCACGACAAAGGCGTGCTCATTCTCGGCGGCTATCTCGGCGGCAAGTACGCTCAGCAAACTCCCCTTTCCCTCGCCGCCACGGTCTGCTTCGAGCAATCCTACGACGGCGTCGACGGCGACAGCGCGTCGTCCACGGAGCTTTACGCAATCCTGTCCAGCCTGGCCGAGATACCGATCAAGCAAGGCATTGCGGTGACCGGCTCGGTCAATCAAAACGGCGAGGTTCAAGCGATCGGCGGCGTCAATCAGAAGATTGAAGGCCATTTCGATGTTTGCCGGCTGAAAGGACTGGACCGCGAGCAGGGGGTGATGATCCCACGCGCGAACCTGCGCAATCTCATGCTCCGTCCCGACGTCGTCGAAGCCGTCAAGGCGGCGGAATTCAAGATATACGCGGTGGGCACCATCGATGAAGGCATCGAAGTGTTGACCGGCACGGCGGCCGGCGAGCGCGATGACAAGGGCGGGTATCCCGACGGTTCGGTCAATGATCGGGTGCAAAAGAAGCTCAGGCAATTCAACGCACAACTCAAACAAATGGGCGCCGCGAGCGGCGAGAAGAGTTCCCCTGCGCAGGCAGAAAATGAGAATTAGCCGCTAAGAACGTTGCGCGAAACACGAAAACTTTCGACTTGAGCAATCCGGCAATGCCGCAATGCAACGTACGCAGAGAATTGGAGAACGGGTTTTAAAACCCGCCTTCGTTGGGGTGATTATTCGCAAGTGCTGCATCGGAGCGGGATTCTCATTTATCCTTCGCGATCTTTCGCGGCTGGCGGTTTAGGGCCGAGCGGAAACGACAATTGCAGCGTTTTGCCGTTGCGCAAAATCGTCAAGCGCACGACTTTTCCTGCTTCGATGCCGCCGATCATGCGCGCGACCTCGCGCGGGCTATCGACGTTATTTTCGTTCACTGAAAGGATGACGTCTTGCTCGCGCATGCCGCCGCGCGCCGCGGGTTGTCCCGGCAGCACCGCGCTCACGACGACGCCCTTGGCGAGCGGCAGGCCGAGATTTTTCGCCTGTTCGAGAGAAACGCCCGCCATTTGCACCCCGAGCCAGCCCCAGGCCAACTTCTCGCCGTTGGCCAGACGCGGGAGAATGCGTTTGATAACGTTGATCGGTGTGGCGAAGCCCATGTTGCCGCGCTCAGACGCCATGGTGATCATGCCGATGACATGTCCTTTGCTGTTGAGCAGCGGACCGCCGCTGCCGCCGGCGTAGGCGCCGGCATCGGTCTGAATGTAATCGAAACTGGCAGACTCCGGATAGCTCCGGCCGGGGCGGCTGATGATGCCCATGTTCATCGAGCTCTCGCGCCCGAAGGGATAACCGAACACCACCGCCAGGTCGCCGGCGCGCAGCGCATCGGAGTTGCCGAAAGAAAGAATCGGCAAATCCTGTTCGGTTTGAATTTTGAGGATCGCGACATCGAGTTGGCTGTCGGCGGCAACGAGTTGCGCCGGCAGCCTTTGCGCGTTCGCCAGACGAATTTCGACTTCCTTCGCCCGGTCGATGACATGCTGCGCGGTCAGGATATAACCCTTTGGATCGATGATGAATCCGGAACCGCGGCTGCCTTGCGACGGGACCTGGCCGCCTTTCCCTTCTTGCGCCGTGACGCGGATCTGCACGATGGCCGGGCGCGAGCGGTTTGCCAGATCAACCAGAGCGCGGTTGAGCCGGTCCAGTTCCGTTTCGTTGGAGTCGGGCTCGGCGTCGCGCCAGACGGCTTGGAAAGTTGGCGCGGTTATTTCCTGTGCCGTAGCGGCAGTCGCGAACCATCCGAAAAATCCGAAAAAAAGGAGCAGGGAAGCCAATACGATTTTCACGGCAACGCCTCCGGTCGGGATCGCTGAGTTTCCTTTATCGAAAAGTTTTCACGAGAACAAGCGAGCTCCCCGATCGAGAACGCTTTGGGCGAAAGGATGTGGTATGGTTTCTTTGCGGTGGCCGAGTGACTGGACAAAATTGTTCTCATTGCGGCGGGCAGGGGCGGCTTGTAGCGGATGCTGGCGGGGAGATTTGCCGCGCAAGGATGCCGAATCGCCATTACGGCGCGGGAGTCGGCGAAGCTCGAAGTCCTGGCTGAAAGAATGGCGCGCAACGGGGAGCAGGTTCTTTTGTTGCCGCGCGATCTCCCGCGCCGAAATCAAGTTTGGGAGCGGCGCAAGGAAATAACCGCCGGCAGGGGCGGCGTTAACATTCGGATCAATAATGCGGGTATCGCAAAAACTGTAAGCTTTGCTGACATGCCAGATGAGCTTTGGCATGATACGCTGGAAACCAATCTGGCCGGCGCGGATAATTTTTGCAGAGTCTTTTTGTCGGCCATGAAGCAGGCGCGAGGCGCGAGTTGATAAGCGTAAGCGAGTATGCTTTTTCATGGCACTCGCCTTATGCCGGGTGGCTCGCGAAGGAGGTAGAATGGATTTTGAATTATCAGAGGAATTGATCGCGGTGCGCGAGTTGGCGCGGGAGTTTGCCGAAAAAGAAATCGCGCCGACCGCGGCCAAGGACGACAAGGAGAAAAATTTTCGGCCGGACTTGGTCAGGAAGATGGGCGAGTTGGGTTTTTACGGCACCTTGATCCCTGAAAGTTACGGCGGCAACGGGCTCGGCTTTCTCGCCATGGTGCTGATCACCGAAGAGATCGCGCGGGTGCATAGCGCCATGCGCGTGGCGATCAATATGCAGATCGGTCCGGCGGTGACACTGCTGCAATTCGGCACGGAAGAGCAGAAGAAAAAATTCATTCCACCCCTGGTGTCGGGAGAGACCATCGGCTGCTTTGCGATTACGGAGGCCGACGCGGGCTCCGATGTCGCGGGTATGCGCACGGCGGCGAAAAGGGATGGAGATCGCTACCTGGTCAACGGCAATAAGATCTTTATCACCAATGCACCCGTGACCAACGGCGGGCTGGTCTATGCCTACACCGACCGCGCCCAAAAGCATCGCGGCATGACGGCTTTCTATGCCGATTGGACACAGCCCGGATTAAGTCGCAGGTCCATCGAAGCTCTCGGTGCGCATTGCTCACCCCTCGGCGAGCTCATCTTTGACAACTTCCCAATTCCCGCAGCGAACCGGCTCGGAAACGAAGGCGACGGCTTCAAAATATGCATGTGGCAGCTGAACCAGACACGGCTCAATTGCGCCGCCGGCGCCCTCGGAGTCGCGCGCGCGGCCAAGGAAGCGGCGGTGAATTACTGCAACCAGCGCGTGCAATTCGGCCAAAAGATCGGCGAGTTTCAGATGAACCAGGATATGATCGCGCAGATGATCGTCCACGAAGAGGCGGCGCGGCTGCTCGTCTATCGCGCCGCCTGGCTGGCGGATCAGAACAAACCGAACAACCTGGAGACTTCCGTCGGCAAGTACACCGCCGCCGAAGCCGCCAACTTCGCCGCCGACGCCGCGATGAAAATCCTCGGCGCCTACGGCTACTCCACCGAGTTTCCGGTCGAGCGCTACTACCGCGACGCCAAATCCTACCAGATCGTCGAAGGTTCCTCGAACGTGCAAAAGATGATCATCGCGCAGGACGCGCTGGGTTATCGGAAAGCGAATCGTGTCGCCTAGCCGTCGTCAATGAGTTTGCGGATCAGATCCA
>CAZILB010000045.1:22745-25321 GCA_964539925.1 uncultured Syntrophobacter sp. | reverse complement strand
GATAGTTTTCGATGGGCTCTTGGTCGCCGCGGATAAAGAGCACCGGGCATCCGATGCGCTTGGCGTTCTCGACGAGATCCGGCGCGTTAGTGAGGCGGTCGAGATAAGTTCGCGCCGAAATCACCCACCACCAGGCCGGGATGAGCATGAGCTGGCGCGGTCGGCCGGCGGCAACCAGCGCTTCGGCGTGTTTTCTCAACTCGTCGGTGTTGCCGGCGCGCGAAAAATCCCGCGCCGAGCGCGGGTTCGCCATGCGATTGCCGCCGGCGTGGGCGGATAAAAGGATCAGCGCTTTGGTCTCGGGGTGATTCGCTGCATGCTGGCTGGCAAGCACGCCGCCGTTGCTGTGGCCGATGACGATGGGATGTTTAAAACCTTTGTCCGCCAGATAATTTGCCGCCAGTTCGTTGTCTTCGATACCTTCCAATACGGTTTGATAGGCGCCGCCGACGCACTCGCGGCTGTCGCAGGTGCTTACCGAGTCGTGGCCGCGGCGGTTGAACGCCAGAAATTCGTAGCCGAGGGCTGTCAGGTGCGGCGCGAGAAAGCGCGCGGCGCAGACGTAAAAATTCATCTGGTTGCCGTGGCAATACATGGCCGCCCCCTTGCTAGGACCGTCGGGAGTGTAATAAGCACCATCCAGGGGGTGCGACGCCGTGGGAATGCTGATCAGTTCGGTGCGCATAAAAAGTTCCTCGGTGAATCTAGCGCAACGTTATCGTTAAATCGGGTTCCATTTCAAAGCGTCTGTCGATTCGACGAGGAAAAAGGGGAGAAGCGATAATGGCTGACCAGAAAAAAGCGCCTTTTCGCGCCAACCACGTGGGCAGTTTGCTCAGGCCGCCGGAGCTGCGCCAGGCGCGGGAAAAACATGAAAAGGGAGAGATCTCCGCGGCGGCGTTAAGAGAGGTCGAGGACCGCTGCATCCGCGACGCGGTGAAGATGCAGGAAGACGTCGGCATGCCCGGAATCACCGACGGCGAGTTTCGCCGGACGCTTTGGCATGCGGACTTTCTCCGCCAGATCGAAGGCGTCAAGGTCGTCGAAGGCTTGCTGCCCGACTCCGCGCGCCATTTTCAAAATCCCGACGCCGACGTGCAGCGTTCGCCGACCCAATTTGTCGTCACCGGCAAACTTCGGCATGGGCGCGGCATCGAGGTCGAGAACTTCAAGTTCCTCGCTTCGGTGACCAGGCAGACGGCCAAGCAGTGCATTCCTTCGCCGTCGCTGGTGCATTTTCGCACCGGCAGGGGCGGCGTTGACAAAGTTACGTACCCGGACATGGGGGAGTTCTTTGCCGATCTGGCGGCCGTTTATCGCGAAGAAATCGCGCAACTCGGCGCGGCCGGCTGCACCTATCTGGAGATCGACGATGTGAATTTCGCCTATCTTTGCGATCCGAAGATGCGCGAAGGCGCCGGGAAAATCGGCGAAGACCCGGACAAGCTGCCGTCGCTTTACGCGAATCTGATCAACCAATGCATCAAGGATCGGCCGGCCAATATGTCGGTTTGCACCCATCTTTGCCGGGGCAACTTCCGCAGCGCCTGGGTTGCCGAAGGCGGCTACGATCCGGTGGCCGAGGTGTTGTTCAACGAGTTGAAGGTCGACGGTTATTTTCTCGAATTCGATACGCCGCGGGCGGGCAATTTCGCGCCGCTTCGTTACCTGCCCAAGGACAAAAAACTGATCCTCGGTTTGATCACGTCCAAGGTCCCCGAGCTGGAAAAGGCCGATGATGTTAAACGGCGTATTGACGAAGCGAGCAAGCTCGTGCCGCTTGATCAGCTCGGTATCAGCCCCCAGTGCGGCTTTGCCAGCACCATGTTGGGTAACAAACTAACCGTCGACGACCAGATAGCAAAATTGGAACTGGTCGTGCAAGTTGCGCGGGACGTATGGGGCGAGCCCTGAAAGAGCCCGTGCAGAAGAAGATTTTTTGACGCTCCCGTCGCCGTGTCGACTTGCAGGCAAGCACGATGTTGCAGCGCCTGATTCGGATGCCCGGCCTTCCGGTTTACCGAATCGATAAAGCCGCTCTTTTCCAAGTGCTCGACCAGAGACAACTCGACGCACTGTTCCGGCTTCGGCAGCGGCCTCTTTCCCTGGAACTGATTCTCGATCAAGAATTGAATGGCCCTCAAGGACGGCCGAGGGCCCTTCTGCATTGTTGGCGCAGAGTCTTTGCCAGGTGGCTCCCAAAGTTTCGTGACCGTTGATTTTTCCGTATTTGCCGAGGACTTTCTTGCTGAAAGTTTTATCCGTGCGGTCACGGTGCATACCGCGGGTGAAGGCGCGCAGGAAGCGCAGCGTCGTGTCGCGATGCTGCGCGATATAGGAGCGCGTCGTGATCACCGTGCCGTTGATGTCTTCAACGCCGCCCGTCGCCATTGGCTTCTTGCGTCATCGCGGTGTAAATCAGACAAAAGCATAAAGAGCGCCCGCCGATGCAACGCGACGATACAACAAACACGGCTCCGAACAAAAGTTTGCCGATGGAGGGTCCAAATGACGAGACCGCCGGCGCTTCGTCCGTCCGGGCGCAGCTTGGTCCGGTATTTTTCCTGGCCGGCATC
>CAZILB010000045.1:0-22645 GCA_964539925.1 uncultured Syntrophobacter sp. | reverse complement strand
CGGCGCTTCGTCCGTCCGGGCGCAGCTTGGTCCGGTATTTTTCCTGGCCGGCATCTTCTTTCTTAATTTCGTCGCGCGGATCATTCTCTCGCCGCTCTTGCCCACCATCGAAAAGGAGCTGGCGATCAGTCACAGCCAGTCGGGCTTTCTGTTTTTCCTCAGCTCCGCCGGTTATCTGGCGGGCTTGTTATCCTCCGGCTTGCTCGCTTCGCGGGCTACACACCGACTCACGATCGTCGTCTCCAGCGCCGGCGTGGGCGGCGCGCTGCTCGTGATCGCCGTTGGCAATGACCTTTGGACGATTCGCGGTGGGCTGTTGGGCGTCGGTTTCGCGGCCGGCCTTTATATGCCTTCCGCGATCGCGACGATCACCTCCCTGGTCGACCGTCGGCACTGGGGCAAGGCCATCGCCGTGCACGAGCTGGCGCCCAATCTGGCGTTTTTCGCAAGTCCGTTTATCGCTGAACTATTTTTTAAATGGTCGAGCTGGCGCGCGGCCTTGGGCGTCATCGGCGCGCTGTCGCTCCTCGCGAGCGCCAGTTTTGGGCGATTCGGCAAAGGCGGCGCTTTTCCCGGCGAGTCTCCCATTTCGAGCGCCTTCGGCGAGCTGATTCGCTTGCCCGCGCTGTGGCTCATGGTCGCGCTCTTCAGCCTCGGCGTCAGTTCCACCGTGGGAGTTTACGCCATGCTGCCGCTCTATCTGGTCATAGAGCGCCGTCTGGACCCTAGTTGGGCCAACGCGATCGTCGCTTTTTCCAGGGCACACGGCCCGATCCTCGGGTTATTGGGCGGCTGGGCGTCGGACAAGCTCGGCGCCAAACAGACCATCGTAATCAGTTTAGGCTTTACCGGGATACTTACGCTTTCGTTGGGTTTGGTGCCCGGCGGCTGGTTGAGCCTCGTGGTGTTGTTTCAACCGCTGCTCGCCGTTTGGTTCTTTCCGGCCGCCTTTGCTGCGATTGCGGCCATCACGCCGTCCCACACGCGCAATCTCGCTGTGGCACTTTCGGTCCCCCTCGGCTTTGTCATCGGCGGCGGCGCGATTCCAACCCTGATCGGCGCCATGGGCGATGCCGGCTCCTTTGCCACCGGCTTGATCATCACCGGCGTCCTGATCGGTGCGGGAGCGATACTCGCCCTGGCGCTCAAATTACCGGAAGCGAATTTGTCCCAGTAGCGGTTGTCTTGCCGGCGGCGAGTATTCTATAAACTGCCCTCATGAAGACCTTAAGCGATTTTGCCGAGATGATTCGGGAAAATGATCGGATCGTGGTTTTCACCGGCGCCGGGATCAGCACGGAGTCGGGCATACCCGATTTTCGCAGCCCGGGCGGCCTCTGGACGCGCTACCGGCCGATTGCTTTTCAGGAATACCTGAGCAGCGAGGCGGCGCGCGTCGAAGCCTGGAAGCGGCGTCTGGAGGGCTGGGAGCAGTACAAAAACGCGAAACCCAATCCGGGTCATTATTTCGTCCACTCGCTCTACGCGAAAGGGAAACTCATCGGCCTGATCACCCAAAACGTCGACGGCCTGCACGGGGAGGCGGGATTGCCGCATGAGAAAATCGTCGAGCTGCACGGCAGCAACCGAAAAGTGATCTGCCTCGAATGCGGACGAAGCTATGATCCCGATGAGATTATCCGGCGCCTGATCGGAAATTTCGAGTCGCCCAAGTGCGGCGCTTGCGGCGGCATCCTCAAGTCGGCGACCGTGTCTTTCGGCCAGGCGATGCCCGAAGACGCTATGCGCCGGGCCCATGAGTGGACCGACCAGGCGGAGGTCTTCATTGTCATGGGGTCGTCGCTGCAAGTGCAGCCGGCGGCTTCGTTCCCGGTGGTCGCGAAACGCAACGGCGCGGTGCTTGCGATCATCAATCGCGAGCCGGGACCCCTCGATGAGATCGCCGATTTCGTCCATCACGGCGGCATCGGCGAGTTCTGCGGCCGATTCGGCGAAATGGTCGCCGACGCATAGATCGACGAAATCCGTTCAAGAAGTTTTCGGAGCGGAGCGGATTGACCGCAAAGAACGCAAAGGGCGCAAGGAAGAGGCCGGAATTGTGGGCGTATGGTATACGCCCCTATTCGCGATGAAGAACGAACGATAAGTATCACTGCGAAGGACCCAGGGCCAAGTTTCAAATTGAATGGACCTTCGTGGTGAACGAAATCAAGGTGACCGTGCCAGGTCTACCCACGGTAAGGCCTGAAGATCCCGAAATATAGGGGCGCGATTCATCGCGCCCTCTTGGTTTGCAGAGACGAAGGAGACGATTATGAAGGAGTGGAAAATGATCGATGCGGACGGGCATATTCGGGAAGTGGAAAGCGATGTTTTCGAGTATCTGCCGGATTACTATAAGAGCCGGCGCGAGGCGGTGCTTTATTTTCCGCTCTTGCCGCACCATGGCTGGCATCGCCAGGCCGGACGCAGCGGCATCGGCGCGTCGTTTCTGATTCCCACGCTAGAGGATTGGCGCGCGGCGCTGGACCAAGGAAACATCGAGACGGCGGTGGTCTATCCGACGCGATTTATGCATATCGGCCAGGTCGGTATGCCGGACTTCGCTGTCGATCTGAGCAAAGCCTACAACGACTATCTTTACGATCGTTTTCTGCGCCACGAACCGCGGTTGAAGGGCATCGCCGTGTTGCCGCTGCAAGACGTCCCGGCCGCGGTCGCGGAACTGCGCCGGACCGTGAAAGATTACCGCATGGTCGGCGCGGTCTTGCCGGCCGACGGCTTGCCGCGGCCTTTGGGGCATCCGGAGTTTCACCCGGTCTATGAGGAGGCGAATCGACTCGGCTGCATGCTCGCGGTGCATTCGCAAAATTCTTTGCGCAATAACGATCTGTTCATGTGGCGCGGCGAAGCCGCCACGCTGGCCCATGTCTGGCCGCAGATGCGCCAGTTCACCAATTTCATGTTTTCCGGTCTGTTGGGGCGGTTAGCGGATTTGAAAATCGCTTTTCTGGAAGCCGGTTGCGGCTGGGTACCTTACCTGATGAGCAAGATGGAATCGCGCATGGGTGAGGCCGTGCGGCCATCGAAGCTCATCGAGCGCGGGCAAATCTATTTTCAGTGCGGCGAAGAGATGACCACGAGCCGCGATTTAGAGCTGCTTGGCGACGACTGCCTATTCTGGGCGTCGGATTTCCCTCATGAAGGCATCGTCGATATGAAAAAGGCGGTGGACGAATTCTTGGGCCGCGAGGACATTTGCGAAGCGGCGAAAAGAAAAATCAGCTACGACAATCCGAAAAGGCTCTATCGAATTTGAAATGGGAGTTCAAAACGTTCAAGCCGTTCAATTCGTCGCTCCGGAACCGGATTGAACGACTGGAAAGTTTGGAACGGCTTGAACGTTATTAGCGGTAGAGCCGCTAGCTCGGATCGACGTTGAACTGCGCTTGGACCTGCTGCCGGATATCCTTGCGCGTGACGTAGTCGATGATCTGGATCTTCTCCGCCGGCCCCGAGCGGTTTCCCATCATGATCATCGGACCGTTGCCGGTGTTTTCCAGGGTATAAAAAGAGCCGCCGGTGATCAGCGCGGCCTGGCCCGATTTTAGAGTCACCTTGCCGCCGTCGGGAAAGCTCATGGTGCATTCGCCGTCGAGGACGACAAAGGTCTGGTCGGCGTTATGGCAGTGCATGGAATCTTTTTGACCCGGTTCGTAGTAATGCATCCAGGCATGAAAGCGCGGCGTGTTAAAAACGTTTTTGCGTTTTTTCAGTTTGTTGCCCATATCCACCAGATCAATCACTTCGATGCCCATGTGGAATTCCTCCCTTGGGTTGTAAGTTTATAAAACCGCGATCACTTCGATTTGAAATAGCACTTCGCCGCGCAATTCCGCTTTTATCGCATGGCGCGCGGGCCGGTCATGCTCGTCCGGAAACATCTTGAGCCAGGCTTTGTTCACCGAGTCGCGGAATTTTTCTTCTTTTAGATAAACCTTCATGTAGCCGATATTGTCCGGCGTGCCGCCGGCGGTTTCCATGAAAAGTCTCAGATTGCGGAACATCGCCTCCGCCTGTTCGTCCGGATCGGGCGAGAGCACGCCGGTCTTGGCGTCCTTGCCGGAGATCGCCGAGGAAAAAACGACATTGCCGATCGCTGCGCCGTTGGGGATCGGCGCGCCATGTTCCATGCCTTTGAGATGAAAGCTTTTGCGGTTTGCCATCCGCGTCTCCTCCAGGGCCGGCGACTTTTTCAACTCATAGCACGGCGCGCGTGTCCACGTCCATAGTCGGGGCGACCGGACGCCCGCACTTGCATCCGTACCGGAACGCTGCATTCCTTCGTAGCGTAAATTCTGCCGGCTGGGGAGTCTTCCGAATGAGCACACGGTTTACAGGGTCGGGGCGAGGGCGAGGGCAAGCGAGCTTGAGATCGGAATTGGGGTCACGCGAGTTGAGCGAAGGGTTATTTTTGTCCGGTGACTCGCGCGGCCGTTTCTGTGCGAATGTAACCCGGCGGGCGGCCATGCTTGGATCGAATCTCCAGCCAACCGTCGCGCGCGTTGACGACGTTCACTTTAGTGCCCGGTTCGATCTCCGCGATCAAGGTCGAAAGCTCGGCGGGCGCTGCATAGACCCTAGTGGGTCGAATAATTTCATAAGCGCCGGAGACGTTGAGACTGGCCTTTGCCGGCCGTTGCTGCGCCAGCGCTGCCGATGCCTGCGGCGAAGTGTTCGGCTTGCGCGACGGCGCAGCTTCGCTTTCCCGTGCCGCCGCGCTTGGAGCCGCAGCGGCGTTGGCCGATATTTTCGGAGATATCGCGGATGGCGGAGGATACAGATTCGCGGCAGTGACCGACGGCTCTTCGGTGGGAGAATTCCAGGCGTGGTAGGTAAAGAGTCCGAGGGCGCCGAGGAGGATTAATGCGACGACGCCCAATACGCGCTTCGATTTTGGCCCCGTATCGTCGGCCGCCGCGGCGATTCCCGGCGCCGCTTCGCCGGGATCGGTGGGTGTGGAACTATTTTCCGCATTGGCGGCAGCATCCATCGACCCGCCGTCGGGGACGTTCGCTTTGATCGGTTCCGTGATGAGACCGACAAAGGCGAGGAGATCATCCTGGAACTCCTTGCTCTGTTGGGCGAGCGTTTCATACTTGGCCCGCAAGCCGTCGCAGACGGGCGTCAACGCGGCCAGACGGCGCCGGCTTTCCGCCGCTTCGGCGGCGCGCAACCGCCAGTGCGCGATCTCTTCGCCATTTCTGCGGTTTTGTTCGGCGAGATCTCGTTGTATCTGTTCGGACTCCGCCAGTTGGTTGCGAACCGAATCGTACTCTTGAGACTTTTCCCGCGCCGCCGCCAGTTCTTTTCCCAAGTCGGCGATGCGCGATTCGAAACTTTGCCGCTCCTGGGCGTGTGCCGCTTCGATCGCTTCGCTATTGGCAATCGTCTGCTGAGAGTTTTCCAGTTCCCGGATTTGATGCCGGCTATCCTCGAGCTTCTCGTTGAGGTCGGTGATTTCTTGTCGCAGCCGCCGTTCATGATCGGCCCATTGCTCGTTTTGGGAAGCCGATTCACTGGCGCGCGCCGCGCTCAACTCAAGCCGGCCCTTGAGGGCGTCGATCTCGGCGCTCATTTGCGTGTTCGCGGCGCGCAGCGCGTCTAGCTCGGCTTGCCTGTTGCTGCCCTCGGGCGCCGCGGTTTCCAGCTCGTCGATGGTTCGGCGCGCAAGCTCCAGTTTGGCAGTTTGAGTGTTGACCTGATTTTGCAAATCATCGTTGATCGCCATAAGACGAGAAATTTCGTTCTTGTCGACGGGATCCACGAGATCCACCGGCGGCGCCTCGCTTTGCGCGGCCGTGTCGCTGAGTTTAGCGAGTAACTCTTCGATCTCGAGCCGTTTTTTCTTGAGTTCGCGTTCCGATGCGACCAAAAACACTCCGAGCAAAGCGGTGGTCGCGCCGGCGATGATCAGTATCCAGACAAACGTGTTCTCCATGACCGTCTCCTATCCGCGGCGGGAGCCATCTTATGGGCTAACTGCGCTAAATCCATGGCCAGCAAAGGTTCCCTCCCCGGGTCGTCTAAATTGCGAATTTCTAAAGATGTTATTGCCTCAGGCGGGGAAGCGCAAGATTTTTTTATCGCCTGCCTGCGAGCCGTAAGGCAAAAGCGGGAAAAAATTGTAAGATCACGATAATTGAAGGTGTATTGTCCCGCCGCAGCATTTTGGCGCAGACTCAGCAGGGGACACCGAGCGAAAGGGGTTTTCGGTCTGTGTGATGGAAGATCAAGCAAAGGGCGTGGTGCCAATAACGAATCTGTCCTTCGGGCGGGCCGGCGCCATCCTTGGCCAAAGGCGGACTTCGGTGTACTGGCCGTCATGCTCAGCTCCTTTGGCACTGCCGCGGGAATCATCGGCATGACCAGCACCTTCGCTTTGCACGGCAATCGACGGCGGCGAAAAACTTTGGGCCGAGCCGCAAACCCTCGCCGCCGCGCAGCAGTTTGCATTTGCCGGCTCGTGATTGTTGGGTTAGTAGCATTGTTGATCGCGATCAAAAGCCGGCCGGAGCCTTATGAAACCGCTGAATATTCCATGTCGCGGCAACCTCAAAACGAAAGGTCAGGGGTGAAAGATGGTTATCGATTTTCAACATCACTACATACCGCTGGAATTGGCCAAGAAGCGCGGGCTTTACTCCGAAACCGGCCGAACCATGCTTCAGGAGGGCGGGTTGCCGGCGACGACCATGCACCAGCGGCTCTACGACCTGGACTTGCAGCTCGACGAC
Organism: uncultured Syntrophobacter sp.; assembly: GCA_964539925.1. Classification (GTDB taxonomy): domain Bacteria; phylum Desulfobacterota; class Binatia; order UBA9968; family UBA9968; genus DP-20. Next base: position 15,887 of record CAZILB010000045.1, on the reverse strand, counting down.
ATGGCGCAGGCCGGCGTCGATCTCTCGGTGCTGTCGTGCTTGCTCGGCTGGTCGGCGTCGCTGGAGGAGTGCCGCTTTATCAACGATGATCTGGCGGCGAATCAGAAAAAATACCCCGGGCGGTTCGTGGGCTTGGCTCAGGCGCCGATATTGGAAGGCAAAAAGGCCCTCACCGAATTGCGGCGCGCGATCACAGATCTTGCCCTGCACGGGGTTACGATCACCTCGCAGGTGTGCGGCGTCTCGCTCGACTCACCTAAGCTCTTCGACTTCTATGAAACCGTGTGCGCGCTGGACGTACCGGTGTTCGTTCATCCGGCTCTGGTGCCGACGGGGTACGAGCACCTCAAGGACTATGACCTGCCCCGGGTATTGGGCCGGGAAGTCGATCTCACCGTTGCCACCACGAGACTTATCGCGGGCGGAGTCTTTGACCGCTTTCCCAATCTCAAAGTGGTCATGGCCCACTTCGGCGGCGGCATCGCCGCGGTGAAAGACCGGCTCGTGGCAAAAGGCTATCGCTTCGGCACCTTGAAAAAGCCCTTCGCTGATTATTTTGAGATGGTTTATTTCGACATGGCCGGGTTCGAGGGAGGCCTGACCGCGCTCAACTGCGCCCTCCAAGGTATCCGGCCGCAACGTCTGCTTTTTGCCAGCGATTACCCGCAGGATTTCACCGGCGTGAACACGGATACGGGCCGAGGGATGGCAGAGTTGAAAAATTATATCGAGGCGATTCGCCGCCTGCCCCTCGATGAAAAGACCAGGGACGATGTTTTAGCCGGCACTGCGGCGCGGCTGCTGAAGCTGTAGCGGTTCCCTGGAGGGCCGCCATCTTGTTTGTGGTTCGTGATCGTGGATTGACGACCGCATTTCGCGAACCCGAGCGCCGTCAACACTGACGCCAAGTCGAGCCTCAGCCAATTTTCAGATTCGACCAGCGCCGTTATTCCCGCACGAGCTTGGCCAAACTGGCTTCCACATAGCCGGGCTCGTTGCCGCGCTTGGATTCGACCTTCAACCAGCCCTTTTCTTCATCCACGACGTTGAGCTTCGTTCCCCTGGTGATTTTCGCGACGACTGGATAGTGGAGACCAGGACCGCTTCTCACGGTAGTATCGGCAATGGATTCGTACCGGCCTTCGATGCGCGGGTTGAGTGTGTCTCCGACTTCATGGTCCGCCGGCTTGACCGATGCCAATTCGATAAAGCCGGGAGCATTGCCCTTTTTCGAAACGATCAACACCCAGTCGCCGTCTCGACCCACCACATTGACCGTGGCGTTAGGAGGGACTTCCGCGACGACGCGAAATTGCGTTCCCGGTCCGGTGCGGACCCTGGTGGCCTCTACGGTCTTGTAAGGATAGGTTTGGGTATTTAGATCCGGCAGCTCGTCGCGGAGGGCGGCTCGGTCGCGATCCTTGCACGCGGCCGCGCTAAGCAAGAGCAAGATAAGAGTCAGCGCGATGGCAACATTTTTGGAGTATTCTGTCATTGGAAGCCTCCTTAACAGCAACATCCGAGGCGCATTATAACACGCTTGAATCACCCGTGGCGTATTTCTGTTAATCGATTTCCTTCCAGACCTTGGCCAGGCTCTCGCCGTAGACGCTCAGGTCCCATTCGCAAAAATATCCGAAGGGCGTGGTCCAGACTCGGTAGCCGGTCTCGCGCAGGCGATCGGCCAGCGTATTCATAAACAATTCGGCAACCGCCGGAGGCGCCGTGGCGCCGCCCAAGTGCGTAAACGCGTGGATCACGATATTCTTGAGAGCGCGTTTGTTGGCGAGCCATTTGACATGCTTGAGAGTTTGCCGGAGCACCGATGTTTCGCGCTCTTCGCCGGCATCCGCGGTTTCCGCGTGGAGGAACACGACCAGCGTTTCGGCGACTTCTTCCTCGATATCCTGGTCGGGCGCTGCGGCGAGCGTCTTGGAGTGGGTCTTCCAGCGAAAGCGCTTGGCTTGAAAGCAGAGGAGCTTCATCGCGCGAATGGGTCAGTAGTTGTCGAGAAAGTTTTTCAGCAGCTTCTTTCCTTCTTCGGCGAGAATCGACTCCGGATGAAACTGCACGCCTTCGACGGGGAATGTTTGATGGCGGACGGCCATGATGACGCCGTCCGCCGTGCGCGCGCTGACCATCAACACGGCAGGCAGGCTTGCGGGGTCGATGACCAGCGAGTGGTAGCGCATGGCGGCAAAGGGGTTCTTGACGGCGCGGAAAATCGTCAGACCGTCGTGCTCGACCTCGGAAAGCTTGCCGTGCATGATCGCCGGGGCGCGCACGATCTTCGCCCCAAAGGCCGCGCCGATGGCCTGGTGGCCGAGGCAAACGCCAAGAATAGGCGTGCGCTCGCCGAAACGCTGGATGGCGGCGCACGAAATTCCCGCTTCTTTGGGCGTGCACGGGCCCGGCGAAATCACGATCTTTTGCGGCTTGAGCGCGTCGATTTCATCCAGCGCGATTCGGTCGTTGCGAAAAACCTTCACTTCCGCGCCCAGCTCGCCGAGATAATGGTACAGGTTATAGGTGAAGGAATCGTAGTTGTCGATGAGCAGGATCATCGCTTCCTCCACATGTCCGCGAGTTCGACGGCTTTGAGCATAGCGCGCGCCTTGTTTAGCGTTTCCTGGTACTCCAGCGCGGGATCGGAATCGGCGACGATGCCGGCGCCGGCGCTAATGAAAACTCTCTTCCCTTTCATGACAATGGTGCGGATGACGATGCAGGTGTCCAGGTTGCCGTTATAGCCGAAGTAACCGATGGCGCCGGCGTAAAGGCCGCGTTTCTGCGGTTCCAGCTCGCTGATGATCTGCATGGCGCGGATCTTTGGAGCGCCGGAAACCGTGCCCGCAGGGAACGCCGAAACAAACAGGTCGAACGGCGTCTTGTCCGGGGCCAACTTGCCGCGCACGTTTGAGACGATGTGAATCACATGGGAATAGCGCTCGATGGCCATCAGCTCGTTGACTTCGACGCTGCCGATAGCCGCAACCCGGCCGACGTCATTGCGTCCCAAGTCCACGAGCATGATATGCTCGGCGCGCTCCTTCGGGTCGGCGAGCAAATCGGCTTCAAGCTCGGCTTCTTCCTCGGGGGTTGCCCCGCGTCTGCGGGTGCCGGCGATGGGGCGAAGCTCGATGGTATCGCCGGTGAGGCGCACCATGGTTTCGGGCGAGGAGCCGATGACGCGGAGATCCTCCAGCTCAAGGTAAAACATATACGGAGAAGGGTTGACGACTCTTAAGGCGCGATAAATCTCGAAGGGGTCGCTGGCCGTCTCGGATTCGAGCCGCTGACAGAGCACGGCCTGGATAATGTCGCCGGCTTTGATGTATTCTTTGGCCCGGATGACCGCATCCTGGAATTCTTCTTGAGTCAAATTGGAGCGGAATTTGAGCGTACCCGTCGTCTGGCCCAGGTCGCGGGGTTCGATGCCGCGCGGCTTTCTCTGCAGGCTGGAGATGACTCGGCCGATGCGCTTTACCGCGCCGTCGTAGGCGCGCCGCAGGCTCGTGCGCGTCTCGATCTCAACATTATCGATTACTTTAATTGTATGTTTTAAATTATCGAATGCAACTAGGGTTTGCACGAACATAAAAAATATTTCCGGCATCCCCAGGGGATCTTTTTTGCGGCTCGCAACTTGGTGAAAGCGCTCGACGGCATCGTAGGAGACGTAACCCAGGGCACCGCCGAAGAAGGGCGGGACGCCGGCGGCGGTCACGGGACGATAGTGTCGTAAAAGTTCTTCCAGAACGCTTAACGGTGCGTCATCGACCAGTTTCTTGGATTTTCCCCGCTCGATAATTTCGATGTTGCGGCCTGTCGCCTTGAAAATTCGCTGCGGGCGGGTGCCGAGAAACGAGTAGCGCGCCCAGCGCTCGCTGCCTTCGACGCTTTCGAGCAAAAACGCGTAGCGGTCGCGCTCGAGCCGTTTGAAAAAGGACAACGGCGTTTCCAGGTCCATCAAGAGCTCTTGATACACCGGCACGAGATTGCCCTGCTTGGCGAGTTGGCAGAATTCTGTAAACGTCGGCTGGATCATCGGTCGCCGCTAAAAACAAAAAGGGCCATGGGTTTCGCACCTATGGCCCTTTGCTCGGACTATTTTTGATCGCGGGCTTCAGCCACGGTGTCGACGCTGTTTCGCGCACCAGCGCCACCAAGCCGAGGCAATTCTGGGGATTTCCCGCTCCCGATTCATTGCGCCATATTGCCGCATCCCCGATGAGTGGTCAAGTCGCGCTGCCCCGTCGCACCGGATTATAAAGCATTCGGGGGCAAAGTTTGCCGGAAATGCGACGCCGGTTGATTTTAGCGGTTGAATTTTGACGTCTCGATTCACTAAATACCGCGAAAACCTAGGAAATGGAACGGTTCCCAGGTTCATTTGACAACCGCCAACGCCCTAGGTTAAAACGCTTTTTTGGACTGGAGTGCCGGTTCTGCTCATTGAGTGCGGGATTTTGGCTCCGGAGGTGGGAGGTTTAAAAATGGTTCGCCGCGAAAAATCAAATTATGTCATTCAATCGGTTTCCCATGCCCTCGATGTGCTCGAACAGTTCAATGGCAGCGTGGACGAGATCGGCGTGACCGAATTGAGCAAGCGCCTGAAGCTTCATAAAAATAATGTTTTCCGTTTACTTGCGACTCTCGAAGCACGCGGCTACATCGAACAAAACAAGGTTACCGAAAATTATCGACTCGGCCTGAAATGCCTGCAACTGGGGCAGACGTTCATCCATCAGATGGGTTTGCTATCGCAATCCAAGTCGATCCTCGCGGACCTGGCCAAATCGACGAAGGAGAGCGCTTACGTGGCGATACGCAAGGGAAACGCCATCATTCCATTGGATTTCGTCGAGCCGGCGCGCGCGGTGCGTGTCGTGTCGTTTCTTGGTACGGTGTTGCCCCCCCACTGCACGGCGGCCGGCAAGGTCCATCTGGTGTTCGACGCGGACGGCACGTTCGGCCAGGCCCTGCCCGAGCATCTGGAAGGTTACACCGAAAAAACCATTGTCGAGCGCGCCGCCTTGCAGCAACAATTGGCCGGAGTCAGCGCCGCGGGCTACGCGGTTGAAAAAGGTGAATTTAAAGGAGACGTAAACGGCGTCGCAGTGCCCGTACGCGATTATACCCGGTTGCTTGTGGGCTCGCTGGCGGTGGTGGGGCCGGCCCACCGGGTGACCGATGACGCAATCGCCGCAAGCATAGCGCCTGCATTGTTGCGCGCCGGCCGGGAACTTTCCAAGCGGCTGGGCTTTTCAGGGTAGTTCCCGGGTTGGTCCAGCCTCTGGCGGTTCACGGTTGGTGTCGCCGATTCGACCATGCACCATTCGCAAAGGGGATTGGCGACGATGCCGCAAATACAAATTCACGAGAGTTTGATTTTGACAAATTCACCGCGTCAACGTTAAGTAAAAAGGAAACGGAGTTTGCCGATCACGTCATGCTCACCACGCCGGAAAAAATACTCTTTTTATTGCTCGCTGTCGGCTCGCTTTATTACGGCGGCCGCAGACTTTACGACGTCTATCGGGCGATCGCGCGGGGCAAGCCCGCGAGCTTCGACAATCTTGCGGGAGGCGCCCGGCGCGCCATCTGGGTCGTGCTCACCCAGCAGTCGGTATTCAAGGCGCGACCGATCGTTTCGATTCTTCACGCGCTGATTTTCTACGGTTTCGTATTCTACTTTCTGGTGAATCTGATCGATGTTCTGGAGGGCTTTTTCGGTATTCATGCGCGCGGCGGGGTTTGGAATGTTTTCAATCTGCTCGCCGATCTGCTGACCGCGGCGGTTTTGATCGGCATTATCGGCATGATGATTCGCCGTTTTTTGATTCGGCCGAAGGACTTTGAATTTCCCGCCAACGTTCCACTGGAGCCGGAGGTCCGCGCCGGGATTTTTCGCGATTCCACCATTGTTGCAGGTTTCATCATTTTTCACGTCGGTTGCCGCATGTTGTTCAAATCAACGCAGATGGCCCTGCAAGGCGCGGATGTTTTCCAGCCCGTCAGCTCGGCTTTCGCCGGGCTCTTCGGCGGCATCGAACCCGGTGCCCTGGTTGTCTTGAATCATTCCTTCTGGTGGGGCGCTCTGGGTTCGATCCTGCTGTTCATCCCTTATTTTCCCCGCACGAAACATATCCATATCTTCCTGGCGCCGATCAATCTGGCGTTAAAAAAAGAAAATCCGGGCGCGCTCGAACCGATGGACTTCGAAAAAGAAGAAGTCTTCGGCGCCGCCAAGCTCGAGGACTTTGTCTGGCCGCGATTGTTGGATGCCTACAGCTGCATCATGTGTAACCGTTGCCAGGATGTCTGCCCCGCGACGAATACGGGCAAGGCCCTGAGCCCGGCGGCGATTTTGATCAACGAGCGCCTGGAATTGAACAAAATTTTCCCGGCCTTTTCACAAGGCGAGGAAAGTCCCCGCCCGCTGTTGGATTTTGCCCTCAATGAAGAGGCCGCCTGGGCGTGCACGACCTGTAACGCCTGCATCGAAGTCTGTCCGGTCGGCAACGAACAGATGCTTCATATTATCGATGTGCGGCGCGAGCGCGTGCTCGGCGCCGCCGAGTTTCCCAAGGGGCTGCAAAACGCGTTTAACCACATGGAACGGGCCGGCAATCCCTTTGGCATGGCCGCCGCCGAGCGGCTGGATTGGGCCAAGGGATTGCCCTTCGAGGTGCCGACCCTGGAGCAAAAGTCCGACCCCGAGGTTCTTTACTGGGTGGGCTGCGCCGTTGCTTTCGATCCGCGCGCGCAAAAGATCGCGCGCAGCATGGCCGAGCTGTTCAATGCTGCGAGCGTCGATTGGGCGGTGTTGGGCAAGCAGGAGAAATGCACCGGCGACACGGCGCGGCGAGCCGGCAACGAGTATCTGTTCGCACAGATGGCGGAGGAAAACGTGGCGGCATTGAACGACATCAAGCCAAAAACCATCGTGACCACATGCCCTCACTGCTTCCACACCATCGCCAACGAATACCCGCAGTTTGGCGGGAATTATGTCGTCAAGCACCACACGGAATTCATCGCTGAACTGGTGCGCAACGGCAAACTCAAGGTCGCGGCGAACGGCGGCGATGCCGTGACTTACCATGATCCCTGCTATCTCGGGCGCCACAACGGCATCTTCGATCAACCGCGCGCCTTGATTCAATCCAGCGGCTCCAAACTGACGGAGCCCGGCCGCAGCCGCAGCAACAGCTTTTGCTGCGGCGCGGGCGGCGGGCAGTTTTGGAAAGAGGAAGAAAAGGGGACGGAGAGGGTAAGCACCAACCGCTACCGCGAGCTCAAACTAACCGGCGCCAAAACCGTAGCCACCGGCTGCCCATTTTGCATGCGCATGATCGTCGAAGAGACCGCGAAGGAAGAACCCGAGACCGCGATGGAAGTTTTGGACGTGGCGGAAATCGTGGCGAAAGGTTTGAGAAAGTAGCATGCGAGCGACCCCTGCGGGTTTGGTCGTTTTCTTTCTCCTGCTGTATGGGATCGCCGCCTGCCAGGCGGAGCCTAAAGTGACGATCACGACTCAACAGGGGCGGCGGGTGAGCTTTGAAGTCGAGGTCGCCGACACCCCGGCCAAAAGGGAGAGGGGCCTGCAATTTCGCCGGGAGCTGGCCGAAAACCGCGGCATGATGTTTATTTTTCCGGATGAATCCCAGCAAAGTTTCTGGATGAAGAACACGCCGATACCGCTCGACATGATTTTCATCGACGGCCGCTTCAGGATTGTCGGCATCGTCGAACAGACCAAGCCGTTCTCTCTCGAGGCGCGGGGGGTGGCGGCCCCGAGCCGTTACGTCCTGGAGATCAACGGCGGTCTTTCAAAGCGGCACGGCATTCAGGTCGGGGACAGCGTGCGCTTCGATGGAATTTCCACGACGCCGTGAAGGAATAATCCCCGGTCGAGGGCCTATGGCTGTCGATTCCGGTGGCGCGCCCTCCGTGTTTAAATTTCCTGGAAAAAATAGGGTCTGACCGGCGCGAGCTTCTCTTCGTAAGAATCGGGATACATAAACCACAAGGTTGCGGCAATACTGCTTAAGAGCGAGTTTCCGTCCTGCGGTGTAAAACAGGTGCCGACGATTTCTCTATCGCCGCGCATCGCCAGACTTTGGCTTACGATCACCGTCTGGTTTAAAATTCTTCCGAACATGCCGTGATCGCGGCCGAAGGAGAAAACCGAGGCGGAAGATTTCTTGTGTGTCAGCGCGACCCTCAGGTTGGATTTCAGCCGGCGCATCACTTCCTCCATGCTGATACCCCGGCGCAGCTTTAGATTGAAGTGGATCGTGTGCATGTACTGGGTGTTGAGCTTAAGCGCGGAAGAGTAGATATCCAGATCCAGCCCAAGGGTTTTGAAAAGATAGTGGGCGTCCCGCCCTTGATGGGTGCCGAACTGGGGGTCTTCGTGCTTGCCGGCCTCCGGCGCGGGGATGAAATCGCCGTCTTGACTGATGTCGTTGGCGCGACGCATGCAAACGAAGCGGCTTTCCGCGAGGTTGTCTTCCTTTTCCGGCCCCAGGGCGATGGTGTCGATGAGCACCGCCAGGTTGTGCGTGTTGCAACTGACCACCTGGATGAACTGATCTTCGTCCCTGACCAGTGCCTTGTCGTTAATGCCGCGGGCATATTTTTTACCGAAGCCGTCTTCACTACCCTGGGCGATGAAGCCGCGGCCGTTGTCGGCATACTTCGTGTAAAGTTTTTCCTTGTTCTCGTTGCCCACGGGCGTGCAGTCGATAATCACGCTGGCGCGCTCGATCGCTTCTTCCGCCTCCAGGGCGGGCTCCATGCCCATATCGACGAATTTCTGCCAGCGGTCTTTGTCGACGGCGAGCTTGGCGCCTTTGTTGCAGGAGACGGTGACCTTGGAACGGTCCGTGAGCAGCGGCGTGCGCTTGTGGAACGTCACCTCGTCGATGCCAAACTGCTCTTTAAAGGTTGACAGGATCGCGATCAGTGGTTCGCCAATGGTTCCGGTGCCGACTATGTGAACGATTTTTTTCTGCGCCATGGCTTTCTGCTCCACTTTTTTGATGTTTAAATACTAGCCCAATGCTACGGCACGATCAACCGATGTTTTTTCAGCATTCGGGCGCCGGACGGTACGTGGATGGAATGCTTCGGGGCGGTCTCCGGTTACACAGGCGAGGTCGAATATGTTAAGAATTTTCTAAGGGGGGACAGAAAATGGCCATAACAAACCTGCCCGCAAGATTTTTCAATGATCATTATGGCATCGGAACGGGGGACCTGGAGAAGGTTATCGACGCGGCTTTGGGCAAAAAGGCCGATTATGCCGACCTTTATTTTGAATACCGCAAAAACGAAGGCGTGAGCCTGGAAGAGGGTCTGGTCAAGAACTGTTCGCAATCCACGGCCAACGGGGTCGGGGTGCGGGTGGTTGCAGACGCCAAGACGGGTTACGCCTACACCGACGATATCACGATTGAGAACCTTGAGGTGGCCGCACGCACGGCGCAGTACATCGCGCAAAACCGGCCGTCCCAGGTGCCGGCGGCGGTGGGACGATCGCCGACACAGTCCCATGACCTCTATCCAGTCAAGACTCCGGTCAACGATATCGCTTTGGAAAAGAAAGTCGAGCTGCTCTACGAGATCGACAGATTTGCCCGCAGTCTCGACCCGCGCGTGAAAAATGTATTTGTTTCCATGGGCGCGGAATACAAGGTGATTCTGGTGGCGTCATCCCAAGGGTTGACGGTCGGTGATATTCAGCCGCTCAGCCGGCTTAATGTCACCTGCATCGCCGAAGAAAACGGCAACCGGCAAGTGGGCAGTTTCGGCGGCGGTGGACGGGTGGAATACGGCTTCTTCGTCGATCATAAGGATTACGAGCGTTACGCCCGGGAAGCGGTGCGCCAGGCGATCTTGAACCTCGGCGCGGTGGACGCGCCCGCGGGAACCATGGATGTGGTCTTGGGGCCAGGCTGGCCGGGCATTTTGCTCCATGAGGCCATCGGCCATGGCCTCGAGGGCGATTTCAACCGCAAAAAGACTTCGGCCTTTTCCGACCGCATCGGCCAGAAAGTGGCATCCGAGCTTTGCACCGTCGTCGACGACGGCACGATCCCGTCGCGCCGCGGATCGATCAACGTCGATGACGAGGGCACGCCCACCCACCGCACGGTGCTGATCGAGAAAGGTATTCTTAAAGGCTATCTCCAGGACAAGCTCAACGCCGGCCTGATGAAGATGCCGCTCACCGGCAATGGCCGGCGTGAGAGTTACGCTCATATTCCCATGCCGCGCATGACCAATACTTTCATGCTCGCCGGCAATTCGGCGCCGGAGGATATCCTGCGTTCGGTCAAGAAGGGCCTCTACGCAGTTTCCTTCGGCGGCGGCCAGGTCGATATCACCAGCGGCAAATTCGTTTTTTCGGCGAGCGAAGCCTACCTGATCGAGGACGGCAAGGTGACCGCACCGGTCAAAGGCGCGACACTCATCGGCAACGGTCCCGACGTGCTCACCCGCGTTTCCATGGTGGGATCCGATCTAAAGCTCGACGAAGGTGTCGGCACCTGCGGCAAGGACGGCCAATCGGTGCCGGTGGGGGTTGGATTGCCAACGATCAAGATCGACGGGCTCACGGTCGGCGGAACGAAGGCGTAAAAAACATCCGTTCAAGCCGTTCAAATAGTTCAAATCGTTCAAGTCGTTTCCGGACGGGTCATTTCTTAAACGTTTTGAACGGCTTAAACGCTTGAACTTCTTGAACGAGTTATGGGGGGAGGTTATGGACCGAGTGGAATTGAGTAAAGACCTGGGCGAGCAAATCTTATCGATGGCGAAAACTGATGGCGCGTCTGAGGGTGATGTGGTGATGGTTGAGAGCGAGTCCTTTTTTGTCACGGTTCGCATGGGCGAAGTGGAGAAGGTCAGCCAGGCGGGCGAGAAGCGCCTGGGCCTGCGCCTGTTTTTCGGCAACAGCTCGGCCTCCGCCTCAACCTCGGATATTTCAAGGAAGTCGATAGCAAAGCTGGTCGAGGATACGACCCGCATGGCGCGAGTAACGGCGCAGGATCCCCACAGCGGCCTGCCCGACGGGGCGCTGCTGGCGCGCGATTTGCCGCCGCTGGACCTGCTCGATGACACGGCGCGCGGGGTTTCGGTGGACGAAAAAATTCAGCTGGCGTTGGACACGGAGAAGAGCGCTCTCGCCTACGATGAGCGCATTACCAATTCCGAGGGCGCGGAATTTTCCAATCAGTTCGGCCGGGTGGTTTATGTCAGCAGCGGGGGGTTCGCCGGTGAATATTCCGGTTCGACCTTCGGTCACTCGGTCGCCCCCGTGGCGACGCAAAACGGTGGCATGCAGCGCGACTATTGGTATTCGTCGAATCGAAAATTTGCCAAACTGGAATCACCGCAAAGCGTGGGCGAAAGGGCCGCCCAGAGAGTTCTCCGCCGCCTTGGCGCACGCAGGGTCAGAACTTGCGAGGCGCCCGTCATTTTTGATCCCGAGATGGCCGCGTCTCTCTTGCGCAACTTGGCTTCGGCGCTTTCAGGATACGCGCTTTACAAAGGCGCTTCGTTCCTGGCGGGCAAGCTCGGGACGCAGATTGGCTCGGAACTTTTGACGGTGATCGATGACGGGATCATACCCGGCGCTCTCGGCTCGCGGCCGTTCGACGGCGAAGGGTTGCCGATCCGCAAAAAGACCGTCGTCGAAAAAGGTCGGCTTCAGAGTTACTTGCTCGATACCTACAGTGGCAAGAAGCTTGGCATGCCTTCCACCGGCAATGCCTCGCGTTCCGCCGGCGAACCGCCGGGCGTGTCGCCGACGAATTTTTATCTCGCTCCCGGAAAGGATTCACCGGAGCAGATCCTCAAGTCCGTCAAGTCGGGTTTGTATGTCACCGAGACGATCGGTTTCGGCGTCAATATGGTGACCGGGGACTACTCGCGCGGCGCCGCCGGCTTGTGGATCGAGAACGGTGAATTCACTTACCCGGTGGAAGAGATTACGATCGCCGGCAATCTTAAGGAGATGTTCCAGAACGTCGAGATGGTCGGCAACGATCTGGAAATGCGCGGCCGGATCGCGTCGCCGACGGTGAAGATCTCCGGCATGACGATCGCCGGCGAATAGACAGCGCTGTTCAAAGTTCAAGGGTTCAAGGTTCAAAGCAAGGGCGGGTTTCAAACCCGGCCCTGCCATTTAGAGAACCTGAAATCCTGCCTTTAACGCGGCGCGCAAAAAATCGTCGATATGCGATTGGCTCGGGTCGAAGTCGAGCACGGCGACGCTCCGTTCGATGTTGAAGTCAATCTTCTCGACGCCGGGGAGCGCGTTGAAGGCGGCGCGCAGCGCCGGCAGATCGCCGGTTTTCAGATTGGCAAGGGACAGTATGGCGGTTTTCGTCGGCATGGTTTTCTTTCAAGTTCCAATCTGACAAAACATTTCCCGTTTCGCAATTGTTTTGCCAGCGGCTCTCGTTGCCCTTTGGCGCCGAAGCGGCTATAGCTTGAGTGGCCAAGACGCAGCCGCGGATCGCTCCCTTGAAAGCTCTCCCGACTTCGCCCGCGCTCGATGCATGACGTCCATTCCCGCTGAAGTCTATGCCCTGGTCAACGCCTTCTTGTTTGCGTTGCACAATATGTTCACCAAAAAGGCGTTGCGTTTTTCCAATCCCGCCACCGGCGTCGTCAGCAGCCTTTTGATCAACATCGTGTTTCTCTGGGGCCTGTCGTTCCTGTTCATCCCGTTTTCCCATTTGACTAACCCCGCGGTGCTCATCTTTGTCGCCGTGGGTTTTTTTCAGCCCGGTTTGACCCGACTGCTTTCCTATAAGGGGATCGATGCGCTGGGCGTGGCGATTACCGATCCGATCCGCGCCACTACGCCGCTGTTCAGCGCCATCATGGCGATTCTCTTTCTCGGCGAGGAGGTGACGCTGCCGATCATCGGCGCCACGATGATGATCATCGCGGGGGTCACCTTGCTCTCCTGGCGGAGCGGTTCGATGGAACTCTCCGCCCCGGCGGTTTATCTCTGGTATCCGATCGCGGCGTCGGCTCTAGCCGGCGCCACCCAGGTCGTTCGTAAGTTCGGCATGGCCGCGGTGCCGCACCCGGTGCTGGCCGCCGCCGTCACCGCGACTTCGTCTCTCGTAGTCTCCGTGCTCACCCTCTGGTACGTGGAAAAGAGCCGGGAAACCTGGAAAATGAACCGCGACTGCTTCTGGTGGTTTCTCGCCGCCGGAGTCACCATCAGCATCGGCATGGTGTGCATTTACTACGCGCTGGATCTCGGCAAAGTTTCCGTGGTGATTCCCATCAGCAGCACGGGCCCGTTCTTCTCGCTGGTCCTGGCCGCGATTTTCTTGCGCGATGTCGAGCAAGTGACTTTGCGGATCGTGGTCAGCGCTGTGATGATCGTGGGCGGGGTGATGCTTTTGACGTTGTGGAAGTAGCCCGCGCCGGGTTGCTGCGGGATGCCGCGTCGATCTCGCCGTTCTTTCCAAAACCTACAAAAAGCGGTATGAGGGAGCAAATTAAAACGGACGAGGGAGTGCGATGGCCAACTATTCGGTCGTGGGACAATCGGTTTATCGGACGGACGCCAATCCGAAGGTAACCGGCCGCGCGCTGCATGTCGGCAACATTGAGATGCCGGGCATGCTCCATGTCGCGGTGCTGCGCAGCCCCTATCCGCACGCGCGGATCATGCGGATCGAAAAGTCGAAGGCCGAGGCGCTGGACGGGGTGGCGGTGGTGTTGACCGGGGCGGAAATCGCCAAGATGCCGGGCATTGATTCGCACTTCGGCCCGGCGTTTCGCGACCAGCCGATACTTGCCGTCGAGAAGGTCTGCTACGCCGGCGATCCCGTGGTGGCGGTCGCGGCAGTAAATAAACGCACGGCGGAAGACGCGCTGGCGCTCGTCGAGGTCGATTACGAGCCGCGGCCGGCGGTGCACGACGTGCTCGAAGCGGTGAAGCCGGAATCGCCGCTTGTCCACGAGCAGCACCGGCCAGCCAAGACCTTTGCCGATCTGGCCCATGTCCAGGCCGGGCGCCAGTCGAACATCTGCTATCACTTCAAGCTTCGCACCGGCGATGTGGAAAAAGCCTTCGCCGAAGCCGATCGAGTTTTCGAAGACATCTTCAGCTCGCCGCCGGCGCAGCACCTGCCGATGGAGCCGCATGTGACCTTGGTCTATCTTGACGAGCACGAGCGGCTTAACGTCTGGACCGCCAGCCAGTCGCCGTCCTATGTGCGCACCGAGCTTTCCAACACTTTCGGTATCCCGATGAACCGGATTCGCGTGCGCGTGCCCTACATCGGCGGCGGCTACGGCGCCAAGCTCTATGGCAAGCTCGAGCCGCTGGCGACGGTGCTTGCGTTGATCACCAAGAAGCCCGTCCGCTACGCGCTCACGCGCGAAGAAGAATTCCTGACCATCACCAAGCACAAGGTTGTCACGAAGATCAAAACCGCCCTCAAAGACGGCGCGATCACCGCTCGCAAGTGCGAAGTTTACTGGGACACCGGGGCCTACGCCGAGATCGGCCCGCGCATCGGCCATAAATCCGGCTACACTTCGGCCGGGCCTTACCGTATTCCCAATGTCTGGATCGATTCTTATTGTGTCTATACCCACAAGGTGCCGGCGGGGGCGTTCCGCGGCTTTGGGGTGCCGCAGGTGATCTGGGCTTACGATTCGCAGACCGACATGATCGCCCGCGCCCTCGGTGCCGACCCGGTGGCGTTTCGCTTGAATCCGGCGCTGGAAGAAGGAGAGCGCTTCGCCACCGGCACGCCGGTCAAATCCTTCGGCATCAAAGAGTCGATCCGCCAGGCGGCACAAGCGATCGACTGGTCGAAGCCCAGAGCCGCGCGAAACGGAACGAAGCTTCGCGGCAAAGGCATCGCCGCGGGTGTCAAAGCAGTGCTCACGCCTTCGATCTCCGGCGCCATCGTGATTCTCAACGCCGACGGCACGGCCAACGTGCTCAGCAGCACGGTTGAGATGGGGCAGGGGTCGGAGACCACGATGGGTCAGATCGTCGCCGAGGAGCTGGGCCTCGCCGCGGATCAAGTCCACATCGTCCAGCCCGACACCGACGTGACGCCCTACGACACGATCACCGCAGGGAGCCGCTCGACCTATCACATGGGCAACGCCGTGCGCATGGCCGCCGGCAAGGTCAAGAGTCAATTGTTCGAAGTCGTGGCCTCGAAGCTTGAGGTCGATCCGGATGATCTGATCGCGGCGAAGGGACGGGTCTACGTACGCGGCGCCGAAGAGCGCGGCATGCCGATTGGCCAGATCTTTTTGGCCAAGTTCGGAAGCCTCGGTACGACGCTCGCGGCCGAAGCGGTGTGCCAGCCGACGGCGGCGCACATGGACCCGGAAACCGGCCAGTCGGAAAAATGCACCGAATACTGGTTCCCCTCGGCCACCGCCGCGGAAGTCGAAGTTGATACCGAGACGGGACAGATTAGAATTCTGCGGCTGGTCAGCGTTGGCGACACCGGCACAGCGATCAATCCGCGCCATTGCGAGCAGCAACTGCAATGCGCGGCGATCATGCATATGGGTCTTACGATGTTCGAAGAAATGATTTTCGACGAAGGCCAGCTGGTGAACGGCTCGCTGCTCGACTACCAGGTGGTCTCGATGAAAGACATGCCGCCGTTCATTCGGCCGATCGTGGTTCAGGTGCCGCACGAAGACGGACCCTTCGGCGCCAAAGGCGCCGGGGAGACCGGCGCTTTGACGGTGGCCCCGGCCATCGCCAACGCGATTGAAGACGCCTGCGGCGTGCGCATCCGCGACCTGCCGATCACGCCGGAGAAAGTCTTGCGGGCCCTGGTCGAAAAAGAGAAATGACCCGCATTTTC
>CAZILB010000044.1:8078-25624 GCA_964539925.1 uncultured Syntrophobacter sp. | reverse complement strand
TCCAACTTCCCGGTCACCAGCGCGCCGATGTTCTTGATCAGGATGGAAGCCATACCTCAACCTTGGCGCGACTATATCAGAGCTTCGGTTCGAGTAAAGGCCACCGCTTACGCGCCGAAAAGCTCGCGCAGGATGGCGCTGACGGCGTCCGACGACGCCTCGTCGAGGCGCGCCGCGCCGACCGGAGGAATGATTTTTGAACTTCTCTCTCCCATTCGACGGCGCCGCTATTGCCGCGCCGCAAGACCGGCCAGGCCGACTTGCTCAAGCGCTCCATCGATCTTTTGTTTCTCGGCGGCGGGAAAGCGGCATCTCAACGGCCGATCCACTCACAAACCGGCATCGGCAATACTGCCGCACCGCTGACGATTCCGCCGTGAGTCAATGTTCCCGGCGCCGGTCGTCAAGGAAGGCGTTCAGGCGGCGCCTCAAAGTTCCATGGGCGAAATCGCCAGCCGTCAAAGCCGTCTCGGTCCATAAAGCCGTCGGGAACGCAGTGACACAGCCCCAGGCCGCCGTAGAGCTTGCGGTTGGCGCTTTCACATTCCTGAAGGGTGGGGAAAAATTGGATCGGTTGCGGCTCCTTAAGGGTCAGGGGCGGATGAATGTGACAAGGTTCGAGGTCCGCGCTGGCGCTCAGCGCCAACGCCAGCGCCGCAACCATCGCCCATTGGCAGCGAATGCGGGTCACGTGGGCAGGGCTCCAAAGCAATCGTACCAGAGCCGGTTTAATAAAGCGCGCCGTCGTCTCGGGGGAATCACAGGCGCACGGTAAGGCCGTCGGTCAGGGCATTGCGATAGGCTTTCCAGGCCGGGAGGAGTCCGACAAGCAACCCGCCAATCAGCACCGCCAAAATATAGACCAACTCGGTGGCGCCCAGCCCTCTAAACGGAATGTGCAGGCCAAACTGCTGTTCGATCACCGGCTGCAGTCCCGCGACAAGGGCGTAGATGAAGCCAACTCCCAGCAGCGCGCCGGCCAAGGTGAGCAGGCCCGACTCCAACACCAACATGGAAATGACTTTTAGCGGCCCGACGCCGACGGCTCGGAGGATGGCGATCTCGCGCCGCCGTTCGTTGAGCGACGTGTATAGGGCCATGAGCATGCCGAGCAGCCCGACGATGACGACGAACAGCGCCACGACTTTGAGCACCTGCTCGCCGAAACCGATGCCGGCCCAAAGCTCGCTCAGCGCAACCCCAGGGATGACCGCGGTCAGCGGCTCCTCCGCAAACGTGTTCACTTCGCGCTGCAGCCCGATGGTTTGGATCCTCGCCTTGGTGCGCAGAAAGAATGCCGTGATCTGGTCGATCCGCAGGTCTTCTTTTTTGATTTGCGCCGCGGGGATTTCCTGCCCCTTGATCGGCGGCGCGCCTTGCTGCCAGTCGAGGTGCATCGCTTCGATGCCCTCCAGCGTCACGTAGAGCGAGCGGTCGATGGGCGTGCGCGTGGGGCGGAGAATACCGACCACGGTGAACGGTTTGTCGTCGTGGTCCATGATGCCGACGGCGCTGGAAATGCCATGGGTGACGACGATGCGGGCGCCCAGATCATATCCCAGGCGCTGCGCGACATCGCTGCCCAGGGCGACATCAAAGATCTCGCTCGGCGCCCGCCCATGGGCGAATTCGATTTGCCGGTCTTGCCGGAAACGGTAGTGGCGATAGAAGTTTTCGTCGGTGCCGACGACGCGAAAACCGCGGTGGCTGTCGCCCAGGGAAATGGGAATCGTCCAGAGTACGGCGCGGTGATTTTTGAACTTTTCATAGGATTCGTAGGTCACATTGGCCGTGGGCGAACCCATGTGAAACACGGTGTAGAGAAGCAACTGCAGGGGGGCGCCGCGCGCGCCGACGATAAGATCGGTCTGGCTGATGGTGTTGGAAAAACTCTCGCGCGCGCCGTGGCGCAAGTGCTCGATACCCACCCACAGGCTCACGCTGAGCGCCAGCGACACCAGAGTGAGAGTCGAAGTGAGCCGCCGATTTTTTAAGGAACGGTAAGCGAGGGACAACAATACCATGCTAAACCCGATTGATCTCTGACAGCGAAATCGCACGGTCGAACAGCGGCATCATGCGCCGGTCATGGCTGACAAAAACCAGCGTCGAAGCGATTTCGCTGCAGTGGGTGAAAAGCAAATTGAGAAAATTTTCCCGGTGGTCTTCGTCCAGTGCGGAAGTCGGCTCATCGGCGATGATCAACTCCGGCGCTCCCAGCAAGGCCCGCGCCGCGGCGACGCGCTGCTGCTGGCCGACGCTTAAATCGGTGACGCTCTCACCGACGATCGAGCCGATTCCGAGCCGCTCCGCCAGCGTTCGTGCCTCGTCTTCCAACGACGCGCGGGCCACACGGCGGCGCCGTTCCCGATTGATTCGGCACGGCAGCGTAATATTCTCCAGGACATTTAAATAGGGAATTAAATTGAACATCTGGAAAATATAGCCGATGTGCGAACCGCGCAGCCGATCGCGCGCCGGCCCGGACAGGCGCGCCAGATCGCGGCCGAGGATCTCGACTCGCCCGTGCTCGGCCTTGAGCACCCCCGCCAGGATTCCGAGCAGCGTCGTCTTGCCGCTGCCGCTCGGACCGTACAGAAATATCTTTTCGCCTTTGGCGATCGTTAGTTCGGCAATTTTAAGGACCGATTTGTTGGAGCGATAGGCGAAACTCAGGTTCTCGATGTCGACGGCATTGTCCATGGAGCGCTAAAGGGCCGCATCGCCTTTGTCTCTTCGGATCGTCACGCCCGACTGTTTGGCGCCGCTCAACACCTGGACCTTCAGCTCGCTGATTCCCGAGAACATCTTGGTCACTGCGAAGCGCACGCGGCTGCCGGCGGGATCCTGCTCGCAGATGAAATGGTGCGTGGCGCGCACTTCGCGGTGCTCGCCGCTCTTTTTGGAATCCCCCTTGGCAGGCTTGGGCTCTTTCGTGTCGCCGCCGTCGGTGCGCACAAGGGAAATCTCGCCGGGCTGATACGCACAACCCAGCTTCTTGTCGAAGAGCACCATCTCGCCAAAGCGTTCTCTGATGATCTTCATGGTGGTATCGCGCTTCTTTATGTCGGCGTCGGACCTCGCCTCATGCTCGAAACCCATGACGCCCTCGGCGGGCGAGCGAAAATCTACCGTGATCTTTTTGCCCTCCACGACGATGCTCATCTCCGCGGCGCCGTGCACATGGGTGTGCGCGTGGCGCTTTTCGGCGGCCAGAGCACCGCCCGCAGCGAACAACAACGTCCCTATCGCAATCAGCGAAACCTTGACGACCTTGAACATCCCAAAATCTCCTCAGCGTTCCCGGTAGGGCAAAACGTTCAGACCGGTCATGAAAAACGACGAGTCGGTGTACATGTTTTGTGTGCGTTGGATTTTCAGCAAACCTTCCGCCCACACCGGTTCAAAAAAGTCATAGGTGACCTTTTTCCCTTTGTCCATTTTGACGTGGACGATTTGATTGGGCGGCGGCGCAGGGACATGAATGCACGCAAGCGGATAGGGGACAAGCAGGAACTCAGATACTACCCGCTCATTGTCTTCTAAAGGAATGATAAAGCCGGGCACGCGCACCACCGTACCGTCGTGTTTTTTGAGATCCGCCGGCATATTGCCGGTCAGTACGTCGAGCCCGCGGAGATTCTCCCACATGAGGACCGGCGCCTTTCCCGGAGCCGTCGCCGCTTCGCTCAACCCGTTCGTCTCGGCCCCCAAAAAGACCATCCGAGACACATGCGCAGCCGGCGACCCCAAGGACACGAGTCCGGCGCACAGAAGGATCATTTTCCACCTGGATCTCATGACCGAATCTCCTTTCGTCCCTTACGCAGAGCTGCCCGTCAGCATTGCCGGGTTCGCTACCGGCTCCGGCCTTGGCGCGCGGCAATTGACGCGCGAGCGGCACAGGCGGCTATTCGAAATGTGACCCGCCGCCAGTAGCAGCGATCCCGACACAATGAACGGAATCTGGTAGGGGTTTTCAACCCACATTCTTCCTGCGAAAATCAAACCAAACGCTGAAATCAAGTACAGAAATACATAAGAGCGACGATGGAAGCGAAATCCCCAGCTGAAACCGGCCACCGCAAGCACGCCAGCGATCACAAGGAGAACCTTTTCAACGCCGCCGCCTAAAAGAAACCTCGGTCCGAGAAACGGCAATACGCTGACCAGCACCGAAAAGGGCAACACGGCGATCAGCAACGGAAACAACGCGCACTGCACGGCGCAGGCGATCGACACCCCGGCGCCCAGGGAGTCCAGCCAGGAGCGCGGCGACACGCTGGTAATTTTAACGTTCATGACGAGATACTCCAATAGGGATTAACCGAAGCCGGCGATAACCCCGCGGTTGCAAGCACTGTCGGGCCCGCCCTTAATAATGATTTTTCATTATCAGTTGAGAATCGCTCTGTCAATGCACCCGGAATTGGTTTATGCCAACCACCTTTCCGATTGCTTCCCCGCGCATGATCGACTCAACTAATTCTTTCATTAAATCGATCATTTGAGTATATTGGATCTCCATGGATCGAAATACGCGTCAACGCCACGCTATTCAACTGGTTTTTAAAGCGGCTGAACGACCCTTAAACGTACAGGAAGTTTTGGAAGGAGGGCAGAAAATCCTGCCTGCTTTAGGGATCGCCACGGTTTACCGTGCGGTCAAGTCGTTGTTGACAGAGAAATGGCTGGTACCCGTGCAAATACCGGGAGATATCCCTTACTATGAGCCCGCCGGCAAAAGCCATCATCATCACTTTCGCTGCCGCATTTGCCATAAAGTCTACGAATTGCAGGATTGCCTTACCGATTTCGCAAGACTGGCGCCCGCTGGCTTCCGGCTAGACGGCCATGATGTGGTGCTCTACGGTGCCTGTCGCGCCTGCGCGAAAAGAAAGTAATATCGCGAAGCCCTGACGAACCCGCCCCTGCTGCCGCTCATATTTCCCTCGACCTGCGCGCCAGGCCCCGAGTCGCGCAGCACAAGCCTGCGATCTCAAGAGCGCAGCTGGGCTCGCCCTTGATCGCTCCTTTCGCCGCATTTCGCTATACTTTTTAAGCAAATAAAAGGTTTAACCGTCAGCGGCACGGGTAAACTTAGGTCCCGCCTTCGCGTCTAAAAGCGTTAGAATCGAGGATTGGCCTTGAGGTGGAGGATTCATGTATGATCCCCTGCGGGAGATGCGCTGTCGCGAAGCAGCCGGAAATCGAGAAAACACCCAGACCCGTTGGAGTCCATCGGCCGAATGCGCCGGAGCAGCCGCGACCCTGTCGGCGCAAGGCTGCCATCGCGCACCGAAACCGCGGGGAGCCAGGGCGGTGATTTTATCGCCCATGGAAATCGTCGCGCTGTCAGGCGCAGCTCCGCTCCCAAGCGCGGTCGGCGGCAACGCAACAATTCACAGGAGTCTATACGTGAATCCAGGGGACGAGGAGCTGGTGGCGCTGGCGCAGCAAGGGGATCGGCGGGCGTTTGAGAACCTCGTCGAACGCCATCAGCAGAAGGCTTACCATATCGCGTTCGCTTTCACGCGCGATCGCGAGATGGCCAAGGACCTGTCCCAAGACGCATTTTTGAAAGCCTTTACCAAACTCAAAAATTTTGACGGACGCTCGGGATTTTACACATGGTTTTATCGCATTTTGGTCAATGTTTGTCTCGACTACAAGCGGCGCCAGAAGCGCGCTCCGGCGGACGAATTCGACGAAACCGTGATGAACCAGATGGAACCCTCCCAAGAGCCGGCAAAACCCCGCTCGCCGGATGAGCATGTTCTGGCGGGTCAAATCTCCAAGAAGGTTGATGCCGCCCTGGCTACCCTGCCGGCCAAGCAGAGAGCCGCCTTTATCTTGAAGAATCATCAAGGTCTTTCAATTCGGGAAATCGCCGCGATCTTGGAAACCGCCGAAGGCACGGTCAAAGTCCACCTGCACCGCGCGGTCACGGCGCTCAGACAGAGTTTGGCGGAATTCGCCTAGGAGGTTGTTGTGGTCCCTCAAGGTAACATGCGGTCAACTCCATGCTCAGCCTTCGAAGCAGATCTTGTGCTGCTGCACTACGGCGATCTCGGCGGCGCGGAGCTGGATAATTTAAAGGTTCATGTCGGGGTCTGCGCCGGATGCGCCGGCTACTTGGCGGAGCTTGCCAAGCTCATGCCGCTCACGGTGAAAACGGATGAGCCGCCGCAGATGTTCTGGTCCGACTATAACCGCGAACTGCGCCGCAAGCTCGAAGACTCGGCGGCGAGCCAATCCTGGCGACGAACCTTCTCGCAATTTTTTCAGCCGCGCTGGCTGCCCGCATTCGCCGCCGCCGCCGTGGTCGCACTCGCGCTCACCTTCACGCTCGGCAAAGGAATCTGGCCGACCCAGAGTCCTGTGCCCGACGACGAGGCGATTCTGGAAGCGCTGCCGCTGGCGGAGAATTTGGAGTTTTTCAAGGCGATGGATTTTCTCGACGATCTGGAGTTGTTGGAATATTTGGGGAGCCAGGACCGCAGCCGTGTCTGATTCTATCGGGGTCGGCGAGCAAGATTTTGCGAGCCGCGGGTATGCGGCCGTAAGGCGAACTCCCCGAGCGCGAAAAAAGGGATTTACAAGCAGGTGAAAAATTTTCTCAAGCCGTTGAGTTTTTTCTGGTTGCTTTCCCTGTCATCACCGCCGCCGCTCCTTTGGAGCCAGGCGGCGCCGGGCGGCGAGCAAGCCGGGCAGCGGTGGCAACAAATGACCGAGGATCAAAAACAGCAACTTCGCGAGCGTTCCCAGCGCTGGAACAACATGCCGCCGAGCGAAAAAGCCGCGCTGCAAAGGCAGTTTGAAAACTGGCGCCAGCTGCCGCCGGAGGAGAAAGACGCGGCGCGCAAGAACTTTGAGCGCTGGCAAAGGCTGTCGCCCGAAGAGCGCGAAAGGCTCCAGGAACGCTGGCGGCGTTGGCGCGAGCTGCCGCCGGAGCGACGCGAAGAGCTGCGCCGGCAACACCAGGCCTTCCGCGAATTGCCGCCTGAAAAACGGCGGGAACTGCGGCGTAAACTGCGCGAAGAGCACAAACCCCTTGCCAGCGAAGAAAAACAACGGCGCCGCGAGCGCTTCGAGGCGCTCACGGCGGAGCAAAAAGACGCGATTAGGAAGAAATACGAGGAGGGCAAGAAGCGCGCCACGGCGGCAGACAAGAGCACGTGGCGGGAGCCGCAACAGGACCAAAAGCCTCAAGCGGCCGATTAGGACCGGCCCTCTGGGCCCGGCGTTCGAGCGGCAACCGAAACAAGAAAAACACTAACCCCGAAGACGCGGAGATCGCAGAGCTGTAGGTATTCTTGATAAGCAATTCTTACCTCGGCGTATGCCGCGCCTCGGCGCTGGGTTTTTCCGGAACTTCGCGCGAGCCGCGATAACCTCGATAACCGTGCGGCAGGTTTCCTCCTATGCTCCCGGTGCCATCCCCACCGTGCCGGTAACCCTGCCGCCGCGCTCCTGGAAGCGGTACTGAAGATCGTATAATCGGGCGTACAACCCGCCGCGCGCCAAGAGCGCCTCATGGCTGCCCTCTTCCCAGATTTCCCCTTTGTGGATCACCAGAATCCGGTCTACGTGTTTGATCGTCGACAGACGGTGAGCGATGATCAATGCGCTGCGATCTTTGAGCAGTTCGTCGAGCGCTTGCTGAATCAGCATCTCGGTTTGAGTATCGACGGAGCTGGTGGCTTCGTCCAAGATCAGAATCTTCGGGTCAAACGCCAACGCCCTGGCGAAGGATAAAAGCTGGCGCTGCCCCTGGGAAAACGTCGATCCGCGCTCCTGCACTTCTTCATTGTAGCGGCCCGGCAGCTTTTCAATGAACCGCGCGACCTGCGCGCGCCGCGCGGCGTCCAGCATGCAGGTTTCGCCGATGCGCGGGTCGCCCAACGTAATATTGGCGGCAATATCGCCGGAGAAAAGAAACACGTCCTGCAATACCAGGCCCAGGTGGCGGCGCAGCTCCTGCTTGTTCCATTCGCGGATATCGACGCCGTCGACCAGAATGGCGCCGCGCTCGACCTCGTAAAAGCGGCAGAGCGCCGAAATAATCGAAGTCTTGCCGCCGCCGGTGGCGCCGACCAGCGCGATTTTCTCCCCCGGCCGCAAGCGAAATGAAATGTTCTTGAGCACTGGCTCGCCGGGCGTGTAAGCGAGCCAGACATCTTTAAACTCCACGTCGCCGGCGGCTTTGTCGACGCGTTTTGGTCGCGGCGGATTCTTGATCGTTTCCGGCGTATCGAGCAGGGCGAAAATGCGCTCGGCCGATGCCATGGCGGCCTGCATGATATTGTACTTTTCCGCCAGGTCGCGAATCGGCTGGTACATGCGCTGAATATACTGAATAAACGCCACCAGCACGCCGGCCTGCACGGCGTCGGCGAGAATCAGCTGGCCGCCGTACCATAAGAGCAAGCCGATGGTCAGCGCGCTGAAGAGCTCGATCACCGGAAAAAATACCGCGTTGTAGCGAATGCTGCGCAACAGCACGTCGCGGTAATTAAGATTCACCTCGTGGAAGCGGCGATACATCTTGTCTTCCTGGCCGAAGGCTTGAATGGTCGCTGCCCCGGCCAAATTTTCCTGCAGGCCGGCGTTAAGCCTGCCGAGAATAAGCCGGCTCTCGCGGTACACCTCGCGCGCGCGGCGGCGGTAAAACCGGCTGATATAGAGAATCGCCGGGAAAGCCGCCAGGCAGACCAGCGCCAGTTGCCAGTTGAGCCAGAACATCATGCCGGCGATGCCGAAGACGATCGCCACGTCGGCCAACAGGCCCACCACACCGGTGCTGAAAAGCTCGTTCAGAGTTTCGACGTCGTTGATGGTGCGCGTCATGAGCCGGCCGACGGCGTTGCGGTCAAAGTAGGCGAGGTCCTGTTTCTGCAGGTGGGAAAAAACTTCCATGCGCAGATCATGCATGGCCCGCTGGCCGGTGGATTCCGTGGTGTAGGTTTGAATGAATAAAACGACGAAGCCAAAGATCACCACGCCCAGATAAGCGAGCGCCATCCGGTCGAGCCCGTCCAGATCCCCCTGATCGATATATTGGTCGATGGCTATCTTGGTGAGGTACGGCCCCATAAGCTGGGCGCCGGTTTGCAGCAGCAAAAAGACAAAAGCGACCGCCAACAGTTTCCAGTAGGGCTTGAGGTAGCGCAGGATTCGCACCATCAGGCGCCCGTCGTAGGCCTTGCCCAGAATCTCCTCTTCGGGGTGCGCTTCGCCGATCATCGCCTCACCTCGGGTCGGGCCAAGGTTTCCACTTCGCGCGCCAGGCTCTGGCGGCGGTAAAGCTCGTAGTAGGCTCCGCGTCCGGCCAAGAGCTCGTCATGGCTCCCCTGTTCGAGGATCTCGCCGCCGCTGAGATAAAGAATCAAGTCGGCGTCGCGCACGGTCGAAATGCGGTGCGAAATCAACAGCGTCGTGCGGCCGCGCATGAATTGTCTCAACTCGCGAAGAATGTCCTCTTCGGTTTCGACATCGACGCTGGAAAAGGCATCGTCGAGAATCAGGATCGGCGGATTTTTTATGATCGCGCGCGCCAGGGCCGTGCGCTGCTTCTGTCCGCCGGACAGGCGCACGCCCCGTTCGCCGATGACCGTGTCAAAGCCGGCGCCGAAAGATTGGATCGCCGGCAACAGCCGGGCGATGCGCGCCGCCTCCTGGACGTGATGCGCCGCGCCGTTGTCGATCCCGAGCAGGATATTTTCCCGCACCGAGCCGGAGAACAGAAATACATCTTGCGAGACATAGCCAAGCCCTTCTTGAAGACGGCCAAGCGGCAGCCGTTTGATATCGATCCCGTCGATCAAAACGGTTCCGTCCGGCGGTTCGTGCAGGCGCAGCAAAAGGCTCACAAGTGTGCTCTTGCCCGCGCCGGTTTCGCCGACAACGCCGCAGATTTTTCCCGCCGGAATTTCGCAACGAATGTTCTTCAGAATCGCCGGCTGGTCCGCGCCGTAGGCAAACGTGAGGCCGCGAAACTCGATCCGGCCGTTGACAACGGCGTCATGAGGGGTGCCGTTCACCGGCGCATAGCGCGGCGACATGG
Organism: uncultured Syntrophobacter sp.; assembly: GCA_964539925.1. GTDB lineage: Bacteria > Desulfobacterota > Binatia > UBA9968 > UBA9968 > DP-20. The sequence continues at coordinate 15,558 of CAZILB010000044.1, read as the reverse complement.
GCGTGTCCAGAACCTCCGCCAGCCGAGACAGCGCCGCCGTGCCCCGTTGGTACTGATTAACCGTGTAGCCGACCGCCATCAGCGGCCAGGTGAGCATGGCCAGGTAGCCGTTAAACGCGACGAACTCGCCCAAGGTCATCGACCCCTGCAAAACTTGCCGGCCGCCGAGCCAGAGCACAATGGTTGCCGCGATACCGGCCATCGCCTGCATCAGCGGCCAGAATATTCCCCAAAGGGTCGCCAGCCACATGGTCTTGCGGCGGTATTCCGAGCTGATCGAGCCGAAGCCGTCGATCTGGTTTTGCTCCTGGGCGTAGGCCTGAACGACTCGCATGCCGGAAAGATTCTCCTGAACGTAGGCGCTCAGCACGCTCAATTGTTGCTGCGTGTCGTGGGAGACGCGAAAAATGTGCCCGCCAAAAAACCGCACGACGAAGGGAATCAACGGCATGGCCATCATCGACCAGAGCGTCAGCCAGGGATCGATCATGATCATCAGCGTCAAGCTGAAAAAGATCACCACCAGGGCGTCGATGATCGCCAGCGAACCGAACCCCATAAGCTCGCGCACGGCATGGATGTCGTTGGTCAGGCGCGACATCAAGTCGCCCGTCTTGGTGTGCTGAAAATAGCTGAGCGGCAACTTCTGCAGATGGGCGAACACCCGCTCGCGCAGATCCGCTTCGCAGCGGCGCGAAAAACCGTGGATGTTGATGCGCCAGAAGTAACGGAAAAAGCCTTGCAAGGCGGCGGCGCCGAGAATCAACATCGGATAATAAATGAGGGAATGATCGGCCGCCGCCGGCTGGAGGGCGGTATCGATGCCGCCCTTGATCAGCCAGGGAAGCGCGATGCCGGCCAGATCCGTGGCGATGAGCGAGAGAACGCCGAGAATCAAAAATCGGCGGTAGCGTTCAACGAGAAATTTGACGCGTTGATAATAGCGGAGAATCGCCTTGTCCTTCTTATCGCCGGCCGCAAGCAAGGAGCCGTCAAACACCCCTGATGTCCAATCCGGTCAAGACGGGAGAATGACCCACCACGAAGAGCACGAAGCTCACGAAGGATCGCCCCCCCTCTTTCCTCCCCCGCCTGCGGGGGAGGATGAAGGAGGGGGAACTTCGTACTCTTCCTGTCCTTCGTGGTGCAATCTTCTGCTCCTTTGGTTGCGGCTTTGCCGCGCTGGGCTCTTTGCGGTTAAATTCCTCGTGGACTCCTCCCATCACTCTTTAAACAACCCGACTTCCCGCGCGACCTCGGCCCACTCGCCCTGCATAAGCCGGTCGATCGCCGTCGCCGCCGCGGCCATCGGCACCCGGATCTGCTGCATGGTGCCGCGATCGCGAATGGTCACCTTTTCGTCGGCAGACGATCTGTCGTCGCCGACGGTCTGCACGTCCACGGTCACGCAGAAAGGCGTGCCCACTTCGTCTTGACGGCGGTAGAGACGGCCGATAGACGCCGTGTCGTCGTAGACCGAGTGCCAGCGCCGGCGCAGCTCGGCCGACAGCTTGTGCGCCGTTTCAACGATGCGCGAGTTTTTCTTGAGCAGCGGCAGCACGGCGACCTTGATCGGAGCCAGGTCCGGGTGAAAATTCAACACCACCCGCTTCTCGCCTTTGACCTCTTCTTCTCGATAGGCGTCGACTAGAAATGCCAGGGTGCCGCGGTCCGCGCCCGCCGACGGCTCGATGACGAAGGGAATGATGTTTTGCTTGCTCTCCTCGTCGAAATATTCGAGCGCCTTGCCGCTGAACTGGGCATGCTGCTTGAGATCGAAGTCGGTGCGGTTGGCGATGCCTTCGAGCTCGCTCCAGCCCATGGGAAAGAGATATTCGATGTCGGCCGTGCGTTTGGCATAGTGCGCCAGCTCGTCTTTTTCATGCTCGCGCAAACGGAGATTTTCCTTGCGCATGCCGTAGCGCGGGTACCAGGCAAAGCGCTCGTCGATCCAGCGCTGGTGCCACTCCTCGTCGGTGCCCGGCATGACGAAGAATTCAATCTCCATTTGTTCGAACTCGCGCGTGCGAAAGGTAAAGTTCCCCGGCGTGATCTCGTTGCGAAAGGCTTTGCCGATCTGGGCGACGCCGAAGGGCAGCTTGAGCCGCATGGACTGAAGCACGTTGTCGAAGTTGACGAAAATCCCCTGGGCGGTTTCCGGCCGTAGATAAGTCACCGCCGCATCGTCTTCCACCGGTCCCATAAAGGTCTTGAACATGAGATTGAACTGGCGCGGCTCGGTCAGCTCCCCCTTGCCGCAGGCCGGGCACAGCGTGCGCTTTTGGCCGCAGTGTTTGCACGGCTCGCCGCCCGGGATATTGAACTTGTTGCCTTTGGTCGCCTCGCAGAAATGCACCCAGCCTTCGTCTTCGAGCTTGTCCGAGCGAAAGCGCCGCTTGCAGGCGCGGCAATCCACCATGGGATCGGTGAAATGGTCCAGATGACCGCTCGCTTTCCAGACGCGCGGATGCATGAGGATCGACGCATCGAGGCCGACCATGTCGGCGCGGTTTTGCACCGAGTCGCGCCACCAGGCGCGCTTGACGTTGTTTTTGAGTTCCACACCGAGCGGTCCGTAGTCCCAGCAGGAGCCCGTGCCGCCATAAATCTCGCTCGACTGAAAAATAAATCCGCGCCGCTTGCACAGCGACACGATCTTGTCCATGTCCACCATTGGGGAGTCCTATCTGCCGGCGAATTCGGACAATGTAATGGATAGGGGGGACAGAGTCAAAAACCAACCCATCGCGGGTTCACCGATCCCGACACCCGCAAGGGCGGCGCGAAACAGAAAACCAATCCCGACGGCTGTTCGTCAGTCCAGCCCCAGCACGTCCTGCATGGTGTACAGTCCCGGCTTGCGTTTGGCGAGCCATTGAGCGGCGCGGAGCGCGCCGCGGGCGAAGGTGTCGCGGCTGTGGGCGCGGTGGATAAACTCAAGACGTTCGCCGATGCCACCGAAGATCACGGTATGCTCGCCGACAATGTCGCCGGCGCGGACGGAGAGAAGCGCGATCTCTTTTGTGCCGCGCTCGCCGACGATGCCTTTGCGGCCGCTGATGCCGACCTGCTTGAGATCGCGCCCGAGCGTTTCGGCAACGGCCCGTCCCAGCGCCAAGGCCGTGCCGCTCGGCGCGTCTTTCTTGAAGCGATGGTGCGCCTCCACGATCTCGACATCGTAGTCGTCGCCGAGCATCTTCGCCGCTTTGCCCAACAAAGAGACCAGAACATTAACGCCCAGACTCGTATTGGCTGACAGCAATGTCGGAGTCCGGCGCGCCAGCCGTTTGATTTCGGTCCGCTGTTTGGAAGTGAAACCCGTGGTGGCGATGACCATCGGCATGCGGCTCTTTGCCGCGCTGCGGAGAAAACCGATGGAAGCCTCGGGGTTGGTAAAATCAATGATGACATGGCGGGCCTTCAGTCCGGCGTCGATCTTGTCCGTGACCGGAATTCCGATCGAACCCGCCCCGCAAATAGCGCCGGCGTCGCTCCCCAATCTCGCGCTCCCGGGCCGATCGATCGCAGCGACAACTCTCACGTTCGCAAGTTGCTGCGCCGCGCGCACCACGGCGCCCCCCATCCGGCCGCCAACGCCGCAGACGATAAGCCCCAATGACATGCCACTTGACCCTTCAGACGAGCACCGAGCATTACCCGGTTTCGGGGCAGGTTTGAAACCCGCCCCTTCGTGACCTTTGCGACCTTTGCGGTTAACTCCGTATTCGTCGTGTGCTTCGTTTTGGCGCTCGTCCGCTCAGACTAGACCGAAATCGCGCAGCGCCTGCTTGAGCTTGCCGAGATTGCCCTCAGCCATCGGCGTCAGCGGCAGGCGAAGCTCGCCGCTGCACCTGCCCATCAGCGACAGCGCGGTTTTGACCGGGATCGGATTGGTCTCGATGAACAGGCTGCGAATCAGCGGAATGAGCGCAAGTTGAAGCTCGCGGCCTTTCTCCCAATTGCCCAGCAAACACGCGGTCGCGAGCTCGGCGGTCTGCTTCGGCGCCACGTTGGCCACCGTCGAGATCACCCCCTTGCCGCCTAACGCCATGAGCGAAAAGATCAGCGAATCTTCACCGGAAAAAACCGCCAGACGATCGCCGCAAAGTCGGATGACATCGATCGCCTGATCGACCGAGCCGGTCGCTTCTTTGACGCCGGCGATGTTGTCGATTTCCGCCAGGCGCGCCAGCGTCTCCGGCTCGATCTTCGAACCGGTGCGGCCGGGAATATTGTAAACGATGATCGGGATGCCGACTTCGGAGGCGACCTTCTTATAGTGCTGGTAGATGCCTTCTTGCGTCGGCCGGTTGTAATACGGCGATATCATCAGCGCGCCGTCAGCGCCGGATTTCTCCGCCTCACGCGTCAAACGCACCGCTTCGTCGGTGGAGTTGGAGCCGGTGCCGGCGATCACCGGCACGCGTTTGTTGACCGCTCGGATCACCGCCTTGATGACGTCGTCGTGCTCCTGATGGCTCAAGGTCGCCGACTCGCCGGTGGTGCCGCAAGGTACGATCCCGTCGGTGCCGCTTTTTAAATGAAAATCAACCAACCCCTCGAGAGCGGGCCAATCGACCTGGCCGTTCTTGAACGGCGTCACCAAAGCAACCATGGAACCGGTAAACATAAACTTCGCTCCTATGAAATCTGGATGGTGCCGTGAAACACTTCTTCCGCCCCGCCCGTCATATAGACGCGGTTGTTGTCGCGCCATTCGATCACGAGATCCCCGCCTCTCAAATGAAGGGTAACTTTGCGCTCGGTTCGTCCGGTCATCACGCCGGCCACGCCGACCGCGCTCGCGCCGGTGCCGCAGGCCCAGGTTTCGCCCGCGCCGCGCTCCCAGACGCGCATTTTGACTTCTCTTGGGCTGAGAATTTTGATGAATTCGGTGTTGACCCGCTTGGGAAAAAACGGATGGCGCTCGAAACGCGGCCCAACTTTTTCCAGATCGAGGGAGTCGATGTCGTCGAGATAAAGCACGCAATGGGGATTGCCCATCGACAGGCAGGTCACTTCGTAGGTTTTGCCGTCCACGGTCAGCGGCCGGTTCTTGATCTCGCCGTCGGCATCCACGGGAATCTTGCGTCCTTCGAGGATCGGCTCGCCCATATCCACTTCCACCAAATCGCCGACGATTTTGGGCCGAATAATGCCTGCCAGCGTCTCCACTTCGAGTTCGCGCTTTTGCGTGAGGCCGTGATTATACGCGTACTTGGCGAAGCAGCGAATCCCATTGCCGCACATCTCCACCTGGCTGCCGTCGGCGTTATAGATCTCCATTTTGAAGTCGGCGATCCTGGAGGGATGCACCGTCAGCAATTGGTCCGCGCCGATGCCGAAGCGCCGATCGCAGAGCTTTTTGGCAATCGACTCCAGATCGTCGAGGTCTCTCTTCAGGCAGTCGAGAAAGACAAAATCGTTCCCCGCCCCGTGCATCTTGGTAAACTTCAGCTCCATAACGTGGAACCCCAGAGCCCTTTTAAAGGCTGAGCCCCCTTTGAATGTTGAACCCTTGAACCTTTGAACAATTCATTGCAGCGACGGCGGAATAACCTCGCCGTTGATCAGGTCGTCATAGCTTTCGCGCTTGCGCACGATATCATACCGGTCGCCGTCCACCAGCACTTCGGGCGGCTTCGGATGAGAATTGTAATTGGACGCCATGGTGAAACCGTAGGCTCCGGCGCTCATCACGGCGAGCAAATCGCCCCGTTTGGGCCGCGCGATCTCGCGGTCTTTGGCGAAGAAGTCGCCGCTCTCGCAGATCGGACCGACGATATCCGCGACGATATTCTCGGCTTTATTTTCGACGACGGGCTGGATGGCCTGGTAGGAACCGTAGAGCGCCGGGCGAATGAGATCGTTCATGCCGCCGTCGACGATCACGAATACTTTGCTGTCGGTTTCCTTCAGGTACTGAACCTCGGTGAGCAGAATCCCCGCATTGCCCACGATCACCCGCCCCGGCTCCAGGATGAGCGTGACGTCCAATCCTTCGACTCCCCGGATAATCGCCTTCGCGTATTCCGCCGGCAACGGCGGCGTCTCATCGTGATAGGTAATCCCCAGGCCGCCGCCCAGATCGAGATAACGAATTGCCGCGCCTTCTTTTTTCATCTCACCCGCCAGCACCCGATCGAGATATTCGCGCACCTTGGCCAGGGCGTCGACGAACGGCGTCACCGAGGTGAGCTGCGAGCCGATGTGGCAGTCCACGCCGACCACGTCGATGTTCTTCAGGGAAGCGGCCTTTTTATAAGTTTCCAGCGATCCTTTGATATCGACGCCGAACTTGGCCTTTTTCATCCCCGTCGAAATATAGGGATGCGTCTGCGGGTCCACGTCGGGATTGACCCGCAAGCTGATCGGCGCCTTCTTGCCGATGCCGGCGGCAATTTCGTTCAGCGCGAAAAGTTCCTGATCGGACTCGACGTTGAACATTAAGATCTCCGAGTTGAGGGCATATTCGATCTCTTGCTTTTTTTTGCCCACGCCGGAAAAAACGATTTTCTTCGGGTCCGCGCCGACTTTCAAGGCGCGAAAAAGCTCCCCGCCGGAGACGATATCGAATCCGCTGCCGGCTTTGGCGAAGGCGCGAAGCAGCGCCAGATTCGAATTGGCCTTGACTGAAAAGCAAACGATATGCGGCACATTGGCGAAAGCCTGATCGAAGACTTGGTAGTGGCGTTTGAGCGTTGCCAGACTATAGACATAGGCGGGCGTGCCGACTTCCTGCGCGATGCGCCTTAGCGCCACGCCTTCCGCGAACATTTCGCCGTTGCGGTATTCAAAATAATTCATCCGTCACCTCTTGATTTCCACTTCGTTGGAAGGCGCGCTCAAAGAACCGTCAAGCAGCTGCGAAGAAACCCGGTAGCGGTACAGGGTATTGGGCCGAACTTCCTGATCGTCGAACCGATACTGTCTTTGCCTGGCAAACCTGTCGCGGTCCTCCACGTATACCGTCGTCAGCGGGCGGTACGGCACCGGACAGTCCGGGCAGGTCGGCGAGATCTCCTTGCGAAAAATTACGAAGCTTGCCAAATCTTTCAATTCCCTGCCGTCGACGTAGGCCGTGGGACGGCTCCAGGTAAGAATGACGCTGTCGGGTCCCGGCCGCGCCGCCAAGTTGGTAATGGTCCGCGGCGCCACCAGCTCCGGCGCCCGGGGATCGCCCTTCTTGCCGCAGCCTGAGGCGAATAGCGCCGCGAGTATCGCGACGATCAAGAATCGCTTCATTTACACCCTCAATTCCTTCAAGCGGCGCGCGACGTTGCGACGCGCCGTGCCGCCAAGGGTGCGGCGGCGCGCGATCGCCGCCTCCGCCGAAAGGAAACCGTAGATGTCTTTGTCGATTTTCGCGGAAAAATTCCTGAGCTCCGCCAGAGTCAAATCTTCGATCCGCTTGCCCCGTTCCAGGCAAAACTGCACGACTTTGCCCGCCGCTTCGTGGGCGGAGCGAAACGGCACACCG
>CAZILB010000044.1:0-7978 GCA_964539925.1 uncultured Syntrophobacter sp. | reverse complement strand
GCAAAACTGCACGACTTTGCCCGCCGCTTCGTGGGCGGAGCGAAACGGCACACCGCGCTCGGCCAGATAATCAGCCAGATCGGTGGCATTCATAAAACCCTCTTGCGCCGCCGCCAACATTCGTTCTCGCCGCACCGTCATCCCGCGGATGATTTCGCCGATGATCTTGACGCTCGTTTTGACCATGTCCGCCGTTTCGAAGAGCGGCACCTTGTCTTCCTGAAGATCTCGATTGTAGGCCAGCGGCAGCCCTTTCATGATCGTCAGCAGAGCTTGCAGGTGACCGAACACCCGCCCCGCCTTGCCGCGGATCAGCTCCGGCACATCGGGATTCTTTTTTTGCGGCATCATCGAGCTGCCGGTGCAGTAGCCGTCGGGCAGCTCGATGAAGCCGAATTCCTGGCTCGACCATAAAATCAATTCATCGGCCAACCGGCTCAGATGGACGAAGAGAATCGACGAAGCGGCCACAAACTCCAGCAGAAAATCCCGGTCGCTCACGGCGTCGATGCTATTCTTCGAGATCCTGGCAAAAGCCAAGAGTTTTGCCACATAGCCCCGATCGATCGGAAACGTCGTGCCGGCCAGCGCGCCGGAGCCCAGGGGCAGGACGTTGATGCGTTCGAGGCATGCCGTAAAGCGCTCGCGGTCGCGCTCGAACATGTCGTAATAAGCCAAAAGATGATGCGCCAGCAGCACCGGTTGAGCGCGCTGGAGATGGGTATAGCCCGGCATGATGACATCAAGATGTTTTCTTGCCGCCCGTGCCAGCTCGCGCTGCAACGCCCGCAAAGCGTCGATGACGACCTTCACTTCTTCGCGCAAATAGAGCCGCATGTCCAGCGCAACCTGATCGTTGCGGCTCCGCGCCGTATGCAATTTTCCTCCCGGGGCACCGATCAACTCGGTCAAGCGCCGCTCGATATTCATGTGAATATCCTCGTCGGCCTGAGAAAACTGAAACTTGCCGCTCTCGATCTCGCGCTCGATATTCTGCAGCCCGCGGACGATCTTGCGGCCTTCGCTCGCCGATATGATGCCCTGCTTGGCCAGCATCTTCGCGTGCGCGATGCTGCCCATGATGTCGTGGCGGTATAACCTCGCGTCCACCCCGATGGACGCCGTAAAAGCTTCGACGGAATCCGCGGTCTTCGCAGCGAAGCGCCCGCCCCAGAGCTTTTTCTTGGTCGTTTTCAACTTCGTCACCGACTCGTTATTGCCGAAGGACGCGAAGGATTCGGGTGGATCTAACAAAGATTTCTCCCTCCGGTCGAAATGACAATCTGTTTTCCTTCGCGCCTTTGCGTCTTTGCGCGAGATAATCCGATCTGGCTGCGGCTTTTGCCGCACCAGGTCCTTCGCGGTAAGTGCTCCCCCAACAGGAAACCCCGAAGAATCTCATTTTTCACCCCGCCTTACGCTCGCCTGGCCCTTTGCAGCCGGCGCAGCCGCAGCCGCAGCGCATTTAAGCCAATAAACCCCTCCGCGTCGCCCTGGTGATACGCGGGATCGGCCTCAAAGGTGGCCGCCTGAGGATCATAGAGCGAACGGTCGGACTTGCGCCCGACAACCATCGCGCTGCCTTTATAGAGCTTGAGCCGGACCCGGCCGCTCACGTGGGTTTGGGCGGCGTCGACGGCTTTCTGCAAAACCTCGCGTTCGGGGGCAAACCAGTACCCGTAGTAAATCATTTCGGCGTAGCGCGGGATCAACGAGTCGCGCAGATGGAGGACTTCCCGGTCCATGGTAATCGACTCCAGCCCGCGGTGCGCCGCGTGGAGAATGGTGCCGCCGGGGGTTTCATAGACACCGCGCGACTTCATGCCGACATAGCGGTTCTCCACCAGGTCCACCCGTCCGATGCCGTGCCTGGCGCCGATCTCGTTGAGGCGCGCCAGCAATCGTGCAGGGGACAGTTTTTTTCCGTTGACCGCCGTGGGATCGCCCCTCTGGTAATCGATTTCGACGTATTCCGCGCGGTTGGGAGCCTTTTCCACAGGCCGGCACCAGACAAACATATCCGCCGGCGGCTCCTTCCACGGATCTTCCAGGATCCCGCCCTCGTAGCTGATGTGAAACAAATTACGATCCATACTATACGGCTTCGCCTTGGTCACCGGCACGGGAATGCCGTGTTTGCGCGCATAATCGATCAATGTCGAGCGCGCATGGAGGTTCCACAGCCGCCATGGCGCGATGACTTTGATGCCGGGCTTGAGCGCATAGTAGGTCAGCTCGAAGCGCACCTGGTCATTGCCCTTGCCCGTGGCGCCATGGGACACCGCATCCGCCTTCTCCCGGACCGCCACCTCGATCTGCCCTTTGGCGATCAGCGGCCGGGCAATGGAGGTTCCCAACAGGTACGAACCCTCATAGACCGCATTGGCGCGCAGCATCGGAAAAACATACATTTTGACAAACTCTTCACGCAGATCGCCGATGACCACTTTGCTGGCGCCGGTCTCGAACGCCTTGCGCTTGATCTGCCGGAGATCCTCGCCCTGGCCGAGGTCGGCGCAAAACGCGATCACCTCGCAGCCGTACTCCTCCTTCAGCCAGCGGAGAATGACCGATGTATCCAAACCGCCCGAATAGGCGAGCACAACTTTCTTGACATTCATCGTTTTCTACTTGGAACCTTTGAACTGTTGAGTCCGTTTAGCAACCACACCATGATAGCCTTTTGCACGTGCAAGCGGTTTTCAGCCTGGTCAAAGGCGACGCACTGTGGGCTTTCCAAAACTTCATGGGTGATTTCCTCGCCCCGGTGCGCCGGCAGGCAATGCATCACCACCGCATCTTTTTTGGCCATCGCCACCGTTCGGCTATTCACCTGGTAGGGGCGGAACGCATTCAAGCGCGTCTGCGTTTCTTTCTCCTGGCCCATGCTCGTCCATACGTCGGTGTAAATCGCATCGGCGCCCGACACCGCTTCTTCGACGGCATGGGTGACTGTGATATCCGCGCCGGCGCTTACAGCTCTTTTGAGAATTATTTCATTCGGCTCGTAGCCTTTCGGGCAGGCCAACACGAACGAGAACGGCACGATCGCCGCTGCCTCCAGCCACGAGTGAACCATGTTGTTGCCGTCGCCCACGAAAGCGATCTTCAAGCCGTCAAGCTCAGCCTTGTGTTCAATCAGCGTCTGACAGTCGGCTAACACCTGGCAGGGATGAAAGTCATCGGTGAGCGCATTGATCACCGGCACCGATGAATACTCGGCCATCTCCTCGATGATCTTGTGCGCGAAGGTCCGCACCGTGATCAAGTCGAACCATCGGTCCAGGTTGCGGGCGCAGTCAGCCGGTGTTTCCCGCGTGCCCAGTCCGACCTCCGCGGGCCCGAGATAAACGGCGTCTCCGCCCAACTGCGTCATCCCGACCGCGAATGTGGCGCGGGTGCGCAAACTCGGCTTTTCAAAAACCAGCGCCAAACCTTTACCGGCCAATAGTCGATGCGCAATGCCGCGCTTTTGCTTGCGCTTGAGCTCGTCTGCCAGGGATAAAATCCCGGCAAATTCACGCCGGTTTAGACCGTGAAAATTTAATAGATCACGTTTGCTCATATTTCGACAATAGAGTGGAACGATCTATTGGCGGGCAAAGACCTTTTCGAGAATCGCCAGGCCTCGGTCGATCTCGTTCTTTTTAATCGTCAGCGGCGGCGCGAAGCGCAGGACCTTGGACGCCGTGCAATTCATCAGCAACCCCGCGTCCATGCAGGCCTCGGCGATTTTCGCGCCGTCCATGTCCAACTCGACCCCGAGGATCAGCCCCTTGCCGCGAATCTCACGAACGAACGAGAAGCGCTTGGCGAGCGCCTCAAGCCCTTTGACGAAGTATTTTCCCATCTCCGCGCAGTTTTTTAGGACGCCGCCCTTCAAAAGCGCGTTCATCACCGCCAAGCCTGCGCTGCAAGCGACCGGATTTCCGCCGAAGGTCGACGCGTGGCTGCCCGGACCAAAGCTCTGCGCAACCGCTTCGCGCGCCAGCATGGCGCCGAGCGGCAAGCCGCCGCCCAAGGCCTTGGCCAGCGTCATGATATCCGGCTGGATGCCGAAGTGTTCGTAACCGAACAGTTTCCCGGTTCGACCCATGCCGGTCTGCACCTCGTCAAAGATCAGCAGCAGGCCCCGTTGATCGCAAATTTCCCTGAGACCGCGCATGTACGCGTCGGCGGCGACAACCACGCCGCCCTCGGCCTGAATCGGCTCGACCAAGATCGCCGCGGTCTTTTTTTCGTCGATGGCGGCTTCCATGGCGCCGAGATCGTTATAGGGCACCAGGCGAAAGCCCTCGGGCAGGGGATCGTAACCGGCCCGTACTTTCTCTTGGCCCGTAGCGGTCAACGTCGCCAGCGTGCGGCCGTGAAACGAATTGTGCGTCGAGATGACTTCGAACTTGCCGCCCAATTTCTCCAGGCCGTAGCGGCGCGCGAGCTTGATCGCCGCCTCGTTGGCCTCGGCGCCGCTGTTGCAGAAGAAAACCCGGTCGGCGAAGGAATGGCGGCAGAGCTCGCGCGCCAGCTCCGATTGAGCCTGAACATGATAGAGATTGGAAACATGCAGCAGCTTCTGCGACTGCCGCCGGATGGCGCGCACGATGGCGGGATGGCAGTGGCCCAAGCTGTTGACCGCGATCCCGGCTAGGAAATCGAGATATTCCTTGCCGTCGGCGTCCCAGACTTTGGTGCCTTTTCCTTTGACCAGTGCCAATGGGCTCCGGGCATAGGTGCGGGCGACGTATTTATCGGTGAGCGCAGCGACATCACGGTTTTTCATGTTTTGCGTACCACCTCAGTCCCCACCCCTGCCTTGGTAAAGATCTCGAGCAGGACCGCGTGTTTGACCCGGCCGTCAATGATATGGGTCTTCTCCACGCCGCCTTTGAGCGCGTTGATGCAGCACTCGATCTTGGGAATCATACCCGAGCCGACGACACCGTCCTGAATCATCCTGCGCGCCTGCTTTTCATTGACGGTGCTGAGGAACTGTCCTTTTTTGTCTTTGACGCCCTCGATGTCGGTCATGAGAATCAACTTCTCGGCGTGCAGCGCCTCGGCAATTTCCCCGGCCACCAGATCCGCGTTGATGTTGTAGGTCTCGCCGTCCTTGCCGACGCCGACCGGGGCGATCACCGGAATGAATTTGTTTTGATCCAAACATTCGATCACCCGGGGGCTGATGCCGATGATCTCGCCGACCATGCCGATATCGATGATTTCCGGCGACTCGCCGTTGGCCGAGGCCACAGTCACGTTCATCTTTTTCGCCAGGATGAGCCCGCCGTCCTTGCCGCTCAAGCCCACCGCCGTGCCGCCATGCTGGTTGATCAGCGTGACGATTTCCTTGTTGACCTTGCCAACCAAAACCATCTCGACGATATCCAGGGTTTCCTGATCGGTGACCCGCATGCCCCGGACGTAACGGCTGGTGATGCCCATTTTGTCCAGCACCGTATCGATCTGCGGACCGCCGCCGTGCACCACCACGGGATTGATGCCGACGTATTTGAGCAGCACGATGTCCTGGGCGAAGCTCGCTTTGAGCTCCTCGTTCTCCATCGCGTGGCCGCCGTACTTGATGACGAAGGTCTTGCCGTAGAAGCGTTGAAAATAAGGCAGCGCCTCCATCAACACTTCCGCCTTGCCGATAAAACTCTCCATGAACCGATCCTTGGTTTACAGGATATAGCGCGACAGGTCTTCGTTCTTCAAGATCGGCGCAAGCCGCTCCTGGACGTAATCGGCATCGATCGCCACCTCTTTGCCGCGCATCTCGGGCGCGGCAAAGGATACGTCGTCGAGCAGTCGCTCCAAGATGGTGTGGAGCCGGCGCGCCCCGATGTTTTCCGTGCGCTCGTTGACGTCGGACGCGATCCGGGCGATTTCTTCGATGGCGTCGACGGCAAATTTCAACCTGACCCCTTCGGTATCGAGCAGGGCTTCGTATTGCCTGATCAGCGCATTCTTGGGTTCGGTCAGGATGCGCACGAAGTCTGCCTGGCTGAGCGAGCTCAGCTCGACGCGAATCGGGAAGCGGCCCTGAAACTCCGGAATCAGATCCGAGGGTTTGGCGCTATGAAAAGCACCCGAAGCGATAAAAAGAATGTGATCGGTCTTGACCATGCCGTATTTGGTATTGACGGTGCACCCCTCGACGATGGGCAAGAGATCGCGCTGCACCCCTTGGCGCGAAACATCCGGGCCGTGGACGGAGTCGCGTCCCGCGATCTTGTCAATTTCGTCGAGAAATACGATCCCGGATTGCTCCACTCGGCGGATCGCCTCGCCGGTCACTTTATCCATATCGACCAGCCTGGCGGCCTCTTCCTGGGTCAAGATCTCCAGCGCCTCAGGAATCTTAACGGTCTTTTTCTTGGTCTTCTTGGGCATGAGGTTGGAAAACATTTCCTTCAGGTTGAATTCCATGCCTTCCATACCCTGCGGTGTCAGCACCTCGATCATCGGCATCATGTTCTGAGTCATCTCGATGTCGACGAAGCGGTCGTCCATCTTGCCTTCGCGAAGCATCTTCTTGAGCTTGTCGCGGGTGCCTTGCAGCCGGGCGCCGTCCACGGCTTCGACATCGCCGGAGGCCGCAGTGGCCGGCAAGAGCAGGTCCAATACTCGCTCCTCGGCCACTTCGCGCGCCTTGATTTCGACTTTTTGTTTTTCTTCCTCCTTCACCATATTGACCGCGAGATCGGTGAGATCGCGCACAATCGATTCGACATCGCGGCCGACGTAGCCGACCTCGGTGAACTTCGAGGCCTCGACTTTGATAAACGGCGCCTGCGCAAGCTTGGCCAAACGCCGGGAAATTTCCGTCTTGCCGACGCCGGTGGGTCCGATCATGATGATATTTTTCGGCGCGATCTCCTCGCGCAGATCTTCCGGGACCAACTGGCGCCGCCAGCGGTTGCGCAGCGCGATGGCGACCGCGCGCTTGGCTTCTTTCTGCCCGACGATATAACGGTCAAGTTCCGACACGATCTCGCGCGGCGTCATCACCGGCGCCGGCGACGATCCGAAATCCTGCAGCGCCGTATTTGCGGGGTCTTTCATGGGAATTTTAATTCCTAACAATTTCCCTGGGAAATGCAATCGGTTTTTTCCTGGGGGAAAACGATCCAAGGTCTCGCCGACCGCCCCGAGGAGACCGGACTGTGAGACCCTAAGCCGAATCACTCATGCTACGAGGAAAACTCACGACTCTCTGTCGATCGAGGTTTAGTCCTGGAGGAGCGATTCCTCCCTGGCGCGCGGAATTCCAGATTTCACATCGCGGATTCCAGATTTCATCTTTGGAATTTGACATTTGGCATTGGCCATCCCGAAGGGCATGCCTTCGATCCGCAAGGGTTGCACCTCGATTGCACACTTGCCGCGATTAATCCGGACCGAGCCTTTGAAGTTTGCACGCTTTAACCTGAGATTCCTCGCTCGGCGAGGAGGCTCAGGGCAATTCTTCGAAGGTGAGCTGTTCGTTGGTATAAACGCAGATGGCTGCGGCCGTTCGCATCGCCTCCTCGGCGATGGCCCGGGCATCGAGCCGGGTATGCTTGACCAAGACTCGCGCCGCCGCCAACGCATAGTTGCCGCCCGAACCGATGGCGATGACATCGTCGTCCGGTTCGACCACGTCACCGGCGCCGGAAATGACCAGAAGATCGCTGAGATCGGCGACGATGAGCAAGGCTTCCAGACGCCTGAGCACGCGGTCCGTGCGCCAGTCTTTGGCCAGCTCCACCGCCGCGCGTTTGAGATTGCCGTTATACTGTTCGAGCTTGGCTTCGAACTTTTCGAACAAGGTGAACGCGTCCGCCGTCGCTCCGGCAAAACCGGCGATCACCTTGTCATGGTGAAGCTTGCGCACCTTGCGCGCGCCGCGCTTCATGACGGTTTGCCCCAGGCTTACCTGGCCGTCTCCGACCACCACCACTTTTCCCTCGCGGCGAATCGCCAATATGGTCGTCCC
>CAZILB010000043.1:13993-25741 GCA_964539925.1 uncultured Syntrophobacter sp. | reverse complement strand
CCCCTCAAGCCGAAAACGGCTCGACTTCATCGAAAGGATTGTCAGCAACCGCAAGCCGATTGGCCGCGCACGAGCTATCTAATGAAGAAACTGAGCGAATAGGTGGTGTAGCGCAACAGCGGACCAAAATAGATTCCGAAAACCACCGTCAACACCGTGAGCGGAATCAGCAAGCTGACGTCATAGGGTGGGACGGCCACAGCTTTGGCCTCCGCTGCCGGCGAGTCGAGAAACATGGTCTTGATCACCTTCGCATAATAGTAGAGCGACACCACGCTATTCATCAGGGCAACCAGGGCCAGAATCACAAACGCCCCGCCTTCTTTAAGCACTGCGGCGAACAAAAAGAACTTGCCGATAAATCCCGCGAACGGGGGCAAACCGGTCAGGGAGAGGAGAAAAATCGCCAGGCAACTGGCCGGAATGACCGCACCGCGCCAGGCGAGCCCCCGATAACTTTCGATGTCCTCGTCGCCGGAAACATTGGCGACCATGCCGATCACGGCAAAGGCGCCCATGTTCATGACTAAGTAAACGACGACGTAAAAGAGAATCGCCGCCAAACCTTCGCTGTTCAACACCGCCAATCCCATCAACATATAACCGGCGTGGGCAATTCCCGAGTAGGCGAGCATTCGTTTGAGATTACGCTGGTTCAAAGCGCACAGATTGCCCACGGTCATGGTGATCATGCTGAGAAAAAGCAAGACATGGGGCCATTCGACGCCGGACACATAGGCCCAGTCCCCGTCGGGCAGCATGGTCGACATGCCCGGGAAAAAAAAGCGGATCATGATCGCGATGCCGGCGGCGTTGGAGGCCACCGACAAAAACGCCGTAAACGGCGTGGGGGCGCCCTGGTAGACATCTGGCGACCACATATGAAAGGGCACGAAAACGATCTTGTAGCCGAAGCCGGCCATGATGAAGATCACGGCGATGAACAGGGCCGCTTTGTTGATATCCGGCTGGGCGAGCGCGGTTTGAATCGTGGCGTAATCGAGACTGCCAGTCATGCCAAAGACCCAGCTCATCCCGTAGATCATCGTACCCGAGGCCACGCCGCCGTAGATGAGATATTTCAAGGCCGCTTCGCTGGAACGCCGGTTGCGCGGCAAGAAGCCGGTAAGGACGTAGGATGTAAGACTGACCAGCTCAAGGGACAGGTACGCCATCAGCAGGTTGCTCGACGAGGCCATAAAAAACATGCCCAGGGCGCTGGTCAAAAGCAGCGTGTAGTACTCTCCCTGATACACGTTCTTGAGCTCGTTGCTGCTCAGCGACATCCACAGGCAAAGAATCGTCGCCGCCAGTACCAGCACTTTGAAAAACAGGCTGAAATTGTCGAGGACGACCATCCGGTAGAACAGCCAGCCGGGTTCCACGCCGTAAAGCTCGATCGTGGCGACCAGCGTCGCCACGCTGCCAGCGAGCGAGAGCCACGCCAGCATGCGCTTTTGGCGCACCACCAGATCGAGCACGACCAACGCCAGGATCGTGCCCAAAAGAATAAGCTCCGGGTAAAAGAAACTTAAGCTGGGAATGTTTTTTAGATCCATGGCCGGGCTAACTTTGGAGGTGCGGCACGATGATCTGGTTGAGCTGATCCAAAGTCGCTCGCAGCAGGTCCAACACCACGGCCGGATAGATGCCGACAATGACCACGATGATGCCGAGCGGCACCAGCGTAAACATCTCCCGCCCGTTGATTTCCGGCAAATTTGCGTACTTTTCGTTGGGCGGGCCGAGATAAACACGCTGGATCGTCCAGAGCAGATAGCCGGCGGTCAAGACCACCCCGCTAGCCCCGAGAATGGTCAAGATGGGATACCTTTGCCACGTGCCGAGCAGAACCAATATTTCCGAGATAAAGCCGGAGAGACCCGGCAGTCCCATGGAGGCAAAGAAGGCCAGGGCTGTAACCCCGGTATAGACCGGCATGATTGCAGCCAACCCGCCAAAGCCGTCGATATCGCGGTGGTGGGCCCGGTCGTAGATCACGCCGACAAGAAGGAAGAGCATACCGGTGATGGTGCCGTGGTTAAACATCTGCAACACCGCGCCGTTGATGCCCTGGCTGGTCATACTCGCCATGCCGAGCATCACGTAACCCATATGGCTCACGCTGGAGTAGGCGACCAGCTTCTTTAAGTCCTTTTGCGCCATGGCGCACAGAGCCCCGTAAATAATATTAAACGCGCCCAGCGCACCCAGGAACCAAAAGGCCAGGTCCGCCGTCGCCTCCGGCAACATGGGATAATTGATGCGGAGAATGCCGTAAGTGCCCATCTTGAGCAGCACGCCGGCAAGAATCACCGAAATTGCCGTGGGCGCTTCGACGTGCGCGTCGGGCAGCCAGGTATGAAAGGGAAAGGCCGGGATCTTGATCGCGAAGCCGATGAACAGCGCCATCCAGACCGCGTGTTGGAATCCCCAGCCGAGCTGATTGAACGGCCACATCGGCAACACTTGGGTGCCGAATTTGTCGGCCTGGGCCATCAGCACGGTCATGTCGAAAGTGTGCGGGTCACTGGAAAAATACAGGGCCAGAATCGCAATCAGTATGAAAGCGCTGCCGAACAGCGTATAGAGGAAAAATTTGATTGCGGCGTATTCGCGCCGCGGCCCGCCCCAGATGCCGATCAGAAAGTACATCGGCAGCAGCATCACTTCCCAGAACACGAAAAAGAGAAAAAAGTCGAGGGCGCAGAAAACCCCCATCATCCCGGTGTCGAGCATGAGAAACAGGGCGAAGTAGCCTTTGACCGCCTTGTCGATCCCGAAGGATGCAAAGATACAGAGAAAGCTCAACAGCGCGGTGAGCAGAACCATGGAAACGCTGAGACCGTCCACGCCCATGTAGTAGCTAATATTGAACGCGGGAATCCACTCATATTTTTCGACAAACTGAAACCCCGCTTGGCTGCGATCAAAATTGCTAAACAGCCAGATCGCCATAAACAGCGGCGGCACGGTGGCCGCCGCGGAGACCCAACGAATCAGCCTGGCGTTATTCGGCAGCATCAGCACGATCGCCGCTCCGGCAAGCGGAATAAAGGTCATGTAGGTAAGCAGATTTTCCATCTTCCGGATGCCCCCTAGGAATCAGCTCCAGTAACGGATCTTGATGAAGATAGCAAAAGCCATCGCGATCAAAATGCCGTAAAGATAACCGTTGATATTGCCGGTCTGAACCCGGCGGAACTTGTTACCGGCCCAAAACGTGACACCGGCCACGGCGTCGACCATGCCGTCGATAACGTATTGGTCGAAGAGACCGTTGAGCCAGGATATAAAGCGCGTGACCGCCGCCGAGGCGTTGACGGCGCCGTCGATGACATACTGATCGAATACCGACAGAATTTTGGCCAGCAGCAAAGTGCCGTTGACGAAGACCGTCTGATAGATCTCGTCGAAATACCACTTTTTGTCGAACAGGCGATAGAATGCGCCCCGGGCTAGATTGACAAAGGTATCGGGCGACAGCGCTTGCCGGCGGTACATTAGGTACGCCAGAAAAAAGCCCAAAGCCGCCACGGAAACGGATACCGCCATCAGGCCCCACTCGAGCGCGTGGGAGGCATCATGAGCCGCGCCATGGGCGATCACGGGTTCGAGCCAGTGGGCAAACTGGCTGCCGCCCATCACTTCGGGCAAGCCGATGAAACCCGCGAACACCGCGCCGAGCGCCAACACCACCAGCGGCAGGGTCATCACCGAGGGCGACTCATGGAGATGCCCTTGGGTGTGGTGGTCGCCGCGAAACTTGCCGTAGAAAGTCATGAAGAGTTGGCGAAACATATAGAACGCCGTCAGGCCGGCGCCGCAAAGCGCAAAAAACCAGATGCCCCAGTGATCGTTGGAGGCCGCCAGCCAGAGAATCTCGTCCTTGGAAAAAAACCCGGCGAAGGGCGGAAAGCCGGCGATGGCAAGCACGGAAATGAAAAACGTCGCAAAGGTGATCGGCATATATTGCCTGAGCCCCCCCATTTGGCGCATGTCCTGCTCGTGATGCAGGGAGTGAATCACGCTGCCGGCGCCGAGGAACAGGCAGGCTTTGAAAAAAGCGTGGGTCATCAAATGAAAAATCGCCGCGCCATAGCCGCCGACGCCGACGCCGATAAACATGTAGCCGAGCTGGCTCACGGTGGAATACGCGAGGACTTTTTTGATGTCGTATTGGGTGAGCGCGATGGTCGCCGCGACCAGGGCGGTGGCGACCCCGATCACGGCGATCACGTGCAAGGTAAACGGCGCCATGGAGAAAAAGACGTTCATTCGCGCGGTCAAGTAAACGCCGGCGGTGACCATGGTGGCGGCGTGGATCAGCGCGCTCACCGGCGTCGGACCGGCCATGGCGTCGGGCAGCCAGACGAAAAGCGGGATTTGCGCCGACTTGCCGGTGGCGCCGATGAAGAGAAACAAAGTCGCCAGCGTGATCACCGGAATTCCCCAGAGCATCTGGTCCTGGATCGTCGGCGCCCACTGCACCATCTCGCGGAAGATAAGCGTTCCATGGCCTTGCGCGTCGAGCGTCCAGAAAAGGAGAAACATGCCGAGGACAAAACCGAAGTCGCCGACGCGGTTGACGATGAAGGCCTTGTTGCCGGCGCGGGCGTTGTTGTGATCCTGATACCAAAAACCGATCAACGCGTAGGAGCAAAGACCCACGCCCTCCCATCCCACAAAGAGCAAAAGCAAGTTGTCGCCCAGAACCAGCGTGAGCATGGCGGCGGTAAACAGATTGAGATAAGCAAAAAACCGCCAGAACGCCTTGTCGTCATGCATGTAGCCGGTGGCATAGATATGGATGAGACCGCCGATTCCGGTAACGATCAGGATCATTACGGCCGAGAGCGGGTCGATCATAAAAGCCATGTCGACTTTCAGCGTGCCGAGTTCGATCCAGGTGTAGAGATGGTCGAGGAGAAAGCGTTTTTCCGGCGCCAGGCCTTTGAGAATCAGTAAAGCGTGGACGGACAGGGCGAACGCGACAAGGACCGGCGCGCAGGCGATGAAGCCGATGGCGCCTTTCCCCAGGTTTTTCTGGATCTTCGCGCCGAGCAAACCGTTGACGATCGCGCCGATTAACGGCAGGAAAATGATCCAACGGATAAAATCGGTCTGTATCGGACTGTCCATCTAACCTACTTACCCCGAGAAACCCGGTCCCATTTTAGATTTTCGATTTTCGATTGCCGGGAGGTCGAATCATCCTCTCCCCAAGTTTTTCAACGATGTCGTCTCCAAATAAAAAATGCAAAATATTAGTCTTTTAGCGTCTCAGCCGCTTCGACATCAATGGTATGGAAGAGCTGGAAGATCGCGAGAACGATAGCCAAGCCCACGGCAGCCTCGGCGGCCGCCAGCATGATCACGAAGATGGCGTAGAGCTGGCCGTCCGCATTGCCGGTGCCAAAATGGGAAAAGGCCACGTAATTAATGTTGGCGCCGTTAAGGATGAGTTCCACGCCCATGAGCACGCTGATGGCGTTGCGCCGGGTGAGCACGGTAAAAAGCCCCAGGGAGAATAGCACCGCGCCGATGATCAGGTAGGACGAAAGATCGTTCGGCGACATGGCTACTCTTTAATCTCCTTGCGCGAAAGCACCACGGCGCCGATCATAGCCGCGAGCAGGATCAAGGAGGCCAGCTCGAAAGGCAGCAGGTACTGTTCCAAAAAGAGCTCGCCGATCTTGGCCGCGGTCGGGGAATAATCGGTTTCCTTGGCCTTGACCCACGAAGTTTGCTTGATCGACTGCGTTAGGAAGTAAAATAAAACTCCGACGATGAGCAGCGCCGGCAGGCGTCCCGCCGCCCGGTTGGTAATCGCGACATCGGTGATCCGATGGGTCAGCATGACGGCAAAGAGAATCAATACCAGAATGCCGCCGACGTAAATCAGCACCTGAGCGGCCGCGACGAAATCCGCGCCGAGAAAAATGTACAGACCGGCCACACCCATAAAGGTGCCGAGGAGAGAAAAAGCGGAGTAGATAATGTTGCCCGAAAACGCCACCACGCCGGCGGAAGCCACCGTGATGAGCGCGATGAGATAAAAAACCGCCGTCGAAATATCCATAAACTTGCTGCTTTGCGGAACTGAGAATGTTGGAAACTTTCCGGCTCACTTACCGGAAGATCCGTTTCGGATCAAGGGGTGCCGAAATTGTTTTCGCTCTCTCCCCGCGATCTGCCCCTATTCCTTCTCCGCCGCCCCTCCTCCATCCGGAGTCGCGAACTCGTCAAGATACTTGATTCCAATTTCCACTTTAGTCGCCAGCGTGGGATCGGTTTCGCCGCCTTTTTTCGGTTTGTAAAGATTCGCCGGTTGCGGCGCAAAGTGGCGCACCAGCCCGGCGGGATTATAACTCGCGCCTTCGAACTCCTGGGAGTGGCGGATCGACCCCGTCGGGCAGACTTCCGCGCACAGACCGCAATACATACACTTGCACACGTCGATATCGAAGTGGGTAAACTGGCGCTGTTTGGTCTCTTTGTTCATTTCGATGCCGATGGTGATGCAGCTGATCGGACAGACCCGCTCGCAGGCCAGGCAACCGGTGCAGATATCGAGATCGACTTCGAGAATACCGCGATACCGCTTGGGCAAAGTCTCTTGGATCGGCACCGGGATTTTATCCGGGTACTGGATGGTCATCGGACGGCGCACCAGATGCGATAAAGTGATCGACATACCTTCGTAAATCGACTTGACCGCGTCCGCAATATCTTTAACGTAGCTGATTGGGCCCATAATACCTTCGTTCGTTAAATATGAGGTTTAAAATAGAGTTCGGGCTTTGCCTCGCGGATTTGATAGAGCACGCGGCGAAAAAAGTTTACTAGCGTCGCGAGCGCAAAGCCGAGTGTGATCGCGCCGAAAATGCGCCGGGCGTCGTCCGCCATGAACATAAAGCCGATGCTGCCGAGCAGGCAGACAAACGCCAGGGGCACCATATATTTCCAGCACAGCGACATCAATTGGTCGACGCGCACGCGCGGCAGGGTCGCGCGCACCCACATGGCGACGAACACCCACAAATAAGCCTTCAGGAAAAACGTCAGAAACTGGGCCGCGGCAAGCAGCACCGGAGAGTTTTCGAAGATCGGCAGCGGCGGCACCTGCCAACCGCCCAGGAATAAAGTCGTGGCGACCGCGCCGATGACGTAGAGATTGCCCCACTCGGCAAAAAAGAAAAACAAAAAGCGCATGCCGCTATACTCGGTGACGTAACCGGCAACCAGTTCCGACTCGGCTTCGGGGATATCGAACGGCGTGCGGTTGCCCTCCGCCAGGGCCGCCGTGAAGTAGATAAAGAACGCCGCGAAGGCGAACGGATTGTGAAACAAGAACCAGTCCCAGGGCGCCCAGCCTTGAGCGTTGATGATGCCCTGCATGCTCATGGTGCCCGCCAAGAAAACTATCGTGAGCACCGCCAGCCCCGCAGGGATTTCATAACTCACGATCTGGGCCGCGGAACGCATGCCGCCGAGGAGCGACCATTTGTTATTCGACGCCCAGCCGGCCATCAGGATGCCGACCACCACCAGCGAGGTCACCGCCAGGATATACAAAATTCCAATGTTAAGATCCGCGACGATCAGATTCTCGCCGAAGGGGATCACCACGAAGGTGCAAAGAAAACCCATGAAGACGACGTAGGGCGCCAGGGAGAAAAGCTTGGCGTCCGCCGACGCCGGAATCAAGTCCTCCTTGAGGAGGTTCTTGATGCCGTCCGCCAGCCATTGAAGGATCCCCTGGGGACCGACCCGGTTGGGGCCCACGCGCGACTGCATGCGCGCCCAGACGCGCCGCTCCAACCAACTCGTCACGCCGGCCAGCGGCGCGACGAAGGCAGAGAGCACAATAAACGCCGCCAGGACCATGCCGATGGCATACACCACTTCTGTGGGAAGTCCGCCAAAGGCGCCGTCTTGCATCAGTTGGTCGAGGTAAGCTTGCATTTAAAACTCGCGATTCCGATTAACGGTCGATTTCGGGCGCGTCTACGTCGAGGCTGCCGATCAGCGCGATCAGGTCGGCCAGCATGATCCCCTGGCTGAGTTTATCGATGATGCTCATCGCGGTAAACGAGCCGGTACGAATGCGCACGCGGTAGGGATATTCGCTGCCGTCGCTAACCACGTAGAAACCCATGTCGCCGCGCGGCGCCTCGACCCGTGCGTAGCACTCGCCCACCGGCGGGCGAAATTTGCGCGCCACCTTGGCGATGGCCGGGCCCTGGGGCATCATCTTCAGGCACTGGCGCAGAATTTTCACGCTCTCCTGCATCTCGCGGATGCGTACCCAGTAGCGATCGAAGCTGTCGCCCAGCGCGCCCACGTGCGCGGTCCCCACCGGCACCTCAAAGTCGATCTCGGGATACACCGAATAAGGAATGTCGCGCCGAATGTCCCAATGGACACCCGACGCGCGCAGATTGGGCCCGACAAGGTTATAGGAAAACGCGTCTTCCTTGCTCACCACCGCCACCCCGGCCAACCGTTCGATGAAAATCTTGTTGCCCGACAGCAGCCGATTGAATTCGCCGACGATGAGCTCGAAGTGATCCAGGAATGCGGCGATCCTGGCGCAGGTCTCCGGCAAAATATCGTACCCCACGCCGCCGATGCGGATATAGTTATAGGTCAGGCGCGCGCCGCAGATCTCTTCCATCAGATTGTTGATCGACTCGCGCTCGCGCAAGGCGTGGACGAACGGCGTCATGGCGCCGATATCCTGGCCGAAGGTGCCCACCGAGATCAGGTGGCTGGCGATGCGGTTAAGCTCGCAGGCGATCACCCGGCAGAACTCGCCGCGCCGGGTGACTTCGGTGCCGGCGAGTTTTTCAGCGGCCATACAGAAAGCCTGGTTGGCGAACATGGCGGCGAGGTAATCCGCACGATCGGTGTAAGGCACATAACCGTGATAGGTGACCTTTTCGCCGATTTTTTCAATGGAGCGATGCAGATAACCGACGTCGGGGATCGCTTCGCTGATCACTTCGCCGTCGGTCTTGACGACGAAACGCAGCACGCCGTGCGTGCTCGGATGCTGCGGCCCGACGCTGATGGTCATATCTTCGGTGTAAAAACCGCCCTGTGATGGAACCGTCTCGTTCATCGCTTTCCTAGCGCAGCAGTTTTTCTACCAGCGGCGCGCGCTGCGTGCTGATGCCGTCGTACTCTTCCTGCTCGACATAGTCCTTGCGCAGCGGGTAACCGACCCAGTCCTCGGGCAGCATGATGCGCCTAAGATCGCTGTGCCCCTCGAAGATCACCCCGAACAGGTCGTAAACTTCGCGCTCGAACCAGTTGGCGACCTTCCACAGATCTTCTAAGGTAGCGATCTTTGGATGGTCTCGCGGCAGATCGACTTTCAGGACAATCTGATGGTTCTGCGAATAAGAAAACAGGTGGTAAACCATCTGAATCTTTTCTTCCTTCGGCCAATCCACGGCGGTCAAATCGGACAGCACCTCGAACTTGAAACCCGGCGAGTTGCGCAAAAAACGGCAGATTTCACCGATCGCCGCGCCGTCCACGGTCAGATAGGGTTCCATGACGTCGCTCTTGAAGTTGCTCACCTTACCGGGAAACAGCTTTTCCAGCGTGGCGTAGATTTCCTTGGCGTTCATTTGTCCTATGCCGACTCCTCGGTCTCGGTTGCTTGCTCAAGCGGGCGCGGCGATTTTACCAACCAGCGCTCGCGCATCATTTTATCCTGGATTCGTAGCAGCCCCTCGGTCAGCGCCTCCGGACGGGGCGGGCAACCGGGCACGTAAACATCCACGGGAACAATTTTGTCCACGCCCTTGCACACCGAATAGGCGAGCTGAAACAACCCGCCGCAGTTGGCGCAACTGCCCATGGAGATAACATACTTGGGGTCGGGCATCTGGTCATAGAGCAGCTTGGTGCGCTTGGCCATTTTATAGGTCAACGTGCCCGCGACGATCATCAGATCGGACTGCCGCGGGGTGGCCCGAGGCACCGCGCCAAAACGGTCGAGATCCGCGCGCGGCCCACCGGTCTGCATAAGCTCGATGGCACAACAGGCGAGGCCGAAAAGCATATACCACTGCGACGAGGCCCGCCCCCAGTTGAGCAGATCGTCGACCTTAGTCGTAAACACGGTTTCGGGCAGCGAGTTGATTAAGGGCTTCATGGGGCGCTCCTGGAAAAATCGCTCACGCCTTGACCTTTTTGACCCACTCCAGATCGCCTTTGGCCCAGGAGTAAATCAACCCGAGGAAAAGGATGCCTACGAAGATAAACGCCTTGATAAAGGCCACCAATCCCTCCCCGCTTTCAACCAGTTCACGAAATACTACCGCCACGGGAAAAAGGAACGCTATTTCCACTTCGAATATAATGAAGATCAAGGCGACCAGGTAAAAGCGAATATTGAAATTCACCCAGGCGCTGCCGGTGGATGGCTCGCCGCATTCGTAAGTAGACAGCTTGCGTATTTGCGGGTTGTCTGGTCGCAGCAATTTCCCGATCAACAAATTGACGCCGACAAACCCCAGTCCCAACGCGGTAAACACCAAGACGTTGGCAAAATCAAATAGCATAGTAAGTTTCCGTAGTTACACAGGAAGATTGGTTACAAGCTCTTATAATCACAAAAGCCGGCTAGAATCAACCAGCCGCGCGCCGTCGAGGCAGCGCTTATAAGTTTGCGATCCGCTGCAATTTTCACTAGAGTCAGCGCCAACTTACACATCCAAGGGCGCGCCCGTGCTCGACCCTGAGGGAAAGTGCCTAACGCCGCCAAACAGGGGGCAAAATGGGATGAAAAATCGACGACTACCCCCGCTGCTGCTTTCGCTGGTCGCCTGGTCGCTGTTTGCCAACGCTTCAACTTCTTCTCATGCCCAGACCCGGCCAATTCCCGTGCGCACGGCCTATAGCGCCTTGTCCGCCGGCATCGGCACGCTATGGTTGAGCCATGAAAACGGTCATTTTAGAAAGCATGGGCTCGATTCCGATCTCGTTTATATCCGCGGCGGCACTACCGCGGTCCAAGCCCTTTTGGCGGGGGAAATTCAATTCGGCCACCTCTCTCCGGCGCCCATGATGACCGCCTGGGCGCAGGGCGCCGACTTCGCCTGGATCGGTACCACCACCCATCAAATGGTATTTACCCTGATGGCCGAGGCCGGCATTGTCAAAGGCACCGATCTCAAGGGCAAGAAAATCGGTATTACCCGCCTCGGGTCGGCCAGCGACCTTGCCGTGCGCGCGGCCCTGGAACAGTTCGGGCTGAATCTTAAAGACGTTACGATGATTTCTCTCGGCGGAATTCCGGAAATTCTCGCGGCCATGCGCGCCGGAGCCGTCAACGCCGGCATCCTCTCGCCGCCGACATCGACCGCGGCCCGCGATCTCGGCTATCGTCCGCTGCTCCACATTCCCGACCTTGGCCGGGAATTTACCTTTTCCGGCATCGCGGTTCGACGCTCCTTCGTTCAAAGCCAACCGGAAATCGCCCGCGCCTACATGGCCGCGCTCACCGATGGCGCTAAAGTGTACAAGGAGGACAGCCGCGCCGCCCTGCGCGTGTTACGAAAGTACATGCGCGCCGAAGACCGTATTTTGGAAAGCGGCTACAAGGAGTACGACAAGGCGATCTCGAGCCCGCCCTATCCGGGACTCAAAGGCCTCGAAGCGGTGCGCGACAGCCTGCTCGATTCGACGCCGCAGCTGAAACAGGCGGACCTGAAAAAATTCATCGACGAT
>CAZILB010000043.1:5470-13893 GCA_964539925.1 uncultured Syntrophobacter sp. | reverse complement strand
GCTCGATTCGACGCCGCAGCTGAAACAGGCGGACCTGAAAAAATTCATCGACGATCGCTTCGTCAAAGCCAGATAGTCTTGTTGTTCGATTCCGAGATCCGACGTTGAACCTTGAACTTTGAACAGCCCGGAGGCCTTATGAGAATCGAAACCGAACGCAAAATGAAACGCTGGCGCGAGCAGCGCTGGATCCTGGATCAGATCATTCAAACCCGCGGTATCGACTGGGATCAAGGCCGAACCGGAAAGATTATTCGCAATTGCGGCCCCGGCGTTGAGAAGGATTTAACCGAGGTCTGCGACCGGATCAAAAAATTCGTCGACATCCCGCGGGAATTCTCCCGGGCGGCGGCGCGCCGCGAGGAACAGGGGCGAAGCGCGGAAGCCGCCGGCAAATTGGCCGAAGCGCGCGAGCACTACTACATCGCCGCTTGTTTCTACACCAACGCCATGTGGGCGATCTACGAGGACGCCAATCCCCGGCGCATCGCCTGGCAAGAACACAAGCGCGCCTGCTACGACAGGTTTATACAATTCGCCGGCCGGCCCATCGAGCGCGTCGAGCTGCCCTACCAGGGGAAAAAAATTCAGGCGATCCTCCATCTCCCGCCCGGCAGGAAACCCGGCGAGAAAGTTCCCTGCGTCATGTATATTCCCGGCATGGACGGGGTGAAGGAAGACAACCCCGCCAACGGCGATCCGTTTATCGAAAACGGTTTTGCCGTGTTGGCCATCGATGGGCCGGGCCAAGGGGAAACCCGCGAAGGCGGGGTCCCCTGCACCGCATCCAACTATGCCGACGCCGGAAAGCTTGCCGCCGATTACCTGGTCGCGCGGCCGGAGATCGACGCCGAGCGACTCGGTGTCATGGGTTCGAGCATGGGCTCCTACTGGGCGCCGCGGGTGGTCGCCGAAGAAAAGCGCTTCAAGGCCTGCGCCGTAAGCGGGGTCTGCATGGAGCCGGGACAGTACGCGATTTTCAACATGTCGTCGCCTACATTTAAGCTGAACTACATGTATATGTCGGGCTACGACGACGAGGCGGCGTTCGACGAGTTTTGTCAAACGCTCTCGCTGCGCGGCGTCACCGCAAAGATCACCCGCCCCTACATGGTCGTCGCCGGCGAGGACGACGAACACTGCGACATGAAATTTGTTTACCAACTGATGGGAGAAATCCCCGCTCCCAAGCTGCTCTACGTTTTCGCGGGCGAACGCCACTCGATCCGCAATCCCAAGGCGCGCCCGCTGGTGGTCAACTGGCTCATCGACACGCTGCTCGGCAAGCCGTTCAAGTCCGAAATCGTGCGCATCGACACCGACGGCCGGGAAGAGCGCCGGGAATGGTAGAGTCGTGTTCGTGGTTCGTGTTCGTTTTCACTCGATCCTGTTTCACGTGCACGAACACGAGGGATAGGCGGATGGGATGCGGATAGCCTACGGCGAACTGATCGGCGGCCTGAGCGGCGACATGTTTATCGCCGCACTCCTCGACCTCGGCCTGCCGCTTGACAAGCTTAAAGCCGAGCTAAAAAAAATCCCGACTCTCAAGTTCGACGTTAAATCGTCGAAAATACTCGTTCACTCGGTCCGCGCCACGCGGCTCCGGGTGATCTGCGCCAAGCCCGAATCGTCCCGTTCGTGGAAACAAATTCGCGAGCTGATCCAACGCAGCAGACTCGCGCCGGCGATCAAAGCCACCGGCATCGAGATTTTCTCCCGCCTGGCGCAGGCGGAAGCGAAGATTCACGGCGTCGCCCTGGACCGCGTCCACTTTCATGAAGTCGGCGCCACTGACTCCATCGTCGATATCATGGCCGCCGCGATAGGCAGCCGCGAGCTTGAAATTGACGAATTGCACTTTTCGCCGATTCCTCTGGGCCGGGGCATCGCCCGCTCCGAGCACGGGCCTCTACCCCTTCCCGGTCCCGCCACCCTGGAACTGCTCAGAGGTCTTCCCGTCTTCGGCGTCGATCTCGAGGGCGAGACCATCACGCCCACCGGCGCGGCGATCGTCAGATCTTTGGGGAAGAGTTTCGGCGTTCAACCGCCGATGACCGTCAAGAGCATCGGCTATGGTACCGGTCAAAAGGAATTTACCACCCGCCCCAATCTGTTCCGCTTGGTTCTCGGGGAGACAAGCGCAAGTTTAAAGGACGAGGAGATGCTGCTGCTCGAAACCAATATCGACGACATGAATCCGCAGTGGTACGACCACGTCATGGAGCGCCTGTTCAGCGCCGGCGCCCGGGATGTTTTTTTGTCGCCTATTCAGATGAAAAAAAACCGCCCGGCCACGTTGCTGGCGGTGATCTGCGAACCGGCCAAGCGCGACGCCATCGCTAAGATCATACTCCAGGAGACCACGACCATCGGCGTGCGCTACCACGCGATCCGGCGTGTGGTCCTGCCGCGGGAGTCGAGAAAGGTCAAAACCCGTTTCGGCGAGGTGACGGTGAAGATCGTGCTCCGGCCCAACGGCGGCAAACGAGCGGCGCCGGAATACGACGATCTCAAACGCATCGCCGCGGCCCAAAAACTTCCCATCAGGACGATCCAAGACGAAGTCATGCGGATCCTCGGCAGATAGAGCCGGTCCATCTTATCCATGTCCGACGATTCGCCCGCCGCCAATGCCCGCGCCGCGCCATTACGGCCCTGGGCGTCGCTGCGCTATCGCGACTACAGTTGCTTATTCTTGCTCGGACTTTTCGCCACAACGGCGCAGCAGATGCGCCAGGCACAGAATTTCTATCAGGTCTACGAGCTGTCCGGTTCGGCGTTTATGTTGGGACTCACGGGCGTGGCTCAAGGGGTGCCGATCTTCGCCCTGGGCATCTTCGGCGGCACGCTGGCCGACTTTCTCGATCGCAAGAAGATCCTGCTGATCACAATCTTCGGCAATCTTCTCGTCGCCGTCGCTCTCGGCGTCCTCACCCAGGCCGGGCTGATCCAAGTCTGGCATGTCCTGGCCGCCACGGCGCTCACCTCGGCGCTCAACATCGTGCTCAATCCGACGCGCATGGCATTGATTTCCCACCTGGTGCCGCGCTCGCACTTGACCAACGCAGTGGCGCTCAACTCAAGCGTCTCGCAGGGCGCCCACTTCATCGGCCCGATGCTCGGCGGCCTGAGCTTGGCCTGGATGAGCACGGGGAACGCCTATTTATTCAACGCGCTATTCTATCTGCCCGCGGCCGGCGCCATTCTGCTGCTCGCGGTTCCGGCAGTGGACAAAGCCGCGCGGGAACGATTTTCCCTGACGAGCTTTCTGGGCGGCGTCAAGTTTCTGTTTTCCGAGCCGATCGTGCTCACGCTGGTCCTGCTCGATTTTGTCATCGTCGGCGTCGGATACTATCGGCCCCTGTTGCCGATATTTGCCCGAGACATTCTCTTCGTCGGCCCGGCGGGCTTCGGTATGCTCTCTTCAGCCCCCGCCATTGGCGGCGTGCTTGGCACCTTTGCTCTGCTGGCCATCGGCGACGTAAAACGCAAAGGCCGGCTCGCGCTTTGGTCCTTTCTCGGTTACGCCCTTGCGCTCGGAGCGTTCGCCGTTTCGACGAATTTTTGGCTGTCGCTGCTCTTGCTCGGCGCCCTGGGCCTGGCCAATTCGCTGCAAGCGGTCATGCGTCAGACCAGTTTCCACCTGCTCACGCCCGACCGCGTCCGCGGCCGCGCCTTTTCCGTCTTCAACATGTTTTCTCAGGGCGCCAATTCGGTCGGCGCAGCCGAGGTGGGCTTCATGGCCGCGCTCCTCGGCGCGCCCGGTTCTCTCTTGTTCGGCTGCGCCGTCGGCGGATTGCTCACTCTCGGATGTTGGATTCTATTGCCGGGCCTAAGAAACTTCGGAACCGAAACCCCGCCCGCCGCGCGCGTCAGAAACTAGAGCTTGCCGAACGGTTCGATCTCGACCAGAGTGTCGAAGAACGCGTAGTTCTCCGAAGTCGGGCTGACTAACTCATGGGTGAGGCTGTAGGGATCGCCTTCGGCAAAGTCTTTGACCCAGGAGCCTTCCGGGATGACGACGACTCCGGGTTTAAGATCGGCATTTAGCCGCGCCTTGAGACAGACGCTGCCGCGCTGGTTGTAAACGCGCACGCGCTGGTCGTTGGCGATCGCTCGGCGCGCCGCATCCGTGGGATGGATCTCCACGATTGGTTCAGGTTCCAGCTTCTTGAACTTTGGCAGATTCGCGAAGGTGGAGTGGATGCGATGGCGGCTATGCGAAAACAACAGGGTCAAGGGAAAGCGATCGTAGAGCGGATTGACGGGCGAAGCCTCGACCGGTTCATGATAATACGGCAGCTCGGCGCCGTGTCGAACCAGCTCTTCTTTATAAAGCTCGACTCGTCCCGACGGCGTTTGGAACTTAAAATCGCCGAATGCCACGTACGGCTCGCGCGGGCGGTTAAGCAGCACGGCATCCTCGCGCTCGAGACGCTCCAGAGTGATGCCTTGGAGCAAGGGATGATCGGATTCGACCATCTCTTTCAAGTAAGAATCCTGCGGGGCGGCGAAAAATTCACCGAACCCCATCCGACCCGCCAGGCCGGCGAAAATTTCCCAATCGCTTTTGCTCTCGCCTGCGGGCTCCACCGCGCGGCGCTGGAGCTGTAAAAACATGCCGGCGACGAGATCTTTTTTCTCGAAGATCGTGCAGGCCGG
The DNA here is from genome assembly GCA_964539925.1 of uncultured Syntrophobacter sp. Taxonomy (GTDB): domain Bacteria; phylum Desulfobacterota; class Binatia; order UBA9968; family UBA9968; genus DP-20. Next base: position 9,228 of record CAZILB010000043.1, on the reverse strand, counting down.
CAATACCATATCGGCGAGCGCGGCGGTGTCGGTCATGAAATGATCGACCACGACCAGGAGATCCAGCTTGGGAACAATGGCGCCGAGCACCCGCGAGCGGTTCGCCGAAGTCTGGTTGAACATGTTCGAAGCCGAGAGCCACAGGACTCTCACCGGATAGGGTTCCCCGTCCTCGATCGCCTTCATGAGCGAAATGATGTCGAGAGTCGCGGCCTCGCGCCCGCCAGGAGCGCGAAAGGAATGGAGATCGAGCGGCGCAGGATAGGTGCCGTCATGCACGCTGATGCCCCCGCCGGCAACCCCGATGTTCCCTGTAACGACGGCGAGATTGGCCACCGCCCGCGCCGTATAGTCGCAGTAATACCAACGGTCGACGCCGTAACCGATGCGGATCGCCGCCGCCCTGCGCGCGGCAAACTCGCGCGCCAGCTCGCGGATCACCCGAGCCGGCACACCGGTGATGGCAGCGGCGCGCTCGGCGGAACAACTCCGCGCGAGGTTGCACAGAAGCTCAAATGCCGGGCTGCACTCGATGGTCGCACCGCCGGCGAGCGTCACGCGATAACTGCCGCGTAGCGCCGGCGCGGCGCAGCGGGCGTAGGACGCGGCGCATTCCCGGGCGGAATCCCAAACCAAATAATCCACAGCATCGCCGCCGAATAGATCGGCGCCGCGCAGAAACTTCCCGTCGTCGCGCCGGACTAGAAACGGTGCGTTGCTATGGACGCTCAAGAACGAATCGTCTTGCCAGCCATGGCGCAGGATCTCATCGAGCAAGGCAAGCGCCAGAGCAGCGTCGGTGCCGGGGCGCGGCGATATCCATTGATCGGCGCGCTGCGCCGTGGCGCTGCGGTTGGGATCGATGCAGACGAGCTTGGCGCCGCACTGTTGCGCTTTGGCGATAAAATGAAAATCGACGAGCCGGGTGTCCGCGCCGTTGCCGCCCCAGAGAAGGATCACGCGCGAGTTCACGGCATCGGCCATTTCGTGACCGCCCGGCCTGAAGTACGTCGACGCCGGCACGCCGAACATGTATTCGAGTCCCTTGGGCACGCCGTAATCGACGCCGCCGGCGCGATGGGCGGTCCCGCCAAGAGCCGCCGCGAAACGGTGCGCCGAGTTCTTCGTCAGCACGCCCGCGGCGCCGCTGCCGGCAAAGAACGCCAGAGAGCGCGAGCCGTATTCTGCGGCGACCTGGCACAGCCGTTCGGCGATCAAGTCGAGCGCCTGGTCCCAACTTACTCTCTGCCATTGGCCCTTCCCGCGCTCACCCACCCTCCGCAGAGGAAAATGGAGACGATCCTTGTGGTATTGCTGCTCCAGGCGCGCCATGCCCATGGCGCAGACTCGGCGGTCGTACTCCGGCAGCGGAAAGGAACCCGGTTCGATTTTAATGATGCGCCCGTTCTCGATGTGCGCGGCGATGCCGCAGCGCGGACTCGCGTGGCAATTGGGATCGCAAACGGTTCGGATCAACCGCGTCTCAGACATGGCCAGAAGTTTTTCGGAGATCGCCCGCCAGGTTCTCGATTCAACGGGCCGTTTCTTAATCAATGCGGATGACGCGCGGTTCCAGCCCAGCCGGTTTCGGAAACGTCGATGATGACACCATCGGGAGCGCTGTATTTCACTTCGGCGTTGATGTGCGACGGCAGTCCTCTCCCAAACCCCAGCACCTCGTTGATATCGTCGCGAATCGGCGCGCCTGCGGCAGCGAGCTGCTTATCGATCTCCGCGAGGCTCTCCACTTCAAAGCCGATGTGGTGCAGCCCCGTGTATTCCTTGCCCGCGGGCACGCCCGCCGTCTGGTCGTTTTTGAATTTCAAAATCGCAAGGTTGATGTCGCCGTCGGTGAGATGGTAGCCCTGCGCGCCCGGACTATTGATCCTGGCGATTTCGCGCAAGCCGAACACTTCGATGTAGAACTTAGCGGTGCTGTCGGGATCCTGGGTTGCGATCGCAATATGTTTGATCTTGGCCATACGACCTCCTTTTGCCGCCAACGAATCGCTCACGGCCGCAGCATAATCGAATTCGCTTCACCAATTCAAGAAAGGTAATTCGGCAGCGGATACGGCCCAGGGAAATGGCGGCGAATTCAGGTTCGTAAGGGTGGCGATCCAGGTCGTCACCTCCTACCAAGTTGCCGACCGGTTCTTCCCGGCTGAATTTAGACAGCGCACCCGACTGGGCAGGCGAAGAACTCAACTAATGGATCATTGTCAACGCAGTTATATCAAAGCCCCACCGACGCGATGATTTTCTCCGAAACCTCGTCGGCCATAGGTTGGGGCGGCGGCAGCAGTTTCTGCCCACGTCCCGGCCGCGCGGCAAGAAAATTGTAATCGCAGGCATGGCAAAGTACCGTTGCGAGCGGCACTGGCTCGTCGCAGTTCGGGCATTTCTTGAAAGAGGGGATGCGCGGCTTCTTAAAAAAACCGCCGCAAGCGCCATCGATCACGGGATTGTTCCGCATGCGAAAAAATCTAAAAAAGCTGCCGCGTGGCTTTTTCACCTTCCTTGCCGTGAGAAAAAGAAAAATCAAGGCTGCGGCGGCGATATGAATGACATCCAAGCCTCCGGCTGTCATAGACGTTCTCCCCCGTCAACGTGAGCTGCGCTGGAGCTGCAAAATTTCCCGCAAGCGCTTCATAGATCGGATTCCCAGAGTCCCGACGTAGAGCAACAGTAATGCCCAATACCAACCTACATAAATTGCGCAAGGATGGCGTTAAAGTCCGCGAATAATCCGACCCCGCCGGGCGCCAAACCACCTTAATGCTTCCCGGGCGCGGAACATCGGGTTTTTTTGCCCGTCGATTGAGGGATGTGTCCGGCGCATTAGCCAAACCGCTTCGTGCAAAAATCGTCGAGCCGCAAAGAGCCGCATCCGTGCCTGGTGAAAGCGCCACACCCTGGTGACACCGGTTGCCGATTGGGATAAATGTCAAGGAAAATGGGGCGACGCCAACATCCCATGCGAGCCCGTAATAAATCTCGGTGAGAACCGCGGCAAAACGCGAGGGAAAGGAAAAGGAAACATGATCGACGAAAGCTACGGCGCCACAATAAACGACTTCATCACGGCGCTTCGGATCATCTATCGCGAGGGACTGAGCGACGCCTTCGCCCATCTCAGCGCTCGCAGCAACGACGGCACTGAGATGATGTTCATGCCGCGCAAGAGCCCGGCGCTGGTGAGAAGCGACGAGTTGTTTTTCGTCGACTTCGAAAAACCGGTGCCGCAGTCGTCCCTGCACCAGGCGATTTACAAAGCCCGTGCCGACGTCAATGCGGTTTTTCATTTTCACTCGCCGGCGGTGATTCTGCTGAGCGTGCTCGGCCAAACCATACGCCCCATGCACAATTACAGCGCGATCTTCTACGAAGGCGTGCCGCTTTACACCGGCACGGGACAGGTCGAATCGCCGACGAGGGCCGGGGAAATGGCCAGGCTGCTCGGCGACGCCAAGGCGTTGATGCTGCGCGGCCATGGCGCCGTCGTCGTCGGAAAGTCGATTCGCGAGGTCTGTATATTGGCGCTTTTTCTCGAGGAGTCGGCGCGGCTGCAAGCCGAAGCCGTGCGGCTGGGCAACCCAATGTTTATGGAGCGCGACGAGGCCGAGAAGATCGCCAAACGGACTTTCAAACCGACTTCGGTCGTGCGCGCCTGGGAGCATTTCGCCGCCAAAGGCGCCGCTTGAGTGATTCTGCAAAACGCGTCGCCGAAACTAAACTGGACCGCGGTTGAGGAAACC
>CAZILB010000043.1:0-5370 GCA_964539925.1 uncultured Syntrophobacter sp. | reverse complement strand
AGTGATTCTGCAAAACGCGTCGCCGAAACTAAACTGGACCGCGGTTGAGGAAACCGCGCGCTTGCCCGGCCGAGCAATCCGATTGATACTTTGACGACTCGACCTGGAACCGTCGATTGTCGTAGCCGGTCACAAGAATTGGCACGATTGCAACCGATCGGACTTTGCCGGCGACTTAAACGTTTTGAACGGCTTGAACTTTTTGAACGCTCATTTCTTTCCGATCGGTTCCAACCCGCTTTTCGTGATGGCCTCGGCGGCGTCGGCTGACGATAGAAATCTGATTGCCGTGCGAGCCGCGTCCGCATCCCCGCTGCTCACAGCCACACCGGCCGAGAACACGGAGACTTTCTGCACTGCCGGCGGCAACGGGGTGACATGAGCTATGCCGGGCACGGGAAGGAGTTCGCTTATCTGTTGGAAGCCGATCTCCGCCTCGCCCCGCGCGATCACCGCGCCGACTCGTTCGCCGCCTTCGATGCGCCGGCATTTGCTTAACACCTGGTCGGCAATTCCCAAGCGCCGGAGCAGCTCACTCACGAGGTAATCGCCGCTCACGCTGGCGGAGTACGCGATGGATTTCGCATCGAGAAGCGTCCGTTTCAGCGCGTCGACCGTGCTCAAGTCCGGCTTGGGTGCGCCTGCCCGCACCGCTACCCCGATGGCCGATCGTGCGAGGGGAGTATAGCTTTCGGCCAGCACGAGCCCGTCCTTAATGAATCCGACCAGCACCGCGTCCGCGACGATGACAACATCAACGGCTTCGCCGCGCCGCAGCCGATTCGGGATGGAGTTCTCCCCCGTCCCTATGGACGTTGCCGCGGTGACGAGTTTTTTCTTGGTCATAAGTTCGAGTCGGGGAAGGAGCTCAAGATAGGCCGCGGTAAACGCGCCCGAGGTCATGACCCGGATTTCATCTGTCGTCGTATTCATGGTTGTTTCAATCTCTTCAGCTATGGTTTTCAGGTCGTCGTCGTGACCGCCGTTCTTACGGACGTTTATCCCTTAAAGCCCGGGCACGATCAAGCGCGGCGATGCTCAGGCGCCAGCGGCCGCAAACGGTTCAAGGTTCCATCTTCAAGGTTCAAAGTTGAAATCCGAAGACGCGGAGCCTGAATCAACAGGGTGTTTGGCAAAAACGACCGGCCGCACGTATTTTGTCAGAGATCAAATCATGCGGTCGGCACGGCCAATCGAAAGATTGTTTGGATATCCAGCGCTCCGCAAAGACAAACGCATCAGGCAGACCGCAGCACGGGCATGACTTCGCGAGTAAAGAAGTCGAGAGACAACTCGCACGCTTCACGGGGAATCCCCGGCACCGAGAACCTGCACACGAGATGCTTCACGTTCAGCGCGTTGCGGAAGCGGTTGACTTCATCGGCGCATGTTTTCGGATCGCCCAAAATTATTCGGTCTTCGGCGAGCCGTTCAATTGTCAGTGGCCCGTGCGGCCGCTTGACCACTGGATGAGGCCAGCGAAAGTACATCCGCTCGAAGGCTTGAATAAACGGGCCGCCGGCAACCCTGATCGCCTCTTCGGTGGTGCGCGCGACAAACACATAACGAAATAAAGCGATCTCACCTTGGCCTTTACCGTTGTCGGCGCATGCTTTCCGATACATCCGCGCGCAGGGGGAGATCTCCTTGAGGGTCGCCGAGGGCCCGACAAACCAGGCGTCGCCCAGCCGTGCGGCGCGGCGAACCGCCGCCTCCGCCCACGCGCCAAACCAGATCGGCGGGCGCGGCCGCTGCGCCGGACGCGGCGCTACGGTGGCATCGTCCACCTGATAATATCTTCCGTGATGCGTAACATGCTCCTCAGTCCACAATCGGGACAGTAGCGCGGCCCCTTCTTCCAAACGGCTGCCCCGTTCCTTGAGCGGATAGCCGAAGGCCGCAAATTCCTCCGGCGCATAGCCCGCGCCGATTCCCAAGATCAACCGGCCACCGGAGATCATATCCACCATCGCGCCTTCTTCGGCAACCATCAGGGGATGATAGAGCGGCAGCAGAAGCACGCCCGTGCCCAGGGCGATGCGGCTTGTGCGGCTGGCGATGGCGGCGAGACCGATGAGCGGTGCCGGGTGTAGAATGGGATTATTGTGATGCTCGCCCAGCCACACCGAGTCGAACCCGGCCGCTTCCGCCCGCTCGCATTCGCGCAGCGTCTCGCCAAAGCTCGCTTGTCCTTGAAGAGGACTCAAGCCGATTCTCATTTCGGACCTCATTCGCTTCGCCCGGCTGACTTTTTCTGCATGGCGAAGATTATCGGACACATGCCGATCTGGCAATCTAAACTGATAGGAGTTCGGAAACGCCTTTGACCGCGGTTTTAGAGGCGATCAGCTATGGGCGGTCATGACCCTTTCGGACAGCGTTCATTGCTTCCGGCCTGGAGCGATCCGTCCCAGGCCATGAGGGAGTCTGACGACATCGGCGGTTTTGCCGGGTTGTTTAAAAAGCTGGAAAATCAAACTATATTGGAGCCTTGCGAGCTTGAGCCGGTTGTCGCTTCACCGAATACGTCGAAAGCGGAAAATCATTTAAACGTGAAGAATCAGGAGATCCTCCCATGCCGATCATTGATGCCGATACGCATGTCGACGAGTGCGAAGACACTTGGAAAAAATTGGAAGGGACGCCCTACGCGAAGTATATTCCCGTGACCATTTCGATGCCGCCCGACGAAGCCAAACGCGCCGGTTACAACCCGACAAACAGCCGCTGCTGGGTGGTCGAAGGCAGATTGCAGAACCGTGCCATCCGCGATGAAATCAACCATCCCCCCAGGGTGTTTCGAGAGCTTCAAGACGTGCCCGGCCGACTGGCTCACATGGACAAGATGGGCGTCGATATGCAGGTCATCTTCCCGACCTTCTTCATCCGCTACAATACCAGTAACGCAGAAGCCGAATGGGCGCTGACCACAACCTACAACCGCTGGATCGCCGACAAATGCGCAGGTACCAACGGGCGCCTGCGCTGGGCCGCCGTGCTGCCGCTGCTGCAGCCCGACAAAGCGGTCGAGGAGCTCCGCTGGGCGAAAAAGCACGGCGCCTGCGGCATCTACAAGCGCGGCTTCGACCTGGACAGGAAGGTCACCGACCCGCACTTCTTTCCAGTCTATGAGGAAGCCAGCGCCCTCGACATCCCTCTGTGCATCCACACCGGCCATCCGCTGCCGGCGAGCGAGTGGGATCGGGGGTTCCCGATCATATACTCTTTCACCGCGCTGGTGAGTTCAGGCGTCTCAAAAAAGTTCCCAAGGCTGCGGTTCGGACTGATCGAATCGGGCGCCTCTTGGATTCCCTACGCGATTTCCCAGTTGGGAGCGGTCAAGCGCCAGACGCTGCGCGGCCAGCAGGCTCGATTGCCCCGGCTACATGAACTGGAGCCGGAGATTTTCCGCGCCAATCGCATATTCGTCACCATCGACCCGATCGATGACGTCGAATCGCTGCTGGAGTTCGGCACTGAAGACAATTTGATGATCGGCACCGACTACAGCCACACCGACATCTCCGCCAACCTGGGTGGACTCGATGAGGTGCGCAGTTGGGTGGACGAAGGCCGGATCAACAGCGCACAAGCCCAAAAGATTCTCGATACCAACTCCCGAGCGTTTTACGGCCTGTAAGAACGCCGCCTTGGTGGCATTGGGGCGGAAAAAGACAGTCGGCAGTGACCCCTTCCTAAGCGATGGACATTGAGTTTCGACTGGAGTAGAGAAGTTTCCAGAAGCGCAGCGAACAGCTGATGGAGTTCGTTGCGCCGACAAGACCCCGAGCGATCTCGAGGCTCGGTGAGCGCTTCTTTGCTTCGAGTTTCAAGAGGCAAGCGTTGCGCCGCCGAGGTGACGCCCACTCCATGACCACCGAAGAGATTCGATCGCCGCTTTACACCGCCAAAGAGCTGGCTCCTACCATCCGATCCTGCGCCGATCAGATCGAGGCCGATCGCGAGTTGCCGCGGCCGCTTTTTGAGGCGCTGGCCGACGCCGGTTTTTTCAAGCTGATGATTCCGCGGGCCATCGGCGGCGCCGAGATCGACTTGCCGACCTACATCCATGTGCTCGAAGAACTCGGTAAAGCCGACTCGAGCACCGCCTGGGTGGTCAACCAGTGCGCGGTTTTCGCGACCTATGCGGCTCGCATGCCGCGCGATGTCGCCCGGCTGATCTGGATCGACACGCCCCACGCCGTCGTCGCCAATACGTCGGCCCCGACGGCCCGGGCCATCGTCGCGCCCGGGGGCTATCGAGTCACCGGCCGTCAGGGATTCAGCTCGGGCTGCCGTCAGGCCGCCTGGCTGGCGGCACGCGCCCTGATTCAGGAAAGCGGCCAATCCGACCTTGCAGACGGGAGACCCGAGGAACGCTACCTGTTCGTTCCGGCCGCGGAGGCCGAGCTCCTCGATACCTGGCACGTGCGCGGCATGCGCGGGACCGGCACCCATCACTTTGTCGTGAACGATGTCTTCGTGCCCGAGGAGCGAACGGTCCTTCAGGCCGGCGCGCCGCTGCTGGAACCCGGGCCGCTCTACCTTTTTCCCCGGGCGTTACTGTTCGCCTGCGGCGATGCCGCGGTAGCGTTGGGAACCGCCCGCGCATGCCTGGGAGCATTTTTTGAGCTGGCGGGCGCCAAGACGCCGCGATCCATGCAGGCAACGCTGCGCGATCAGCCGGTAATTCAAGCGAGCGTCGGCCGAAGTGAAGCTCAACTACGGGCGGCGCGCGCTTTTTTGACCGAGGCGGTCGGCGAGATCTGGGATGAGGCGGTCTCCCGCGGCGCCATCACCTTGGAACGGCGCGCGGTCCTGCGCCTGGCCACGACTCATGCGATTCGACTGGCGGTCGAAGTCATCGATTCCGTTTATCATGCTTCCGGCGCTACGGCGATCTTCGAAGGGAATCCGATACAGCGCCACTTCCAGGACATTCACGTCATCAGCCAACACTCCCAGGGACGTCTCGCCCATTACGAAACGGTCGGAAAATATGCGCTGGGACTGAAGATCGACCAGGCGCGATTTTAATCGGCACATATTTATTCAGGCGAACAATTATGGATGGCGCTCACCGGATTGCGCCACCATATCTTCACCCTCCAGGCAAGGAAAGAAAGACTTTGGACGGATTCCTTTGCGCCCTTTGCGTCTTTGCGCGAGATAATCCGACTCTCATTTGCGGCCGCCGCGCTGAAACAGCGCGGTGCTAAACGGACGCCCAACCGGTTTCGTAAGCAGTTTGTGCAGTCGTTCCTGTTTTCCCGAGACCTGCGCGACCTTGACCTTGATCCGGCAAAAAATAATCCCGTCAAAACGAGTCCCGCCATCCCGTGCCCGTGTGCGAAGGTCGGGAGCGAATCG
>CAZILB010000042.1:23712-25873 GCA_964539925.1 uncultured Syntrophobacter sp. | reverse complement strand
TTGGCGTTGGTCATGATGCCGATGGCAAGGCCGCGGCGGTGCACGAACCAGCGGCTGGCAATACTGGCCCCCAGTGCCGGCGTGACTCCGGTGGCCATGCCTAAAACGATGCCCCAGAGAATGATCAGTTGCCAAAGCTCCTGGATGAAAACGGTCGCAACCAGTCCCAGGGCGATCGTAGTCAAGCAGCCGAGAATCACCCGGCGCGCGCCGATGCGGTCGATCAACCAGCCGCCAATGGGTGCGAAGACGCCGAGCAAAAGGAGATTCAGGCTCGCCGCCGAGGCGATGGCGGTTCGCGACCAGCCGAACTCGGCTTCCAGCGGATGAATGAGAACGGACGGCGCCGAGCGTATGCCGGCCGCCGTCAAGTTGGCAAGGAAACTCAGCCCAACGATGAACCAGCCGTAAAAGAACGGAACGGACAGCGGCGGGCGCGAAGGTGTGTCATCGACGTTGCCCATGCCCATCGTCTAGCACAAAAACACGACCCGTAGAAAGCCAAGGCGGCGCGCTCGCAGCAAGCCACTCAACGCCAGGGCAAGCAATCATTCACGAGCGCTCGATGACGACGCCTGCATCGCCGCCCAGGTGATTTTCGTCGCCAAGTCCCTACCGCTGCGTTCAAATGGATTCGACAGCGACAATAATAGCTTGGCCGGGAATTTGGCGAGGCGCGCGAAGCGTTTTACGGACTTTGCGATTTAGGCATCCCGCTCCCAATCGAGGCACATGGAAGCCGGATCGATTCATTCCGAATTTTTAGAAAAATTTGCAGCGCATTTCTCACGGATGAGACCATCGCAGCGGCCCTTCGGCTCCCCGTTGCTTGAAAAACCAGGGAAAAATCGTATCGCTGTTTTGGCATGCGCATTGCTCAAATACGCAGCCAGGAGGTACGCAGCATGAGAGAGGATACTCCACCTGGCTAGAAAAGAAGAAGATCCGTGGTTGACGGCGCGCTTCTCGGTTATGAGTGGCTAGATGTTACGCCTTCACGCTAAACCCCGGAAGGTTTGATTTCGCTGCGGCGAGAGACCCAAAATGAGGCTGAACACTAGCGGCAAAAGGAAGCGACACTCGATAGCTTGAGAAACGCTACCATTTAGCCTGCGAGTGGAAAAAATTCATAGTGAACGCCTTGGCGCGATGGCGCCGCAAGAGGGTTCCGGCATCGGTCGGAGCCCTCTTGCTTTTTCGGCCCCCCGCTCGCATCGTCGGATCAAAGCATTCCGCTTGGGACGGCACCGATTCGCATTGCCGCCAGGTCGGCGCGCATTCCTGGCCCAACTTTTGCCGCAACACCGCTACGAGCGCCCGTGCAACTGATTTGCATGCAAAGGAGACAGGTGATGAGCAACACGGATCTGATCAGCAGCTATCAGTGGGACTTTCGGCCGCGGTCGCCGCAGCGGCCAAAATGGTTTACCGCGTGGCCGGGGGGCAATCGCATAGCCGTCACTTTCAACATCATGCATGAGTGGGAGTCGGTGCCGAGATCGACGGCAATCCGCAAACGGGAGTCGACCGCGGGCGGGGCAAGCATCGATTTTTTGGCGCTCGGCGCGCGCCAGTATGGCGCCACTTTTGGATTTCGACGACTGCTCGATATCCTGGACAGATATGATGTCAAAATCACGGTACTCACCAGCGGACTCATGGCCGAGCTGTTTCCCGAAACCTTGAGCGACGCGGCGGCGCGCGGCCACGAGGTCGCCTGTCATCATTGGGATCAATGCCGCCATCCGTTCGAATATTCCACCATGGAAGAAGAACGGGACGCGATCGTCAAATCCATCGCGGCCATCGAGCGAGCCACGGGCCGACGCCCGACCGGCTACATGTCGCCCGGTCCGCGGCCCAGCCCATACACTTTGGAAATCTGCGCTTCTCTCGATTTCAAATGGATCGGCGATTACTGCGACTCGGATATACCCTACGGGATCGACATGAACGGCAAGAAGATCCTATCCGTCGGTTACGTCCGGCCCGCCTATACCGACAACGATCTTATGCCCTTTGGTTTATCCGGCGCTTTGCAGCAGCTCAAAGATGAATTCGACGCCCATTACCAAGAGAGCGCGACTCATCCGATGAAATTCCGCTACGCCATGCACAACTTCACCGGCGGCCGGCCCGGCATGGCGAAAGTCTTCGAAAG
>CAZILB010000042.1:20593-23612 GCA_964539925.1 uncultured Syntrophobacter sp. | reverse complement strand
GTTAGCCGTTCGGACCGAAAACCGCTTCCGGGATATTGCCGCTCACCGCTCACGGCTTACCCGGTTACCCTCTGTGCTCTCCGCGTCTCCGCGGTGAATACTCCCATCGACCGACACGGCCGGCGGTCTGCGGCATTACCCGGCACTGGCGGCGAATACCGACTGAACGATTTGCAGGGCTTCCTCTTGAATCTTTTTCAAGTGCTGTTCGGAAATCAGACTCTCCGCGTAGATTTTACACAGATCCTCGGTGCCCGACGGCCGCACGGCAAACCACCCGCTCGGCGCCGAAACCTTCAGGCCGCCGATCTCCGCGCCGTTGCCCGGCGCTCTGGTGAGTTTGGCGGTCATCGGCTCGCCGGCAAGCTCGTTTGCCGCGAGGGCCTCGGGCCGAAGGGCTTTGAGAGCGCTTTTCTCCGCCGCCGTTGACGGCAAGTCCATGCGCGCGTAAAAAGGCCGACCCAGCTCCCGGGTCAATTCCTCGTACCAGGCGCCGGGATCGCGTCCGGTTACCGCGATGATCTCCGCCGCCAAGAGCGAAAGGATGATGCCGTCTTTGTCCGTCGTCCAGACCGTTCCGTCGCGCCGGAGAAAACTCGCCCCAGCGCTCTCCTCGCCGCCGAAGCAGATTGAACCGTCAAACAATCCCGAAGAAAACCACTTGAAGCCCACCGGCACCTCGAAGAGCTTCCGATTGAGCTTCTCGACGACGCGATCGATGAGCGAGCTGCTCACCAAAGTCTTGCCCACCGCGGCGTGATTATTCCACTGCGGCCGGTGCGTGAGCAGATAGTGAATCGCCACGGCGAGATAATGATTCGGATTCATCAGTCCAAGGGACGGCGTTACGATGCCGTGGCGGTCGGCGTCGGCGTCGTTGCCCACAGCGACTTGAAATCGCTCCTTGAGGCTCACCAGCCCCGCCATCGCGTAGGGACTGGAACAGTCCATACGAATCTTGCCGTCATGATCCAGCGTCATGAAGCGAAAGGTCGGGTCGATCCGGTCGTTGACGATCTGGAGATCGAGCCGGTGGCGCTCGGCGATTTGCTGCCAATAAGGCAGTGCCGCGCCGCCGAGCGGATCGACGCCGATCTTGACCCGCGCCGCGCGAATCGCATCCATGTCGATGACGGCCGTCAGGTCCTCCACGTAGGGCGCCACCAGGTCAGCCGAACCCGTGGTCGAAGCCCGCAGCGCCCCTTCGTAGGAAATTCGTTTGACCCCGCTGCTGCCGCCGCGCAATAGATCGTTGGCCCGGCGCTGAATCCAGTCGGTGATATCGGTGTCGGCGGGCCCGCCCTCCGGCGGATTGTACTTGAAGCCGCCGTCGGCGGGCGGATTGTGCGACGGCGTGATGACGATGCCGTCGGCCAAGCCGTCCCTTCTTCCCCTGTTGTAGACCAAGATCGCGTGTGAAATGGACGGCGTCGGCGTAACCCCGTCGTCCCGTTGAATGACCGTTTCGATCCCGTTGGCGGCGAGCACTTCGAGCGCGGTTTTCTGAGCCGGACCGGAAACGGCGTGGGTATCTTTGCCCATAAAGAGGGGCCCGGAAATATTGTTACTCTTGCGATATTCGCAAATCGCCTGGGTGATCGCGAGAATATGCGCCTCGTTGAGCGTGGCGTCCAAGGGACTGCCGCGGTGGCCGCTGGTACCGAAGCTCACCAGTTGCTGAGAATTTTCAGGATCCGGCTTTTTCTCATAGTAGGCTTGCTCGAGCTGCTCGATATCAATCAGCATCTCGGGCGGCGCCGGTTTTCCGGCCAAAGGATGAATCGCCATGGTTGAATCCCCTCTCGAAACCATTCGAGCGGTTTGCGCGATGGCTCAGTACTCATTCGTTTATACAACGGCGAGGGATCCGATCAAGATTGGAATAAACGACGGAATGCGGGCGAGATAATGGCGCGTGCGCAATCTTTACGTGGACCATTTACCGCTCCTTCAGCTCCGGCATCACGCGTTCGGCGAACAGGCGGATGTTTTTAAGCGCCAGTTCCTGCGGCATGCCGCCGAAGTGAAAGGTGCCGGAGAAAGCGGTGATGCCGGCTTCTTCCTGCCAGCGCCGGATCGTGTCCGAGCAGCGCTCCGGCTCGCCGACAATAATGAAACCGCGCGCCATGTCGGAGCCGATATCGCGCTCGGTGAGGCGGCGGCCGGGGTCCACCGCATGATGAATGTCGCTGTAGTTCTTCATGAACGGCGCCGCCTCGCGGAGGCCGCGCTCGAAGCTGTCGGACACGTAAATGTGAAACTTGCCCAGCACCTCGCGCCCGACGAAATCATGGCCGCCGCGCGCCAGCGCGTCGCGATAGATTTTGACCAGGTCGCGCAGCGCTTCCGTCGACGGATGCACGAACGGAACCGTCATCAGATCGTAACCCATGTCCCCGGCCCAGCGAAAAGTCTCTTCGCTTCGGGTCGCCCCCACCCAAATCCGCGGATGGGGCCGCTGCACCGGTTTGGGCAGAATATTGACGTTCTCATAACGGTAAAACTCGCCGCTGAAATTTACCGGCCGATCCGACCACGCCCGGCGAATAACTTCAGCGCTCTCATGAAAGCGCCCGGTGGCTTCGTTCTGGTTCGCGCCGAACTTGCGATATTCCACCGGCTCGCTGCCCTTGCCGATGCCGAAGTCCAATCGGCCGCCCGAAACCACGTCGGTCATGGCGTATGCCTCGGCGAGTTGCAGCGGATTGTGCAGCGGCAGCACCGCGACGGCGACGCCGAGGCGAATCCGCGAAGTCTTGCAGGCCGCCGCCGACAGGAAAGTGGGCGGATGCGGCAAGGTGCCGCCGTAGCCGCCGAAATGATGCTCGGTCACCCAGGCCTGATCGAAGCCCAGCCTTTCCACCTCTCGGATCAACTCGAAGATCTGCTCGTAGAATCGGGGCAGCGGCCCTTCCACCTCCGGCATATAGGTCGGTAAAATATGAATCCCGAACTTCATGGCGCCTTCGTCTTATGCGGCGACTTCGTCGAGCCGTCAAAGGATAGTTCTCACGACAAC
>CAZILB010000042.1:0-20493 GCA_964539925.1 uncultured Syntrophobacter sp. | reverse complement strand
TCTCACGACAACGCCGTCCCGCCCCTCAAAGCTCGCCCAAAGCTAGTTGAACTGCGTCGTCGGCGTCAAGCATAGATACTCATGAGCTCCTTAATAATGCCCGTACCCGGATTTTTTATTCTGCGTTCTTTGCGTCCTTTGCGGCAGATTTGCCTCAATCCGACTTCGCGCGCCCCTCCGGCAGATAATCCTGCCACAGATGCTTTGGTGTGAATCCAAGCATGCGCCTCGCTTTGCTTGAATCGACCGCGCTCCAGTGCGTGCCGGAGACTTTTTTGATCCTGGCGCCCTTCGGCAGGAATTTCTTCACCAGTTCCAGCGTCGGTTGAATCATACAGTTCTTCGGCGCCGACGCGATGAAGACCTCGTGGCCTTTGAACTTGGCCTCCAGCGCCAGGCGGCAAGTTGTCGCGGCGTCGCGCGCGTCGATGTAGGTCCAGAACCCGCTCGCCCGCGACGCCGGATTGCGCCAGCGCTCGCGAAAGCTTTCGTAGGTGAGATCGAAGTTGACTCCGGGAAAACGCAGGCTGCTTACCGTCATCTCTTTGTTCACCGAAACGATGGAGTCGGCGATCTGCTCGCCGAGCACTTTGGAAAGCCCGTAGGAGTCCTGCGGCTTCGACGGATGATTTTCGTCGAGCGGCAAATACTCCGGCGCCCGGATCTTCGTCGCGTAGATGAAGCCGAACGCCGCCGTGCTCGACGCCAGGACGACCTTGTTCACTTTCATATCCGCCGCCGCGCGCAGCACGTTGTAAGTCGCCGACACGTTATTGCTGAGCGTCTCGGCGTCCGGCGCTAGATTGGGCGCCTGGTAGGCGCCGAGGTGAATGATGCCGTAGGCATTTCTCAACGCCTCGAAAAGATCGCCGGCGCGGCAGAGATCGGCGAGCCAGCTCGCGCACAGCTTTTCCCGCGGCGCCACACGGTCCAGGCTCAAAACTTGATAACCGCGCTCGAGCAGGTCGCGAATCACGAACTGTCCCAGCCTGCCGCTTCCCCCCGTAACCACGACTTTTTTCATTGACGCCAGAGTCTCCCAGCTTCTGTCCGATGGTTTGAACGATTTGAGCGGCTTGAACGTTTTGAACTCTGTTAACTTGGCAGAACTTTTCTGCCTACCTCTTCGGTATCAGTATCTCTTTCAATTGCCCGATCAGCGACGGGCCGAGATCATACAGGCTCGCGAACGTTTTAGCCGTGGTCGGCCCGTCGATGGGCGCGATTTCGAGGTGGGACTTTTTCGCTTCCGCCGCGAGATCCTTGTCGCGCAGGGTTTTTATGAAAGCCTCCTGTAGCAGTTTGAGCCGGTCCGCGGGCGTGCCCGGCGGCACCGAATAGGGAAACTGGTAAACATGTACGTTGTCGGCCACGCGCAAGAGCGTGCGCGCCGCATCGGTCTTGGCGTAGTTGATCGCCAGTGGAACTTTCGTTAATTCGGGATGGGACTTGAGCGTCGCCTGCAGCACGACGTGGATTTTTCCGCTGTCCATATGGCCCCGCCAGGTGACCTTGGTCGCCTGCCAGGAAGCACAGAGCCCGTCGACCTCCCCGCTTTCCACCGCCAGCCGCACATCGGCGCCGCCTTTGAATCCCTCGACCATTTCCATGGGCAGATTGAGCGCCGCTTTGAGCAGCTTGGGCACGTCGGAAAGGCTCGTGCCGGGGCCGATGGAGCCGATCTTTATCGGGCGCCTGGCGGCAAACCAGTCGTCGATCGTCCTGATCCCGCTCTGCGCATTGAAGTGGCAGGCGGTGTCGTAGGGAGCGGGGACGCCGACCCAGCCGACCTTGCGGCCGTCGATCCTGATGGCATCGTTACCCATCACATGCTGCAAGACCAGGGGAGAGGCCCACGCCCCGATCGTGAGCCCGTCCGGCTTCGCACGGTTATAGAGATGGTTGGCCGTGATAATACCGCCGGCGCCCGGCATATTTTCGACGACCCTCGTCGGGTTTCCCGGCAGGTACTTGCTGATATGGCGCGCGATCAGCCGCGTGTATTGATCGTAAGTCCCGCCCGGCGAATAGCCGACGATGAAAGTCAGCGTCTTGTCCTTGTAAATATCCTGCGCCTCGGCCGGCGGCATGAAACAGGCGAAAAACGCCGCGATTAGCGAGACAGCAAACCATCCCTTATTTGTCGTGCCCATAATGGATTCCTTTCCTTGCGAGCATGAAATAAGCTAAACGGTCGTTGGAAACTTACTATATCCCGGCGCCGCGCACCAACACCGCCGCAGCGTCAGGCGAAACCGCGCTCGAATGAAGTACCCCGCAGCAAGCTACGGGGAAGCGGCCCACAGAGATTGACATGACGAAAGCGAACTGACTGCCTCTCGCCTGCGGCTGTCAGAGGCGCTATAAGAACCCAATGAACCAAATGGATCAATCGTTGCCGGCCGCCGTCAGCGGCGCCGAGGCTGTGGTCGAGATGCTCAAGGTGCATGGCGTCGAGGTCATCTTCGGGCTTTGCGGCGACACCAGCTTGCCGTTCTACGATGCGCTGGCGCGTATGCCGCACGGAATGCGGCATATTCTCGCGCGCGACGAGCGCTCGGCAGCCTACATGGCCGACGGCTACGCCCGTGTGTCGGGTAAAGTCGGCGTCTGCGAGGGGCCGAGCGGCGGCGGCGCGACCTATATACTGCCGGGCCTGGCCGAAGCCAACGAGTCGTCCGTGCCCGTCTTGGGCATCAACAGCGATATCTCGGTCGCCGCGCGCGGCCGCTACACCCTCACCGAACTCGATCAAGGCGCGCTCATGGGTCCGGTGACCAAATGGAACGCGGTCATAAATCGCGCCGACGATATTCCGCGCACCTTCCGCGCCGCGTTCAACCAGATGGCCACCGGGCGGCCGGGGGCGGCGCACATCGTTCTCCCCTTCGACGTGCAAAACGGCCTGGTCGATAAAGCCGACATCTGGGGTGATGCAACGCTCAATGAATATCCGGCGCGGCGAGCGGCGCCCGACCCGATGTTCATCGAACGCGCGGCCGAGCTGCTGCGCGCGGCGCTGCGGCCGGTTTTTATCTGCGGCGGCGGAGTCGTCATCGCCGGCGCCGAAGGCGAGCTGCTGGAACTCGCCGAACGCCTTTCCGCACCCGTCGCCACCGCCATCAGCGGCAAGGGCTCGATCGGCGAGGAGCACCCTCTCGCCGTCGGCGTCGTCGGCTCCAACGGCGGCACGCCGGAAACGCGCGCGATCGTCGATCAGGCGGATGTGATTTTTTTTGCCGGCTGCCGCGCCGGCTCGGTGACCACCGAACGCTGGCGCCATCCGCCCCCCGGTAAAACCAAGGTGATTCATCTCGACGTCGATGCGGCGGTACTCGGCGCCAACTATCGAGTCGATGCGCCGCTGGTCGGCGACGCCAAGCTCGCGCTAGCGGCGCTCAATCAAGCGCTCGCTGCGGTCAAGCGGCCGCTTGACGCGGCCAAGGTGCAAAAGGCGAAGGAAGAAAAATTCGCCAGGTTTTACGCCCTCGCCGAGTCGGACGAGCGGCCGATCAAGCCCGAGCGCATGGTCGCGGAGTTGACCCAGGCGCTCGACGCCGACGCCATCGTCGTCGCCGATGCAGGCACCCCCTGCCCGTATCTGTCGGCCTACTTTCCCGCGCAGAAACCCGGACGGCGCTTCTTCTCCAACCGCGCCCATGGCGCGCTCGGCTATTCGCTGCCCGCCGCCATCGGCGCGCACTGCGCGCGGCCGAATGTCAAAACCGTTTCGGTGATGGGCGACGGCAGCTTCGGCTTTAGCTGCGGCGAGCTTGAAACCGCAGCGCGATACAAACTGCCGATAACTTTTATCGTGATCTCGAACAGCAGCTACGGTTGGATCAAGGCCGGACAAACAGCGGGCTACGGCCGGCGCTACTTCGCGGTGGATTTCGGCACCGTCGATCACGCCGCCGTCGCCGCCGCCTTCGGATTGAAAAGCTGGCGCGTCACCGATCCGAAGGAACTGGGAAAGGCCTTAAAACAAGCCCTGGAACAAGGCGGCCCCAGTCTGGTGGACATCGTCTGCCAGCCGCTGCACGAAGCCCAAGCGCCGGTCTCGGAGTGGATCGCCTGAAGAAGGCAATAGGCACTAGGCAGCAGGCAACAGTAAGAACAAGGCGGGAATCGTACGTTCGCTCAATTGGATTCTCGTGGGGGTGGCGGGGTGAATTTCCTGCTATTGCCTGTTGCCTAATGCCTATTGCCTTCTTTTAATTCTCCAACCTGACTTTCGTCCCTAATCCCGCGCAGTCTTCGTCGGTCTTGAGCCCCGCGGCACGGATGCCGTGAGCGGCCAGCTCCTCGTCACGTTCCTGCGTGTCGCCGGTGACGCCGACCGCGCCGAGCAACTCGCCGTTCTGGTCGCGGATCAACCTGCCGCCGCCTTCGGGAAAGATCTGATCGTCCGAGGCGCGGATCAAGTACTGCATGAACAGCGGCCGCTCTTCGGTGCGCATGCGCACCATGGACGAAGACCTGCCCAGGGCCAAGGCGGCATACGCCTTGCCATAGGCCATCTCGAAGCGCATCATCGCCGAGTCGTCTTCCTTCTGAAACGCTTTCACCTTTGCGCCCGGCTCGACGACAATAACGCTCAGCGGCCGGCACTGGAGCTCGCGCCCGCGCGCAAAGATCGCTTCGATGATCCGATTCGCTTGTTCCAGTTTGATCATGCTCACCCCTGATTTCCCACTAAACCTTCCTGGCATTGAAATCGGCGTTGGAAGTTTTCGCGGCTCGCGCAAATTTCCGGAAGACTCACCGCAGAGGCGCGGAGGACACGGAGGGATGGGATTCGAAAAAATTTCTCTGCGCCCTCAGCGTCTCGGCGGTGAATGCTTCTCTTTTTTCGGTTGCGGCTCTGCCGCGCCGGGCTCTTTGTGACTACTTTTCCGCTCTTTATTCCCCGCCCAGGCAAAGCTAATTCTCCAAGAGCTTTTTCATTCTTTCGATAACTTCCGGCGGCTGCACGATGATCTCTTTGGCGATCGTTTCCAGCTCTGCGCCGCTGGAGGGATCCAGATCCCATTTTCTTTTCTGGGCGTCAGCGAGCAGCGCCGGGTCGTTCATCGTCTTGGTAAAAGCGTCGCGCAAGACTTTGACCCGCTCCGCGGAGGTGCCCGGCGGCGCGATAAAAGGCCGGCCGAGATCGCCGGAAGAGAGCAGCACTCGCGCCAGCCGCTTGGTCGCGTCGGCCGTCTTGTAAGTATCCATCAACTCATAGACCGTCGGCACCTCCGGCAATTTCGCATAGCGCTTGGCGCCGCTTTGCGCCAGCCCGCGGACGAATCCTTTCTTGATCCAGGTCCGCGTCGGCTCCCGGCCGACGTAGGCCGACACGGTGCCGGCGCGGCAGTGGACTTCGCCTCTTTCGATGGCCAGGTTCATTTCGCCGCCGCCGCCGTAGCCGAGCACCATGTTTAGCTTTACTCCGAGGCCCTCTTCGAGCAGCCGCGGCAGGAGGTAACCCAACCCGGCCCGTGCCAGGGCCGCGCAGCGCGGCGGATCCTTGGCGGCGCGCAATTCTTCGATGGTCTTGTATGGGACGTCGGTGCGGATAAAAAGAACCTGATCGATGCGCTCGGGCGAGCCGATCCAGGAAAATTTTGGCCAGTCGAACTTGACTTCTTTCGACCCCAGCAGCTGGTCGATGTAATTGGCAGGATTGATCAGCCCGAGAGTCAAACCGTCGGGCTTGGCGATGTTGTAAATGTAGTTGGCGGCGACGATCGCGCCCGCGCCCGGCATGTTTTGCACCACGATATCCGGACCCCCTGGGATATGTTTGCCCAGATGCTGCGCGACGAAGCGCCCCCAGTCGTCCATCGCCCCGCCGGCGGAGTTTCCGACCACGAGACGAATGGTTTTGCCTTTAAAAACTTCTTGCCCGCTCTCCTGAGCGCCACCCGCCGCAACCGCACTGCCGAAAAGCAAAAAAACTGCGGCGATAATTGTCTTCATAAGCCCTCCTTATCGATCCAATAAACCCGCCAACCCTTTGGGGACCAACCTAAGACCGGAAGCCAAAAAAACCGCCAATGCAACAATACGGATCGCGAACGTCGACACGGATGTGAAACCGAGGAGACAGACCGGGACGACGGCCCGGTCTTGATGTCACGAAAACCGGAGCGAAAATTAATCCAGTCAGCCGAAGCTGTCAAGCCACGAAACATCGACACCCGGGTCGGGCCATCGCCGCCGAATTCCCGTTTTCGCCATCGCGCAAACATGATAAGCGTCGGGTGGCGGCATGCCGCCAGCAACGCGAAAAGAGGACCGGTATCCTGAGCTGGAAAGTCCATGTCGATCTCTCACTACAATGACGCAACTTGCGGCCATCGCTCAAGATCGACCGCCGCAGGTAAAATTCGTAGCGTGAGATACCGCCGCAAAATGGGCTCGGTCCCGACCGCGAAATAGCGTATAAACTGCGGGCGAAACTGCACCGTGAAATTACCGCCATCCCGTCAGCGGACAGACATGCCGCCCGCGATCCGCGGAGGTCTGTGGATGGCCGCCGCCGCGGCCTCCTTCACGGTGATGACCGCACTGATCCGCGAGACGGCGAAGGAAGTGCACCCCTTCGAGATCGCCTTCTTCCGGGCTCTGGTGAATCTCGTTTTGATGCTGCCCTATGCAATTCGCACAGGCCCTGCCGGATTGAAAACCGGCAACCACAAGGCCTTCGCGCTCCGCGCCGTCTGCGGCCTTGTCTTCCTGATGACTTACTTCTCCGGCGCCGCGCTCATCCCGGTCGCCGAATCCCAGGCCCTGACGTTTACATCGCCTATCTGGGGCGTGCTCCTTGCGGTGCTTTTTCTCGGCGAACGAATGACTCCGGCGCGCGCCCTGGCCGTAATCGCCGGCTTCGCCGGCGTGCTCGTCATCCTGCGCCCCGGCATCGTGCAAGTAAGCCTGGGGGCGATTCTCGTTCTCGCCGGTGCGCTCGCCGCCGCCGCCAGCAATACCATCGTAAAGTTCACCACCCGAACGGATCACCCCGACGCCGTGGTGCTTTATCAAATGATTTATGTCACGCCGTTGATATTTGTTCCGGCTTTGTGGGTGTGGACCTGGCCGACGTTTTATCAACTCCTGCTGATGTTCGGCGTCGGCTTCTTCGCCACCTTGAACCAGCGTTTTCTCTCCCGCGCTTATGCGGCCGCCGACGCGACCGTCGTCGTGCCTTTTGAATTCGCCCGCCTCCCGTTCGCCGCCATGATCGGCTTTGCGGCCCTCGGCGAATTGCCGGATGTCTGGGCGTGGCTTGGCGGCGCCGTCATCTTCGCCGCATCGCTCTACATGGTCCGCCGCGAGAGCCGCGCAGCGCGGTGAACTGCGACCCGTTCGCCTTGAATCGGCAATCTACCGCTTGTCTGGCTTTAACCGTGTTTTTTGGCCACACTAGCGGTAAACGCTCCGAGCAGTCGCTACGGATCGGAGGTAAATCACCAGGATGGAAACGAATCAACCCACTTTTTGGGGCGGGCTTCGCAATCTAAAGAAGTCCGCCACGGATAAGAAAATCGCCGGCGTGTGCGGCGGACTGGGCGAGCACACTCCGGTACCGGCGTGGTTGTGGCGCGCCCTGTTTCTCGCCTTGCTCATTCTCGGCGGCAGCGGCCTGATCATTTACATCGTGTTTTGGATCTGCATGCCCGCGGCCGATCGGCAGGCCGATTCGAACCAAGCCGAATCAAAGCCCCGGTAGCCGCTTCATTTACGGTAGCCGCCCACGAGCGCGCGCCGGCCGCCGTCCCAAAAACACTTCACGCCGGCGAACCCCGCTTCCTTGAGCCACGCCAGTTGCTCCTTTCGCGACGGGTGCATCTGATCGAAATTCAGAAAACAGCCGCCAATTTTGACCAGCGAAAAAGTCTCGGCGTAAATGGATCGAATGATGTCCGGCGAGCGCACGTTGTGGATCGCGATCGAGGATACCGCGGCGTCGAAAGGGCCTTTGATCTTTCGGCTCCAGCCCGGCTTGCTGAAATCGCACAGGGCATACTGGAAACGCCCTTTTAGAGCTGCCATACGCCTTCGCCCCAGCTTGGCCATCTCCGCCGAACCATCCTGGCAAACCGCTTTGGCGTTGGGAAAGTAATCAAGCAAGAATTGCGCGAGCGCGCCATAGCCGGCGCCCAAATCGAGAATGCTGATCGCGGCCTGGCGCTCTACGGGCAAAGCCTTTGCGATCAGGGTGAAAATCTCCCGGCGATCGACTTCCCGCTCGTCCTGCCGCTCCGCCCATTCGGAAACGTACTTCTGGGAACTCCATTCGTGATGGTCCCAAGGATCTACCAGTTTCGCCATCGCCAGCCTCTGCGGATTGTCGGTTATCCGGATTTGAGCTGTCGTGAGAATAGTTCAACGTGCCTTCTCACGCAACTATGCCGCCGCGGCAGGGAGTGCCCCGGACCGGACGGGCAGGATGTCTTCGCAAGCTGCCCCGTCGGCGTGAAAAAGCCGCCAAATGCCCGCTCGCGGCCCTTTTTTTTTGCGGACCATATCAATCTGAGTTATTATCCCGCCCTGTGGTCTATCGCATTACCGGGGAATATTGTAATAATCAGTGCGCTTCCCTGGCGGCCGGATGGGGCAGGGTTGCGAGTCACAGTGGGCGAGAAACCTTTGACCGCTATTCATGGGAGAACCCGATCGACTCCGTCGAAATCATCGGCGCTGCTCCTTGGTAAATTCAATCATGGAAAATTTCGTTTCGGCAATGCTCAGACTCTCGACGGTTTTGAGTCGTAATTTCTCTCGAGGAGCCGCGCGCCCGGAGAGCAGGATGCGCCAGGCGAAATTGCTCGCCGGCCTGTGCCTGGCGGCTCTGGGCGTTTTCACGGCGATCCAGCCGGGAGCGATACTTTCCGCCGAAGGCGAGGCTCCGGTGGTTTACGTCGCCCCGGTGGAAGGGATCATCGACCTCGGTCTTGCGCCCTTCATCCAGCGGGTATTGAACGAAGCGGCCGATGCCGGCGCGGCGGCTGTGATTCTCGATATCAATACTTTCGGCGGCCGGGTCGACGCGGCGGTGCTTATCCGCGATTCCTTGCTCAATGCCAAGGTGACAACCATCGCCTTTATCAATAAGCGGGCGATCTCCGCCGGCGCCTTGATCAGCCTGGCGGCGGAACGGATCGTCATGGCCGAGGGCGGCACTATTGGCGCCGCCACGCCGGTACAGATGGGCCAGCCGGGCTCGGCGCCGCAACCCGTCGAAGAAAAGACGGTTTCCTACGTGCGCAAAGAGTTCCGCTCCACCGCCGAAGCGCGCAAACGCCCGCCGCTCATCGCCGAAGCGATGGTCGACGCCGATGTGGAAATCAAGGGTTTAATCGAGAAGGGCAAACTGCTGACGCTGACCACTGCGGAAGCGCTCAAACACAAGCTCGCCGATTTCAGCGTCGATACCCTCGACGGCGTGCTCGAACAGTCGGGCCTCAAGGGCGCTCACGTGATCCGTGCCACGCCCAACTGGGCGGAAAATGTGGTTCGTCTGTTGACCCACCCGATCATAAGCTCGTTGCTCATCACCATCGGCATGCTCGGAATCATCCTCGAGCTGCGCACGCCCGGTTTCGGCGTGCCGGGCGCCCTCGGCATCGCCAGCCTGGCCTTGTTCTTCTGGGGCCATTGGCTGGTGGCGCTAGCCGGCTGGGAAGAATTGCTCTTGTTCGGCTCCGGAATCGTGCTTTTGATCTTGGAAATTTTCGTCATCCCGGGCTTCGGTATCGCGGGCACGCTCGGCATCGCCGCCCTTCTGGCGGGCCTCAGCCTGAGTCTCGTCGGCGGCGGCGCCTCATGGGAATTTATCGTGCGGGCATTCGCCCGCGTGGTCTTTTCTCTGCTGGCCGCTCTGGTCGCGAGCCTGGCCTTGCTGCGATATATCCCGCGCCTGCCCTTTGGCCGCCGGCTGGTGTTGGTAACCGGGTTGGCCGCCGGCGAGGGCTATGGGTCCGCTCCCGAACAGGATCGCAGTTGGCTCGGCAAAACCGGCACGGCGCACACGCCGCTCAGGCCTGCGGGGATCGCCGAGTTCGACGGCGAACGGGTGGATGTTGTCTCTGATGGTGAATTTATCGACTCCGGATCGCCGATCGCGGTGGTCCGGGTCGATGGCAATCGAATTGTCGTGCGGCAACAGCGTACCTCAACGGAAAGGGGCTAAAAAATGACCGGATTCGAAACCGGACTAACCGGGGGCTTCGTGCTTTTGCTGGTGCTTTTGGTGGGCCTGGCGTTTATTCTTTATCTCGTGCCCATCCCGCTGTGGATCGCCGCCTGGGCATCGGGCGCCTACGTCGGGCTGTTGACTCTTATCGGCATGAGACTCAGACGCGTGCCGCCGGGCACCGTGATTACGGCGCGTATCAGCGCAGTCAAAGCCGGCTTGGACATCCCGCTCAACGATCTCGAAGCCCATTATCTCGCCGGCGGCAACGTCGTCAGGGTCGTCAACGCCATGATCTCCGCGGACAAGGCGAATATTCCGCTGGTTTTCAAGCGCGCCGCGGCCATCGATCTGGCCGGTCGCGATGTCTTGGAAGCGGTCAAGATGTCGGTCATCCCCAAAGTCATCGAGACGCCGAAGATCGCCGCCATCGCCAAAAACGGCATCCAGTTGATCGCCGTCTCGCGAGTCACCGTGCGCACCAACATCGACCGGCTGGTCGGCGGCGCCGGCGAGGAAACCATCATCGCCCGGGTCGGCGAAGGCATGGTGAGCACCATCGGCTCCGCCGAAACGCACAAAGACGTGCTGGAGAATCCCGACCACATCTCCAAGCATGTGCTAAGCAAGGGCCTGGATGCGGGCACGGCTTACGAGATTCTTTCCATCGATATCGCCGACGTGGACGTGGGCGACAACATCGGCGCCAAACTGCAAATCGATCAAGCCAACGCCGACAAGCAGATCGCTCAGGCCAAGGCGGAAGAACGGCGCGCCATGGCAGTTGCTTTGGAACAGGAGATGCGGGCCCGGGTCGTTGAAGCCGAAGCCGAAGTGCCGCGCGCCATGGCGGAAGCCTTCCGCCAGGGCAACCTCGGGATTATGGACTACTATCGAATGAAAAACGTTCAGGCCGACACCACCATGAGGGACGCCATCGCCGCCGGCGACGAAGACCCCTCGACCGGCCGGAGAAGCTAGAGGGCAGCCATGAGAGGCATTGGCATAGCGCAGATCATCATCCTGATACTCTTCGTCGTCATACCGCTTATCAACTATTTTTTGGCGCGCAAAGAGCGCCAACGACAAGAGCGCATTGACAGCCGGAGGCCGCGCGCCCCGGCGCCGGTGCCGACGGGGACCCGAAGGGCGGCGGCACCGGAATCCGTGCCGCCGCCCGCACCATCAAACCCGCGCCCGCGCGCCTCGGCGCCGCCGCCGGTACCAACGCCGATATTTCGGCCGGGGGAGCGATGGTCGCGACAAATGTTGTTCCGATCCAAACGCGACCTGCGCCGCACCATCGTCGCCATGACGATTCTCGGCCCTTGCCGGGCCAACGATCTGCCGGATTGATCGTGCGCAGCCGCGGGCGGTGACGACGTTTCCGCCGGCCGGTCGGTTCCATGGTCCTGCCGATGACATGGGGCGGATCGCCCCGAACCGGCCGGCTGCCGGGCGTGTTCACCCGCGAATCGCGTTAGCAGGTCTTGTTTGCGGGCCTCCACATATACCAGGTCGGCGTGTTGATGAGAATCTCCTGCCGCCGCAAGGCAAATCCGAATTTTTGGTAAAATGCGACGCTTTCGGGGCGGTCGGTTTCAAGGTAACCCGCGCTGTTGGCGCCATCGAGATACTCGACATAACGGCGCATCAACGCGCTGCCGACTCCCCTCCTTTGCATGCCGGGAGCGACGCCGAGCGGGCCGAGATGGAGATGCGGCTCGTCGGGATCGAGACGGCACCAGCGGGTGAACCATCGGATCACTTGCGGAATTGACTCGCCGAGGGGCTGAAGCACCGTCGCCATGGCGATCGGAATCTCTTCGGGAGCCGGCAGACAACGCGGGGAAGCGTTGAAGTGGACGTAGCCGGCCACCGCCCCATCGAGCAGCGCGATGAAGGCCGTACCGCTGAACATCTGCCGCAAGCCGATGCGAAAAAATAAGCGGTTCCGATCGATCCGCCCGCTGCCGAAAGCGGATAAATGAAGTGGATTGGCAACGAACGCATCGGCCAATAGCGCCACGCATTCCTCCCGAAATGCCGGCGCATATTCCCTTACCACCAGCGCCTTATCGATGCTCTGGGCCATTCAAGACAATACTGGCGCAACAATTTTCCGGCGGCAGGCTTCGCACCGGCTTTGTCGGGCATGCGCGTCAAGCATTGCGGATAACCGTGCTGAACGAACGGCATCGGCCTTTCGCCAATGCGGCGCGGCTCCTGTCGGCCGGCTCAACGCCTGAACAAACCTTCCAGAGCCTTCCGAACCTTGTCTTCGGTGGAGGGCCGCCTTCTGGTTGTGCCGTCGGCGGGCGGGCTTTCCTGCTGTGCGTCGCGCTCTTTGTCGCCGCCGAGAAAACGTCTTTGCAGTTCTTCGGCGCCGCGTTTGAGAAATCCGCGCTGCGCCATATTTGCGAGATAACCGGTATCGGGCCGGGGTTTGACATTAGGCATCGTGCCCGTCAAAGCGAAGGGAATTTCCAGCTCGTTTCGATTGTTGAAGAGATAACTTATCTCGCGGGTGGACCGGCTGAGGTCAGCGGACAATGGCTGCGAGAAATTCAGCGTCGCACGGAAATCCACCCGGCGGTTGAAATCCGCCCAGCCATCGCCTTGCACGGTGAAGTCCGCCGCCGCCATGCGCAGGTTTTTCACGTTGATCCGGCCGCCGGCCACATCCAGCGTCGCCCTTAATTCTTTGAACTCCGTATCCTTCGCCGCAAACGTCTCGGGGTATTTGTTGCGCAGCGCGGGACTGAAGACATTGGCCAGCCCCGGTATGCCGGTGATGCCGCCGAGCGCGCCTTCGGCGATGTTGAAGTTAAGCAGCGCGCCCTGCACTACTTCCGTTTCGCCCTGGCCGCGCAGGGCCGGTTTGATGTCCTCCCAGGTTTTGCCGCCGCCGGAAAGTTTCATGACGGCGTTCAACCGGCCGCGGATATCATGCTGGGCCTTGGCGTCGAGCGCGGTGTAGAGTTCTTTCAGATCCACGCCTTGAACCTTGGTCGCCAGAGCAAACCGCGGCGCGGGATCTTTAAACGCATATTCACCGTCGGCCTGGACGGCGCCGCTCAGCGCGTTGACCCTCAAGTTTCGAATCTGCGCGACTTCGTCGGCCAAAGACAGCGACGCGTCGAGATTCTTGTAAGCGACGTTGTAAAGCGTGCCGTTTCCGGAGGCGAGCTTCCCCTGATAGGCCATTTTGCCGCCCGCCGTGGCGAAGCGTCCCTCGCTCGTCAAGTCGCGGATCACGTCCGCCTTTCTATCGTCGGGAAGCTCAGACTGGTAGTCCGCCGGCCAGAGCGCCGGCGTCGACATCTTGTAGGAGAGCGCCAGCGGCGCAAACTGCTCCACCGCCGCGGCCAGACGAATTTGCGCCTGCCCCAGGGTCAGGGTCATGTCTTTGATGTCGGCTCTCTGGCCGGTGAAGCGAATGCTGGTATCGAGATTTTCGATCGCTTTGGGGAAACCGGGCGGCCGGGCAGTGGCTCCCTTGAGGTCCAGGTTGCCCTGAATCTTCGGCAGCGCGCCTTTACCGGCCTTCCCCTGGATCGTCGCCTTCACCGCCGTCGTGCCCGAGAGCCGATAGTCGGCAATCGCGGGAAAAATTTTCTCCCAGCCCTCCAGCGACGCCGGTTCGGAGTCGAGGGATAAATTCACCGCGGTGGTATCGCCGAACTGGATATCCCCGGCCGCCGCAAGCTTCAACGTGTGCAGCGTCAAGCGGCTATTGCGAAGGACAAGCTTGTCGCCGCCGTAGCGGGCGTCGGCGGCGAGCGTCAGCGGGATTCCCGCGTTTTTGCGAAAAGCCGTGCCGTAACCCAACGCGCCGCGGGTTCCGTCAATCTCGCCGGCAAGCGCCAGCTCGCTGAGTTTGCCTGAAAATTTCATTTTTTTGACGCTAAACACGCCCGAGAGATCGAGGTCCCTGGGCAGCAAGCGGCGCAACTGCGGCAGCGCCTTCTTCAACTGCGTGAGATCGAGCGAATCGATGTCGATCTCGCCATCGAGCGGTACTTGGCCCAAATCGGCGCCGGAACCGAGGGGGCCGACCTTGCCGGAAAGCTTGACGTTCTGTTTGTCGGCGAACAGCGCTGCGGCAAGCTTGACCGAAAAGGGCGCGTCGAGATCGAAGTCCTCCACGCCCAGATCGATCCGCCGCGCGTGAAAATCGGCGCCTTCTTTTTTGTCGACGTAGCGGATATCGCCGTTGGCAATGTTCACGAGAGCGACGAGAAACGGGGGCCGATCTTTTTCTTCCCTCACCCGGGGCTCTTTTTCCTTGGCTACGCCGGCCGGCTTTTTTTCCTTTTCGCTTTTGCCGATAGTCGAGAAATTAAATTCCCCGTTGGCGCCGCGGATGATCCGAATTACCGGATCGTGCAGCACAACCCGTTTGATCTGAAACTCCCTTCTTAACAGCGGCCACAGCTGGAGGTTTACCTGCAAGTCCCTGGCGCGGACAAACTCATCGGCGGAATAGCCCGGATCGTCGGACATGGCGAAATCGGTCAGGCGCACGCCGACACCGCCCCGAAGCGTCGCCTCCACCTTGTCGACCGAGATCTTGCGCCCCAGCGCCTGTTCTGCCTGGGCCATCAGGAAATCTCGATTGCGCTCGATTAACGAGTTGAGATTGATCAGCGCCGCCACGGCGACGCCGGCCAGGACGATCAGGATGACGCCGGCAATGATCCATTTGCGCATGCTTCGCCTCCTCGCAG
The DNA here is from genome assembly GCA_964539925.1 of uncultured Syntrophobacter sp. Taxonomy (GTDB): domain Bacteria; phylum Desulfobacterota; class Binatia; order UBA9968; family UBA9968; genus DP-20. The sequence goes on along the minus strand of CAZILB010000042.1, from coordinate 5,580 downwards.
TGGGACGCGCCCGCTTCGGCCGCCCCGGCGCCGCAGGTTTTCGGAATTTGACGAAATACTCCGGGCGATACCGGGGAGCTGAATTTGGGCGGCATTGTCGTTTCCATTGAAAGACTAACGGGATCGCTCCGCCGCTGCAACCCGCGCAGCGCTTGGACAATTCAAAATATCATAATATTTGAGGCGGAACCAAATATCTTTGACGGCCGCCGGGAGCCGCGCTCTTCCCCTTGGGCGCCGGCCCGAGCGCCAGGAAGGGCGTTGACTGAGCCGCTGCGCTCCGAGTATGTTCAAGCCAAAGCGAAGCTCTCTCACTGCGTTCGAGCTGACAGATTCGCCGTTGCTTTGTTGTCATTCCGAGCCGATGCGAGGAATCTTTCCCCATGGTTCGATTCGAAACGAGCTCAAACTGAACCGCAACCGATCGCGCCGCGGCGTTGACCGGGGTTCGCCATTTTTGTTATTGATGTCTCAGTTCGATCTGAAAGGAGCGCCGCCATGAGCTTCAATCTCGAGTCTTTGGCCTCGGACGTGTATCGAATCCTCAAAGAGGATCCCGGCGCAGCCGGGCGGGAAAAGGTTCGCAATCTGGTCCAGGAGGTTCTCAAGGACGAAAATTTCGTCAACCGCTACGTCAATGACAACACGCCCGATCGCCAGGTGATTTACGAAGATCCAGAGCTGGGCTTCTGCATTTGCGCCCATGTCAACCGCGAAGCCAGAGAAGCCAACCCCCACGACCACGGCAGCTCCTGGGCGATCTACGGCCAGGCCTTCGGCGAGACCGAGATGAGCGACTGGGAGATCATCGAGCCCGCCGCCGAAGGCGTACCGGGGAAAGTCCGACGCGCGCGGGTCTACGCGCTTAAACCGGGCATGGCCCATCTCTACAATGAAGGCCATGTGCACTCGCCCAAACGGGTCTCGCCCACCGGGCTCATCCGCATCGAAGGAAGAAATACCGCAAAAATGAAGCGGCTTGCGTACAAGGCTGTGTAAGCCGGGGCGTAGCCGCGGCGGCATTCTGAGAATCGCGGCCGGCGCAAGCGGAGAATCTGATCCTGTTCCATCTATATCCCGGGGCCGTCCGGCGGAAGCCGGTCTTGCATACTCGCGGATCATGAGGTGATCCAGTGCCGTGGCCTTCGAACGGTGAATACTACATTTTTAAAGAAGAGGTGATAGCCCGTCGCGCTCCCGCCGTCTCCGGCGTCTTCGGGATTTACAATGTCAGGCATTACCTTTTGATCGGGCATTCCAACAATATTCGCGAAGCGCTCCTGCGCCACCGCCGGGAAACCCGGTTTCGTTTTCGGAGACTCGAGCCGACCGGCTTTACCTTCGAGGAGTGCTCGCCTGAACTGAGGGAGTTTCGCGCGCGCCGTCTCGCCTGGGAGCACGAACCGATCATTCGAGGCGGCGGGGCCGCGGGCCTGGCGGCATTGTGGCGGTCATGGACGGCGCCGCGCGCGCGGCCTGCTCAGGGCGGCGCCGACAGCGAGAATGTCCGTCGCGATCGCTATGCCCTGGCCGGCGCCGCCTTCGCTCTGCTGCTTGCCGCCATGGCGTTGTTTGTTTTGCTCGGCGAAAACAAAAACATCACGGAGATCGCCGCCCGCAAGCTCTTGTCCGTCGCTCTTTACTTTACGGCGGCCGATGGGGCCACTGCCGCGGCAGCGGGCACGGCCGGGGCTCAAACAGGCCCAACGGACACTGTGGCGGAGACTTCGTCCGCGCCGCACGCCGCCGAAACGACGGCATCGGCGCCGTCGCCCAACGCGTCGGCAATCGTGGAGCCCGCCCCCGCAAGGCCGCCGGACCGGAAGACCGAAGCAACGACGGCCGATGCCGCGGACATGCCCGTGTTTCGATCGTGGACCGTGCAGGCGATGGCAACGCCGGATCGGAGCGACGCCGTGTATTGGCGGGATCAACTCAAAGCCAAGGGCTACGACGCCGGCATCGTCGTTGCCGACATCAAAGGACGGCAATGGTACCGCGTCCGCGTCGGCAACCTGGCAAACCGCCAAGAGGCCGAGAGGTTGGCAAAAACGCTGCAATCAAAAGAGGGGTTTGCCGACGCCTTCGTGGCGTATAGCACGCGCGCGGATGCCGTCCTGACGTCCAACCGCCGATGACTTCGGCGCCGCCGATTGCTTCCCTTCTCGCCAACCCGTTCGGGAGATATATCTTTCGGGGAAAATTCTCCGCCCTGTAATCGAACGCATGCGCGCCGTTCTTTATCCTTCATCCTTCCGCCCTCATCCTTCATCCTTTCTGTCGAGCGGTTTCATTTCCTGGAGCAGCGTCGGCACCAGCTCGGATACCGTCGGATGGATGTGCATCGCCCGGCTGACCGTGGTGTATGGCGCTCTGGCGTACATCACGTCGAGCAGCGAGTGAACCACTTCGTCGCCGGTTACGCCGAGGATCGCGGCGCCGAGGATTTCTTTGCTCCCGGCGTCGGCGAAGATTTTCATGAAGCCTGCGGTCTCGCCCTTTTCCACCGCCCGGCCAACCCTGGTCATCGGCCGCTTGCCGATCAAAGCCCTGCGCCCGGACGCTCTGACCTCCGCTTCGGTCATGCCGGCGCGGCCCAGCGGCGGATCGATGAAAAGCCCGTAGGTCATGATGCGGTCCGACACCTTGCGCGGATCGTTGTCGAGCAGATTCGCCGCGACGATCTCGTAATCGTTGTAGGACGTATGCGTAAACGCTCCCTTGCGGTTGCAGTCGCCCAGCGCCCAGATGCCGGGAACGTTGGTACGCAGATAATCATCGGCCTTGATATAGCCGGCGTCGTCGGTTTCGACACCGGCTTTGTCCAGGCCGAGATCGTCGGTATTCGGCACCCGTCCGACGGCGAGCAGCAGGTGCGAACCCTCCACTTCGCGGCTCGCTTCGGCGCAGTCCAGGCCGACGACGATGCGCTCGCCCTTTTGTCGCACGGTCATGCACTCCGCCTTCAAGCGCACCCGGACGCCATCCTTTTCGAGAATTTCCTTAACCGCCTCGGACACGTCCTCGTCCTCGCGCGCGATCAAGCGCGCGGCCTTTTCGACCACTGTGACGCTGGCGCCGAAGCGCCGGTACATCTGGGCGAACTCCAGGCCGATGTAGCTGCCGCCGACGACGATCAGATGCTCCGGCAAAAAATCGACTTCCATCATGCTGGAGTTCGTCAGATAGCGCACCCGGTCCAGGCCCGGCATGGGCGGCACCAGCGCGCGCCCGCCGACGTTGATAAAAATCTTGTCCGCCTCCAGCAGCTCGTCGTTCACGCGCACGATGCGCGCGCTCTCGAAGCGGCCGTGGCCGCGATAGACGGCGGCGCTTTCGAGGCCGCGCAGCCAGCTCTCCACTCCCTTGTTCGACCTGCCCGAGATCTCGTCCTTGCGCGCCTTGACCTTTTTCATGTCGACGGCGATGGGCCCGCCGGTCTCGACGCCGTACTCGCCGGCGCGCCGCGCCAGATGCGCCGCGTAGGCGCTCGCCACCAGAGTCTTGGTCGGGATGCAGCCGGTGTTCACACAGGTGCCGCCGAACTTGTGGCGCTCGATGACGGCCACTTTCATGCCCGCCGCCGAAAGGCGCGCCGCCAGCGCCGGTCCGGCCTGTCCCGTGCCGATAATAATCGCATCGAACTTGGCGCCCATGGAATTTCTCCTTGGCCCTGGCCCTTCGATTTTTCCGGATTGACAGCTATGCGTTAAGACGAGATCCCCTCACTCACGGTGGACACGATCACGACTCACGCACACGGCTGTCGCCGCCTGCTCTACGCCGGCAGATCGGCAACCGGAACTCCGGCGTCGATGGCTTTGCACTTGCTTTCTTCCGCGGCGGACTTTCGCTGTGCCAAGGCCAACACTTCCGCAGCTCGGGCACGCGGGATGAAGCATACGCCGGTGTCGTCGGCGAACACGAGGTCGCCCGGCGCCACGCGCACTCCGCCTACGATGATCTCGCCGTTGATCTCCACGGTCTCGATGCGCCATTTGCCGGTGACCGGCGTCACCTCGGTGGACCACACGGGATAGCCGACCCGGCGCGAGTGGCCGACATCGCGCACGCCGCCGAAAACGACGGCGCCGGCCTCGCCCTGGCGCTTGCCGGTCTGCGCCGAGATGCCGCCCATGTTGGAAATGCCGGCGACGCCGTCGATGACGACGACGTCGCCCGGCCGCGCCAGATTGTGGGCCTCGAACTCGGCCATCTTGTTGACATGGCGCCGCGCCGCCTCATAGACATGCTCGCGCTGCATGATGTTGCGCACGGTGAGCGCTGGGCCGACGATCGAGACGCCGGCGATCGTCGGCTTCAACACCGAAGCGCCGATCACCCCGGGGATGCCAAGCTCGTCCATCACGTCCGAGACGCTGCCGCTGGCATCGCCCAGGCTGCGAAAGCCTTCGACGACGCCCTCGGGCGGCCGCGGCGCTTCCATCAGCCGGATGCGCTCGCGCGCGATCTTGCCGGTAAGTTTTTTATCAACCATCGGCGCCCTCCGTCAGAAGACAAAGGCGGGAACATGCGCAGGGATCGATGATGCCTGAGAGCATGGCCGGAACCGCCGCCCGGAAACCGGAAAGGTCTGCAAATCAACGGAGGTCAAAGCGTTAACCGCGGCAATTCACCGGAATCGTGGATCTCTTCCGTCCGACCTCGCCGCCAGGGTCCCCCGAATTTGTCGCGGTCCAGCAAGGCTTCATTTTCGCCCGACTTGCTTGAGCAGCTTTTCCCAATGCTCCACTTCCTTCTCATACTTTTCCGTGGTCAACCCGCGCTCCGGGCGCCAGCGTTTGAACGGCTGCTCTCTGGTCGCGCTGCCGTAGTGAAACTTTTCCAGGACCTTCTGGCCGTCCAGACTCAAGAGGAAGTCCGCCATCAAGACCGCGCCATGGGGATTGGGCGGCCTGAGCGCGATGGCCGCGCTGCCCACGTTGTTCGGCACGAGTTCCATCGGCACCCATTCCACCGGCGCGCCCTTGGTGGACGCCAGCCATGTGTGGCTCTGAAAGATCGCTGGCGAGGCGGCGACCTCACCGGAGCCGATGAGGTTGACCAGCGCCGGGGCGTCGAGGGAGTAAAGCCGGATCTGCTGGTCTTTCAGCTTCCTCACGAACTCCTCTCCTTTGGCTTTGACCATGGCGCCGACCATTCTTGCACTCGACGCCCCGCCTAGAGCGAAGCCCATCTTGCCCTTGAGATCCGGATGCAAAAGCCCGTCGAAGTTTTTCGGCACGGCGGCCGCGGGAAGCAGATTTTTGTTATAGGTAAACCCGATGTAAGACTCCCGGGCGAGAGCCCAGTAGTAAAGCCCCTTGCCAGCCTCCTCCTTGGAATCCTCCGGGTAGCTTTTCAGCACCGGCGAATTGTATGGGTGCAAAAGACCCGCGTCGCGCATGAACATCAGGTTGCCCTCGGTGGTTTCGATGGCGTCAACCAGATAGCGCCTCGCCTTGTACTCCTCGCTCATCCGCACCGTCAGGTCGGAGCCGCCCGCCCGATACACGTCGACTCTGACGCCGGGATACTTGGCCTCGAAGGCGCTGGCCAGCGCTTTGTACGACCCGCCGG
>CAZILB010000041.1:17471-25884 GCA_964539925.1 uncultured Syntrophobacter sp. | reverse complement strand
CCTGGCGCGACGAGGCGCTTAAGCGCGGCTACCGGTCGTCCGCTGCCTTTCCGCTTAAAATCGGCGATGAGGTCGTCGGCGCCTTCAATCTCTATTCGAGCGAGCAGGGTTTTTTCGACGCTCAGGAATTGGCTTTGCTCGATGAATTGGCATCCGACATCGGCTTGGCGCTGGAAATTCACCGCCAGGAAAGCGAAAGGGTGCGGGCGGAAAACGCGCTGCGCGAGGCCCGTGACCAGCTCGAGCATAGGGTTGCCGAAAGGACCCGGGAGCTGGAGGAGGCCAACGCCAAACTCCACGAACTGGATCGCATAAAATCGCAGTTCCTGGCCAACATGTCCCATGAACTGCGCACACCCATGAACGCGATCATCGGCTTTGCCCAACTGCTCCATGACGGCAAGGCCGGCGGTCCGGTCTCCCCCGAGCAAAAAGAATTTCTCGGCGACATCCTGAACAGCGCCGGCCATCTGGTGAAACTGATCAACGACATCCTCGATTTATCCAAGGTCGAAGCCGGCCGCATGGAAGTGCTGAACAGCACCTTCCGTCTGGAAGATGTCGTTGTCGAGGTCGTGCAATACATAGCGCCGATCATGTCGGTCAAAGGCATCCGGCTCGTTCGCGAGCTGCCGCCTCACCTGCCGCCGCTCACCACGGATAGACGAAAACTTCTGCAAATCCTCCTAAACTTGTTGAGCAATGCCGTCAAGTTTACCGAGCAAGGCGAAATTCGCATCGGTTGCGAAACCGCACCGGGAAAAATCCGGCTGAGCGTATCCGACACCGGCATCGGCATCAAAGCGGAGGATCTGGCGCAGCTTTTTCAGCCCTTTTGTCAATTGGACGACAGTTTGCGCAAGCGCCACGAAGGGACCGGTTTGGGGCTCTACTTGTCGAAGAGGTTGGCGCTGCTTCTCGGCGGCGACTTGACCGTCGCCGGCGAGTTCGGCAAAGGTTCCACGTTCACCCTCGAAATACCCTGCTCGGAGGGAACTTGAGTAAGCGCGTTTGGCACCGCACAAACTCAACGGCCTATGAGTTCTGCGTCGGCGTTCCACGCCGAAATTTACGGCGCAGATCGCAAGTAGTTTTTACTGATGATGAAATGATACGCGGCGCAGCCGGTCGACGCGGCGCAAAAGTGCCGCATGCGGGTTTAGGCAAATGATGGATTTGTCTTATTCCTGGCAATTTCGAGCGCACCGTCGATGCGCGCCTCCGCCGCCTTCTTGCTTTCGCCCATCACCTCCGAGATCTCGCATATCAGCAGCCTTTTGGCGCGATACAAGGCATCGCGATCGTACGGCGCCAGCGTCTTGAGACTGCTCAACTGAGTCAGCGATTCAATCAGGTCGGCAAGATCGAATATGGAGCCCGAATTAAAGAGTTTGGTATTGTCGATTTCGCGCTGGCGCCAGTTTTTGGCGGCCCCCGGCTCTCGGACGACTCCCGGGCGCGGCGTCAAATGGCTCAGCAGTCCGGGAATCTCGGAGCGGTCGAGCAATGCCCGCAAAGGCGGGGGGCGCAAGTGGTCCAACGGCACAAACACCTCCGCCCCGCTATCGTCCAATAGAACCAACCGGTAATAGCTCGTCGATAATCCGCAGACGACCTTTTCTACAATCGCGCTGATGAGGCAAGGTCCGCGACCAGGGTAGAAAACTTTTTCACCGACGGTAAACGTCATTGGCGGCTCCAATTCTGCAGGACCCCGGGGACCATGTAATCACTGCGCCTCGCGGATCCCAAAACTTTCAAATTCCCGGCTCAAATCGGTTCATGCCGGACGCGGCACGCTTCGCCGGAGAATCGCAAAGGCGTGTCAACGCCCGCCTGGGCAACAGGACATCTCGGCAACACCGATAAGAAAATCGCGGCCGGTTGGACTAGCCGGCGGCCCCGGGTGCCCCGCCGATCGAGACCACGGTCATTGACATTGCCGGTCAGGTCGACTCGACTTAATTCGCAATTTTTAGCGCCACGCCGAGCGGCAACGGATGATCGCCGATACTGATAGCCGTACCGAGCCTCTCGATCTCCCAGGAAGAAACGGTTTCCTTGGCCAGTCCCACCTCCTTGGCAGCTCCGGCGGGAATCTCGGCTTGAGGCAATTTAATCAGGTATTTTACGTTGCTGCCGTCGGTCAGGGTGAGAGATAGAACCATATCTTTGCCCTCCTGCACTCCCAGCGTCTGGAGCGAGGCGACTCGATTCAAGAGCGCGGTCTTATCCACCGTGTCCATATAGAGCCAGGTAAAAGAGCCGATCGTGGCAACGATCAGCAGCCAACCGTATTGCTTGACCCTTTGCTGTCTTTTTATCGCGCGGCTGCGCTGTCGATTGAAGAATTGGCGGAAGGATTCTCTTTCCGCGATCGATCTTTTGACCGGATCTTCTTCCGGCGAACTGGGCGGTTGATCGAAGGATAGGCCGATACTGTTTAAGATCATACCCAGCATGATCAATCCTACGGGAATGGCTATCAAAAATATAGGATGCATGACTCTCCTTCTTGCAGGTACTGGATAACCTGTGGATTTAGGAAGAGGGTTCGGGGGCAAGGCCGGTATTCGATTCGGCAAAGGGCAATGCCGAAACTCACGCCACTGTCGTGTTTGGTTTGTGGCCGGTCTTCTTCCTCTTGCGCGCCATTAAGAGCAAGGCATGACGTATATAATGACTCTATAGGAAGATGGCCACGCCCGCAAACGAAACATTTTGGCTACGGCGAAGGGAGCGACATGTCCCGATATTCCATCGGCCGCCTCACTCCCAGTGGATGAAGCGGCCGGCAAGGGAAAACGGCCGCACGCGACCGCGGGTTTATTTGCCTATCGGCATCAGAGGTCGCAGGCCCGAAGCCGACTGCCGTAGTTTTTTGAGCGCAATGGCTTCGATCTGGCGGATTCTTTCGCGCGTGATGCCGAACATCTCTCCGGTTTCTTCGAGGGTATAATTGGACTTTTCCCGGATGCCGAAACGCATGCAGATGATCTTTTCCTCGCGCGGCGTGAGCTTCGTCAAAATGCTGTGGATCCGGTCTTTGACGTTTGCCGCCATGACCAGCGCTTCGGGGTCGGCGGCGCGATCGTCGCCGATCACGTCCGCCAGAATGACGCCGGCATCTTCGCCCAGCGGCGTTTCCAGCGAGATCGGTTCTTTGATTAGACTTAGAATCGCTTGAACTTTCGCTTCCGCTATCTCCAGATGCGCGGCGATTTCCTTCGCCGCGGGTTTGCGGCCGAGCTGGCGTCCGAGGTAATCTTCCGCACGCGCCACCTTATGGTTCAGCTCGACCATGTGAATCGGGATGCGGATGGTGTGCGCATGGTCGGACAACGACCGGGCGAGCGCCTGACGAATCCACCAACTGGCGTAGGTCGAGAAGCGAAAGCCGAACCGGTAGTCGAATTTATCGACTGCGCGCATCAAACCGATATTGCCTTCCTGAATGAGATCGAGATAGGAAAGTCCGCGTCCGCAGTACTTTTTCGCGATCGCCGCGACCAGTCGAAGGTTGGCCTGCACGAAGGCCTGCTTCGCGGCGGCGACTTGCGCTTTTGTGCTCTCGATGGCGCCGAGTTTGCGGCCAAGTTCGGCGATCGGCATGCCGATCGCCTTTTCCGCGGCGTGGATTTCTTTGCGTTGCTTCACCTGTTCGGGAAATTTTTCATTGAGGCGTTTCGCGCGTTCGAAAACGGCATGATGGCGTTGGATGATCGCCTCGATCTGCTGGCGATTGAGGTCCAGCATCGCAATCAGTGCGGCGGTCTTCCTTTGCCGGCGAATGTTTTTTGCGCCGGCCTGGGCTTGGCTCGCCCCAACGGTCGATTTCCCTGACCGCCCCGGGTCGCGTTGACCATCGGCGCCCAGCTTGCGAAGTTTTCGCAACGCGGCGTGAAAACGGGCCCGCAGCACCTGGTCATCGTTGAAATGCTCGCCCGATTTCTCAACCCGCAGCCTGACGACATCGCGCATGCTCAACTGTCCGGCGGCCACGGTTTCGCCCAAGTCGAGGACGAATCTGAGCGCCAGCGGCGACGAGAGAGCTTCCTCGAGGATCTGGCTCTCCCCTTCCTCGATTCGTTGCGCCAACCGCACCTCTTCTTCCCGGCTCAAAAGCGCAACTGATCCAATGTCCCGGAGATAACGAACAATCGGGTTCGGCGCCATGTGATAAGAGACGCTTTCGTCTCCGCTGTCCGGCTCCTCCGCATCAGCGATTTCCGCGACCGCTTGCGGCACGACGGCGTCGACATCGGTATCGAGAAGAGTCTCGGGCATCCAGTCTTCAGTCCTGGATGGCGCCGGAATTTCCCCCGAAAGCTCCCCCGCGTCGCCGTGCAACAGGAGCGAGTCAGCCGGGTTGTCAGTGAGAGCTTTGATCATTGTATCAACCCTTCTTGTACCTGCGTTGAACCCTGCTCACGCCCCGCCGTGAAACACCTCTGTGCCATGCCGGCCGGCCAACCCGTCCACGTCTGGGGCGGTGATTGCAACGGACCCGCCATGAATGCTTTCATGGCGCTCTGGTGCCCGCGCCTTCCACAACTCGCCCCTTCGTCCTCGCAGGTCCACAAACCAACGAACGCGCTAATCAACGGTCCGAGGCTATCGGATAGGCGGGCCGGGCCATCCATCCTGGGCCTCTTTTAGAGAGAACAAAGGCTGGACCCGCTTAACGATGGTCGTGGAATTGGTATCGACCACCCTAGGTGGATTGGTTCGGGTTGTCAACGCGAATGCTTGCGGCCGGCGCCTCCCGGTGTACCAACAAGCAAAAATGACCCGGTATCGTCGCGCCCGCGCCGGTCAAGTCTTTCACAATCCCGGCATCGTGGTAGCATTGAACGGCCAAGGCGATTTACGCACTCGAAGCTTGCATATGAGAGCTGAGGAAAACGGCAGTCGCTGACCCAGGTTGGACGACGAGAGCACAAGGAGTCTGTCATGAGTGCCAGTGAATTTCGCGTCGAACGGGATTCCATGGGCGAAGTGCGCGTGCCCGCGCATGCCTATTACGGCGCGCAAACCCAGCGCGCCCTGGATAATTTCAGGATCAGCGGCATCGGCTTTCCGCCGAAGTTCCTCCGCGCCCTCGGTCTGATCAAATACGCCGCCGCCCGGGCCAACGAAAGTCTCGGCCTGCTGGACGCGGAAAAGGCCGACCCCATACGCCGGGCCGCACGCGAGCTTATGGATGGACGGTTAGACCAGGAATTCGTCGTCGATATCTTTCAGACCGGCTCGGGCACTTCGACCAATATGAACGCCAACGAAGTGATCGCCAATCGCGCCGCGGAGCTGATCGGCAAACCTCGCGGCGGCAAAGAGATTCATCCCAACGATCATGTCAATATGGGACAATCGAGCAACGACGTCATCCCGACGGCGATCCACGTGGCGGCCCTCGGCGCCATTACCCGAGATCTCCTGCCGGCGCTCAAGGGACTGCACTTCGCCCTCGTGGAAAAAGCCCAAGCCTTTGACGCGGTCGTCAAGATCGGCCGCACCCATTTGAACGACGCCACCCCCATACGTCTCGGCCAGGAATTCGGCGGTTACGCGCGCCAGATCGAGCTTGCCATCGAGCGCATCGCGCAATCTTCCATGGGTCTCGAAGAGCTGCCACTCGGCGGCACAGCCGTGGGCACCGGCATCAACAGCCATCCGCAATTCGCCGCACTTGCGATCGACGTGATTGCGCAATCAACCAACCTGCCCTTTCGCGAGGCGCGCGACCATTTCGAAGCCCAGGCCGCGAGAGACGCCGCGGTGCACGTGAGCGGCGCGCTCAAGACCCTCGCGGTAAGCTTGACCAAGATCGCCAACGACCTGCGCTGGCTCGCCTCCGGGCCGCGCTGCGGCATCGGCGAGATCGGCCTGCCCGACACTCAGCCGGGCTCGTCGATCATGCCGGGCAAAGTCAATCCGGTGATCTGCGAGTCGGTGCTCCAGGTCGCCGCTCATGTGATCGGCTGCGATGCGACCATCACGGCATGCGGCCAGGGAGGGAATTTCGAGTTAAACACGATGATGCCGATTCTCGCCCTCAAGCTCCTGGAGGCGATCGAATTTACCGCCAACGCCGTCACGGCCCTGACCGACAAGTGCGTCGCCGGCATCGAAGCCAACGAAGCCCGCTGCCGGGAACTGGTCGAGCTTAGCCTCGCCATGGTGACCGCGCTCGCACCGGTGGTCGGTTACGACGCAGCCGCGAAGATTGCCCGCGAAGCGCTAGCCAGCGGCAAAACCGTACGGCAACTCGTCCTTGGCCTTGGCATCATCCCCCAGGATCGTTTGAATGAAATCCTTGACTCCGCGCGCATGACCGAGCCGGGCTTGCCCGATTAACCATCCGACGGCGGCCGGCGTACACCCGCGCCGGCGGTCGCTTTCAATATATCCGGAACTTTGTTAACGTGACCAATCCACCACCGAGGACTGCTTATGTACATGGATTCGCGCCCCGAAGTCGTCATCGTTCACAGTTCCGATCTGCATTTAGGCACGGACGATAGTTTCAGCGATCGCGACAAGCTAGAAGTGCTGCCCAAAGTGTTGACCGCGGCCTCCGAAGTAAACGCCGACGTGGTCGTTTTGGCCGGGGATTCCTTTGACAACCACCGTCAACCGTTGGAGCTGATCGAGCGCGCTGCCGCCATCCTTCGCGACTACGCCAAACGGGTAGTCATTCTGCCCGGCAACCATGACCCGCTCACGGCGGACTCGGTTTATCGCCGCGGCGGGCTCGGCTTAATTCCCAACGTGAGCATTCTCGGTTTAAACGCCGACCAGGCCGTCGTGTTTCCGCAATTCGAGTTGGAAATATGGGGGCACGCCCACTTCGACTACACGGATATGTCGCCGCTCGCCAATCCCCGGCCGCGCACGACGCGCTGGCAGTTAGCGGCAGCCCACGGCCACTATGTGGACGAAGTGCGCGATCCCAACCGGCTCATCGGCTCATGGCTCATCCATCGCGAAGAGCTGATCGCCACCGGTTCGGATTACGTCGCGCTCGGTCATTGGAATCAATCCACCTCGGTGGGCGACGGGCAGATCCGTGCGCATTATTCCGGCTCCCCGGAGTACACCGGCACGGTAAACGTGGTCCGCCTGCGCAAGGACGGCACGGTCGAAGTCGGCAATGCGCCCTTGAACGGACACCGGAAATGATCGTTCAAAGTTCCAGGTTCAAGGTGCGCGCCTCGCGCATCCTGAGCTTCGAAGGATCTGACGATACCTGATCCTGGCATTTAGATCCTTCACTTCGTTCAGGACACGCCTTGAACCGCCGTCAGGCTCTACGCCGGCAGCAGCAAGCGCGCTTCGTCGGCATCGACCACCGGATTCTTCGGGCGCTTGCGTTCCAGCACGCGAACCACCTCCGCGGCCGCACCCCACTCGCCGCGCTCCGACGCTTCGAGCGTCACCGCGCCCAAGTGCGGCGTCCACAGGACGTTATCCAGCATGAGCAGCGGGTGATCTTTTGCCGGGGGCTCCTCCGCGATCACGTCAAGGGCGGCGCCGGCAAGTTTTTTCTCCCGCAACGCCGAAAGCAGCGCCGTTTCGTCGACGATTCCACCGCGCGCTGCATTGATAAGGAAGGCGGACTTTTTCATGGCGGCAAGTTGTTTGGCGCCGATCATGCCCCTGGTTTCGCGGTTGAGCGGACAGTGCAGGGTGACGAAATCAGCGCCCGCCAGGAGCTCGTCGAGCCCCGCCCATTTGCCGCCGAGCGAGGTGACATGCGATTGCGGAATATACGGATCGCAGATCAATAGATCCATTTCGAACGCCCGCCCGCGCAGCGCCACGCGCATACCGATGTTGCCCATGCCGACGATGCCCAGCGTCTTGCCGGCCAGCTCCGTGCCGATGAACTTGAGATAGTCGCCCCAGCGATTTTCTTTGACCGCGCGGTCGGCTTCGTGGGTATGGCGCACCAACGCGATCATCTGGCCGAAGACCAGCTCCGCCACTGACACCGCGTTGCTGCCCGGTTGGTTGGTCACCCAGATTTTAAACTCTTTGGCCGCTTCGAGGTCGACACGGGAGGGGTCGACACCGACACCCGTGCGCGCGATGATCTTGATCCGCCCGGCACTTCGCGCCATGTGTTCCCGCGTGATTTTTCCTTTGCGGCTGATCACTGCGTCCACGCGCACGGCTTCCAGCTCCCAGCGCTCGGGCTCAACCCAGGGATTGACCACGACCAAATCGACGCGCTCTCGCAGCCATCTGAGCACCTCGGGTTGAAACTCTTCGACCAGAACTCTGCCCAATGACATCGTTCGCCTCCGGTTGTCCAAGTGCGATTCAGGTCCGTAATGAACTACAGTTATTCGGATTATACAATCCCGGCACATCATCGTCCTTGACCCCGGCGCCGCTTCGCCAAAGCATT
>CAZILB010000041.1:12699-17371 GCA_964539925.1 uncultured Syntrophobacter sp. | reverse complement strand
CTGCCGGATTCCTCCGCTGACGCGATCCTCCATAATTTGAAAAAATCCCTTTTCAACAGTTCAAAATCTTGCCCTCTCTGATATAATCGGCGCCAATCGTCGCCATTCCACGGCTTGAGATAGTGATTCTGAAACGCAGCTTCCCGTCGTTTGATCACCCCCGCGCTCGGCTTTCCGACCGATCGCCGCCGGCCGACTCAGCGTGACCAGCTCGATTTGAGCCTCGATGACGAACCAACGATACTTGAGCTACGGAGATACGAACACGAAATGGCTAAACCTATGCTGAAGTCGGACACCGACACGGCCGCGTCTCAGACGACCGAACCAAAGGCGAAAACGAGCGTATCGGCGGCCGAGATGGGCGCGCGCCAGCGCGAGATCTCAGTCTCGGAATTCTTTACCAAAAATCGTCATTTACTCGGCTTCGACAATCCGCGAAAGGCGCTTCTTACCTGCGTCAAAGAGGCCGTCGACAACGCCCTTGACGCCTGCGAAGAAGCGGGCATTCTTCCGGAGGTCGTGGTCAAACTGGAGGTTGTCGGCAACGGCGGCGGCGCACCGGCGCCGAGCCAGGCCAATCGCTTTCGCGTCACGGTGATCGACGACGGCCCGGGCATTGTGCGCCAGCAGATCCCGCCGATTTTCGCCAAGCTCTTGTACGGATCAAAATTTCATCGCTTGCGCATGAGCCGCGGCCAACAGGGTATCGGCATCTCCGCGGCCGGCATGTACGCGCAGATCACCACCGGCAAGCCGGTAGAGATCATCTCGCGCACCAGTGCGCGCGCGCCCGCCCACTACTTCGAAGTTCAGATCGACACCAAGAAAAACGAGCCGCGGATTTTCGAGAACAAGAAGATCGATTGGGAAAACCATCGCGGCACGCAGGTGACTCTGGAAATCGAGGGCCGCTACCAGAAAGGGCGCGCCTCGGTGGAGGAATATCTGGAGCAGACCGCCATCGCCAATCCGCACGTCAAGCTCGTTTACCGCACGCCGGAAGGCGAGATTAAAGCGTATCCCCGAACCATTGAGGAGCTGCCGCCGCAACCGCGCGAGATCAAACCCCACCCCTACGGCATCGAGTTTGGCATGATGCTCAAGATGCTCCACGACACCAAGAGCCATTCGCTCTCGGGATTTCTTGCCAGCGAGTTCAGCCGGGTTTCGTCCAACGTCGCCCAGGAGATCTGCAAAGCCGCCAAACTGTCGCCGGAAATGCGGCCGCGTAACCTTCACGGCGCTGCCGCCGAAGCCTTCTACAAGGCCATTCAATCGACCAAGATCATGGCGCCGCCGAGCAACTGCATTTCGCCTATCGGCGAAACTGCGATACTCCACGGCCTGTACAAACAGATCAAAGGAGATTTTTACACCGCGGTGACTCGCCCGCCCGCGGTTTACCGCGGCAATCCGTTTATCATCGAGGCGGGACTGGCCTTCGGCAAAGGACCCGAGCAGGCTGCGGAGAAACCGCAACAATCTGCGCCGCTCGCCGAGGGAGAGGAGCGCGACAACGACAACGAATTGGCCCGGGTCATCCGCTATGCCAACCGCGTGCCGCTGCTTTATCAACAATCCGCCTGCGCGACCTTCAAGGCTGTACTCGACACCACCTGGCGCAATTATGGCGTGGCGCAATCGAGAGGCGCGCTGCCGGCCGGCCCCATGGTGATCTTCGTTCACATGGCTTCGGTCTGGGTGCCCTTTACCAGCGAATCGAAAGAGGCTATCGCCGATTACGACGAAATCAGAAAAGAAATCAAACTCGCCCTGCAAGAGTGCGGTCGCCGCCTCGGGGTCTTTCTCCGACGGCGCGAGCGCGCCAAGAGCGAGTTTCGCCGGCGCAATATCTTCGATCTTTACATCGAAGAGGTCGTCGAGGCCTGCGACCGTCTCAAGGGCGGCAAGCTTCCCAAGGAAAAACTCAAAGACCAACTGCAGAAAATCGCCAGCAAGCGCACCGGCGGCGCGAAGACCGACGAGATTCTAGGACGGGACGGCGGCGGCCCGGAAGGCCTGCCCCATTCGATCATCGTCACCGCCGACGGCATCGAAGGCAACGCACCGGCGATCGAAGGACGGGACGAAGTGCCATCGGCGCGGGAGGAATTGCTCGAAATCGACCAAACTCCGCCGGATCGGCCGAAGACCGAAGCAAAATCGACGAAACATTCCAGTGCGCGATCAAGCAAAACTAAAAAGCAGAGCCCATCCCGCTCCGCAAGCGACAAGCAATTGAGTTTAGGGTTTGACAAGAGTGGAGCCGGCGAGAAACGAAACCGAAAAACCGGGAAGAAACATGGCGCGAAAAAAACAAAACAGTAACGGTGCCGTAGAAAAGAAGCTCGTGGGTATCGCCGACGTCGTCATCAACGCGGCGCAACGAGGCCAGGATCCGGCGCTATCGATTCCGGTGCGCAGCCTGGCCAACGTCAACTTCAATGAGAAACGCGGCATCATTGAGATGGGCCGGAGAAAACAAGAGCGGGCTTTTTTCAACGTCGGCATGGCCAAGAAGTTCATGCAGACGGTGCTCGTCGCCGATGCTCTGGCCGAGCTGCAGCACGCAAACTTGACGACGTCTCTCAGGGAAATTTATTATCGCACCAAGCACACGATCAAAAACTCCCATGAAAACACCTTTGACGGCCAAAACGAATCCGACCCGCTGATCGAAGATCTCGAAGTCACACTCGAAGCGCTGCGCGAAGAACTGCATGTGCGCGCCGAGAACTCCGGCACGGTGGTCGGACCGCTGACGTTGATCGACGACGGCGACCGGGTGGACTGCACCCGGCTCGGCAAAGGCGGCTATTCGGTGCCGTCCATCGTCGAGCCGGAATATATTCAGATCAGCAAATGCACGGCAGACTTCGTCCTTCTCGTCGAGAAGGGCACCCAGTGGAACCGTTTATCGGAAGACAAGTTCTGGCGCCGCTACAACTGCATTCTGCTCACCGGCAACGGCCAGCCGCCGCGCGGCGTGCGCCGCCTGGCGCGCCGGCTGCACGAGGAATACAAGCTGCCCGTATACGTGCTCGTCGACAACGATCCCTGGGGCTACTACATTTATTCCGTGATCAAACAAGGCTCGATCAATCTCGCCTTCGAAAGCCAGCGCATGGCCATCCCCAAGGCCAAGTTCATCGGTTTTTCCAGCGCCGATCCCGACCGCTACGGCCTGCCGCGCAACGTCGGCATCAAGCTCAACGACAAGGACATCACCCGCGCCAAAGAGCTGATGAGGTACAAATGGTTCCAGAAAAAGCAATGGCAGAACGAAATCAAGGGCATGCTCACCAGCGGCCTCAAATACGAGCTCGACGCCCTGGCCAATAAGGACTTTCAATATCTGACCAAAACCTATCTCCCCCGAAAACTCAAAGAGAAGGATTGGCTGGATTGAGGCCACACGCAAACATCAACCAAATCCCATCCTTTGAAAACGCGGTGTCATCCGCGCCATCCGCATTGGATGACGCGATGGCGTTGACTAAGCGCATGCAAATCGGCTAAGTTCCGCCAGTGCTAATTTCTCCGCGATCACAAGGTTCGGATGTTGTCATTAAATAGTTCAAAGCGGTCCTGAGTTCTGAGGCTGCTTTGACAGGAGGCTGATATGCAAACTGGGGCTATATTGGCGCTTTTGCTTGCCGGCGCTATTTCGTTCCTGGGATTCGGCGAGACTGTTTACGCGCAGGCGCCTTATTACCAAGGGAAAACTATCAAACTGGTTCAGGGCCGCGAGGCGGGAGGCTCCGGGGATACGCGATCGCGGGCAGTTCTACCGTTTTTGCGGAAATACATTCCGGGAAATCCCAACATCGTCAGCGAGTTCATGCCGGGCGGCGGAGGACGCAAGGCAGCTAATTTCATTTTTAACAACGCGCGCGCCGACGGTCTCACCATCGGGCATGTGAGCAGCGGCATCGTCACCAGCGCCGTCCTCGGCGACACGGGGGTGCAGTATGACATCGAGAAATTCCACTGGCTAGGCGCGACCGAAAGCGCGTTTCACTACGCTTTCTTCACTCGGAAAGCGCTGGGCCTAAATACCCTGGAAAAGTTGCAGGCCTATTCCGGACTCAGGATCGGCGCTACCTCGATTGGCCACACAACCTACACCTATGGGCGCACTTTCGCCTGGCTTCTCGGCCTCAAAGACCCGAGATTTGTGCTCGGCTACGCGTCCGTAGAAGTCGACGTGGGCATGGCGAGTGGAGAACTGGATGCGCGCAGCAACAATACTTCCGAGATCATTCGGCGCAATCCCGACGCGTTAAAAAAGAACCTGTTCGATTTCGCCGCCGTCCTGAAGATACCGAGGGACGAGCAGGATCCGCACTTCGATCACCTCACGCCGCTGGACAACTTTGTCAAGTCGGAACGGGAGCGGCGCTTCCTGACGTTGACGCGAGCCACGAGAAGTGTTGGAACGCCCTACCTGATGCCCCCCAACACGCCCAAAGAGCTGGTGCAGATTGTGCGGGAGGCGATGAAGAAAACCTTTCAAGACCCCGAGTTTCAGAAAGAGTTTTTCAAATTGAGCAGGGAAGAGCCAAGCCCCATCATGCCGGAAACTCAGGAACAAACTATTCGAACGGTACCGCGGGATGCCGAGACCATCGAGCTTTTCAATTGGATCAACGGCAACCAACCCTTGCCG
>CAZILB010000041.1:0-12599 GCA_964539925.1 uncultured Syntrophobacter sp. | reverse complement strand
GTTGTCCTCGCCGCAATACTTTTTGCGTTTGCGGTTATTTCGGTCACCGCGAACGAGGCAGCGGCCGAGCCGGCGAGGCTCGATGCCGCCCTTTTGACGCGCGCGCTGGCGCGCGCAGAGCAACTGCCCCGGCTGAGAAGCCTGCTGATTTCCGTCGATGGAGCGCTGGTCGAAGAGCGCTATTTCAACGGCGCCCGCGCCAACCATACGGCAAATCTCAAATCCGCATCGAAGAGCGTCCTCTCGGCGCTAATCGGTATCGCTCTGGAGCGCGGCTATTTGAAAAACATCCGGAGCCCCATCGGCCAATACTTTCCTGAAATTCTCGCAGTGAGCGGCGACGCCAAGAAGAAAACCATCACCATCGAAGATCTGTTGACCATGCGCTCCGGGCTCGAGAGCACCAGCAATGTAAACTATGGGCGGTGGGTTCAGAGCGGCCATTGGGTTCGTCATGTGCTGACTCGCCCGCTGATCGACGAACCGGGCGGTCGGATGATTTACAGCACCGGAAACTCGCACCTGCTCTCGGCGGTGCTGACGAGAGCCGCCAAGATGAGCACCTACGATTTCGTACGGCGCTATCTTGCCGATCCCCTGGGCATTCCTATGTCGCCCTGGGTGCGCGACCCGCAGGGCATCTATCTCGGCGGCAATGAGATGCAATGGACGCCCCGCGGCATGCTCGCCTTCGGCGAGCTTTTTCTCAACGGCGGCCTGGCCGGCGGTAAACAGGTCGTGCCGGAGAGATGGATTAAGGAATCTCTCAAGCCGCGCACCCGATCACGCTGGGGCCGCGAGTACGGCTATGGCTGGTGGAGCGACTTCCTCGGCGGCCGCCGGATCCATTACGCCTGGGGACATGGCGGACAATTTATTTTTATCGTGCCGACCTTGAATTTAGTGGTGGCCACGACGGCATTGCCGACGCCCGGAGACGGACGGCGGGAACACCAGCGTGCGATCTACGACCTCATGGACCGCGATCTCGTCCCCGCGGCGGAAATCCATTCGCCGCCCGCCCGACGCTCCGCGCCAAAACCTCAAAGCGAAGCGTTACTGGACCAGGTAGACTGATTGGATTTCGTCTCGCCAAAATACTCCGACCCATCGCTGGATAAATCCTGTGCGCAACCTTGACTAAGATGATAGCGGCGTTAGTCTTGTCCAGGTGCGATGAAACTCGCCGAAGGCACAACCTTCGAAGCAACGGAGCGACGCGAGTATGATCGCGGCCGGAGCAACCATTCAACTCGTTCCCGGATCGACGTCGAGCCATTGTCTTCGAGTCAGAAAATGATGATCCGTTTGAAAACCGAGACGCGCGCCTGTTTGCTCGACTGCACCCAGCCCGGTTCGCTGCTGCACGACGTTCTGGCCGGGGCTCCGGTGGTCAACCGGTCCGGCGACCCGCCGGGAGGGCTCTACGAAATCGACTGCAGCGATGCGCTCTGTCAGGAGCTCATGGCCATAGCCGCCAGATACTGCCCCGATGCCGTGGTCGAGATCGAAACCTGGTTGGGCCGTCAGACGCGCAGCTAATGTTCGGTCGTTGATTTGGCTGGGAAACAGCAGGGCATTCGAATGAGGAGTCTAGCGCGGACCTTTCCGCGGCATTGACCGGGCCATGAAACGAACTTTGTTGTGGCTGATTCCGCTCGTTGTCCTTGGTGCGCTCGCTGGGCGATATTTTTGGCCTGCGAGCGACAAGTCTTCGCCCGAGACTGTTGAGGAACCAGCGCCTGTCGACGAACCGAGGATTCAGCATCCCGTCGAATCCGTCGATGCACGGAAATTTCCCCTGCCGTCGCTGGCCGAGAGCGATGATTCACTGCGCGATGCCGTGGCGGCGCTCCTCGGCGACAAACTACCCGAGATCATCAATTTGAAAAATATCATCCGACGCATCGTGGCCACCGTGGACAATTTGCCGCGGGACCATGTGGCGCTAGAGTTGATGCCGGTAAGGCCTGTCCCGGGGTTGCCGATCACCGCAATGAGCGGCGAAGACCTGGTGCTCAGTCCGAAAAACGCCGCGCGCTACCGACGCTACGCGCAGTTAATGGCCGCGCTCCCCACGAACGAGGCCGTAGCGTTGTACGCGCGTTTTTATCCGTTATTCCAGGAACAGTACGAAAATCTGGGCTATCCGGGCAAATATTTCAATGACCGCGTCGTCGAGGTCATCGATCACCTGCTAGCCACGCCTGAGCTTGAGGAGCCACTGCGCCTCGTGCAACCCAATGTGCTCTACGAGTTCGCCGATCCAAAGTTGGAACAGCTCTCGGCAGGACAAAAGATCTTAGTGAGAATAGGCCGCGCCAATGAGCTCAAAGTGAAAGCAAAACTGCGGGAAATTCGCCAGGCGCTGGTCTCGCTGGCGCCGCCGAGCGCGCCGCGGACCCCCTGACGACGATTCGATGGGTCACGCCGGCATGGAAGCTCTGAGCCGCGGCAGCGCCTGTCGGCAACGCCGCTTCACTTCGTCATCCGCATCTGCGTAGAGAGGCGGTAGCGCAGCCCTTTGATATCAAAATCCACTTCGCCGAAGATTGCGGCATGGCCTTTGGCCGGTCGGGCGACAGCGCCGACGATCTTACCGCGCGACACGCGCAGTTCCTGCGAGCGCCATTTAGCCGCGCGAAAATCCATGCTTGCCGTCTCGGCGATCCAGAGCCTTGCGCCCGCCGGCGCGGGCGCGGCATCCATGGTCAGACGCAACTTGCCGTCTGTCTGGTCATGTTTCCAGCTTAACTTCGGCATCGGCACCCCGCCGATTTGATGGCGCGAGAAAGCGGCGAGCCCGTCGATAAGATCGTTCAGTTGTTCCCCCTGCGGACGGTCTTGCCGCCGCAAGTTATGGCCGGCGTTGGGAACATACAGCACCCATTTATCGCCGGGTATACCGTCCCAGTAGAGGTTGAGCGCGTCCGTGGCCCAGTAAAAGTCATTGGTGCCGTTGATGATCAACTTGGGCATGGTCATGCGCCCACGATACGCCCAGGGATCAACCATGGCTAACAATCGGTCGGCCTGCGGTGTTTCCGGTATCGGCAGCAGTCCTCGGCTGCTGTAGGGCGCCAGCCTGGAGCTGTAAGCGCCGAAAGCCTCAAGCTGCCGGCGCATCTGCGGGCGCAGGTTGAGCGTGTCGATCACCATCGGCGCCATGGCGCCGACGCGCGAATCGACCGCAGCCGTCAGCCAGGTGGTCCAACCGCGCTTCGACGCTCCGGCGACAATGAACTTTTCAACCGGCTGGTTCCATTCCTTCTTGCCGAACGCCTGCAAGACGTCCATCGCTTTGACGACGCTTTTAACCATCGGCAGAAGCAGCGGCCAGTCGGCATCTTGCGTCTTGAGATAACGGACAAAAGTCTCGGCGATCAGATCATCCTCGTGGAGATCGCCGTCAAGCAACGGTTGATTGGGAATATGATAGAGAAACGCCACCGGTGCGCCGATCTTGCGGGCCAGTTCCATGCCCAAGCCGATGTAACTGGCTCTCGCCGGCCCGCCGGTGACCCATAGGAACATGGTCGAGCTCGCGGCGGCACCCTGGGGCCGGTAGATTTGCAACTGGTGCTGCCATTTATGCTCCTGCCAGGTCTGCGACACGAAGTGGAGATCGTAAATGCGCGCGCCCGACTCCGGACTGTCGATCCGCTTCTTAAGCTGCCATTCAAAGGCAGGCTCCGGCCTGCGGACATATTTTTGCAGCTCGGCCCGAACCGGAGCCGCAACCATAGAGATCGCGGCGAGCAGACCCAGGGCGATAACAAACCCAGATTGTTTTTGGACCTCCATGGACTAGTGCCTCTGCTCTTGACGACTTTCCTAAAAGCGCTGCAAGGACTTTAGCAGGCGCCGCGGAAAACCAAAGCCCCCGCGCCACGCTCACCCCAGTTCAATGGCCAGCGGCCCTCGCGTCTACGCGGCCATTGCGCGATAAGTTGCGATGGTTGATCGGAGCCGGGCAGCTTCAGCTTCTTTGGCGCAGGGTGGCGTGACCTTGCACCCGTCACCCGTCATTGCACCCGTCCCTCCAGCTCGGCGAGTCGGCGCCGCAACTCGCGTTCTTCGTTCCATCTTGCGGTATCATCTCGAACGATAGCCGCAACAATCCGGCCGTTACCGGCAGAAGTTTCAAGCAGAGCGACGGTAAAGGCGATCGATAGCCCATGACCGTCTTTGTGCCGAGCAGGAACGCGCAGCACCTCGGTTTGATATTTTGTCTTTCCGGTCAACATCACCTGTCGATAACCTTCCCAGTGGCGGGCGCGAAAGCGCTCGGGAATTATAAGGTCGAGGGATTGGCCGAGGGCTTCATCGGCGGTGAAGCCAAATATCCGTTGCGCCGCGGGATTCCAAAAAATAATCTGGCCATCGGCGCCGGCGGCGATGATCGCATCGCCGGCCGCCTGGGCGAAAGCTTGCAAATCGAGCCCTGAGCCCATCGATGTCATACCTCTTTCAATCAATAAACTGCGTTCTCGTCGCAACCGCCCTGGAGGAAACCCTTGCGGGAGTTTCGAGCCGATGCCCTTAACCCATACGACGAGTGCCTTATGAGCGCTGCCCGCAGGAAGAGGATTCGCGCCGTGCCGATTTTCCCCAAGCACATCACAGTTTCTGTGAATTTAACTCAATAGCGAAAAGAAATCTCGCCGGCCCTACCAGCGCCTGCGCCCGGTGCCATAGGCACGGTTGCGCCCGGAGCGGCCGCCGCCGAAGATCGGCTTCGGATTGGGATCGAGCAATCGGCTGTAGGAGTAATTGAAGTCTTCCAATTTGACCCGTGGAATCTTTTGGCCGATGAAGTGCTCGATGGATGCCACTTCCTGGAGGTCCTCGACCGTCATAATGGTGAACGCGTCGCCGACGCTCTGGGCGCGGCCGGTGCGGCCGATACGATGGACATAGTCTTCAGGGTGATGGGGCACGTCGAAATTGATTACGTGACTGATCTGTTCCACGTCGATACCGCGGGCGGCGATGTCCGTGGCGACCATGACTTCGTACCTGCCGTTGCGAAAGCCATTGAGCGCCTCCTCGCGCTCGCGCTGTGTACGGGCGGAGTGAAGCACGGCCACCGCATGGTCCTGCTGCTGCAGTTTGCGCGCGACGCGGTCCGCGCCGTGCTTGGTGCGGCAAAAGATCAGCACCTGATCGTAGTCGGTCCGGCGCAAAAGTTCTTCGAGAAGATCCTGCTTCTGGCCCGCATCGACGGGATACAAGGCGTGGGTCACCGTGTCGGCCGGCGAGCGGCGCTGGCCGATTTCGATGGTTTCGGGATTTTTCAACGCCCATTTGCAAAGCTGCTCGATCTCCGGCGGGATGGTCGCGGAAAACAACAAAGTCTGGCGGGTGCGCGGGCAGCGATCGACGATCTTGCGCACATCCGGCATGAATCCCATGTCCAACATGCGATCGGCTTCGTCGAGAACCAGCATGTCGATTTGATCGAGCTTGAGCATGCGCCGCTGCAACTGGTCGAGCAGACGGCCGGGGGTGGCGACGACGATATCCGCGCCCTGGCGCAGCGCCTGGTCCTGCCGCCCGTAGCCCGTGCCGCCATACAGCACCACGGTACGCAGTCCGGTGAAGCGCGCATAATCGCGAATCGCGGTATCCACTTGCGCGGCGAGCTCCCGCGTCGGTTCGAGCACCAGGGCGCGCGGCTTGCCGTGCGTGCTCAGGCGTGAGATCAGCGGCAGCGCAAAGGCCGCGGTTTTGCCCGTGCCGGTCTGCGCCGAGCCGATAACGTCGCGTCCTTCCAGAATGAGCGGAATAGCTCGAAGTTGAATCGCGGTTGGTTCTGCATAGCCGGCGGCGCGCACGCCTTCCAGCACCTTGGGTGAGAGTCCGAGTTTAGTAAATGGCACATATCCTTATAGACACAAAACGCACGCATTCTCAATCGTTGCGAAGGACCCGGTCCCCCCGCCCCATTGCATTAGGGGGAAAAAACTATAAAGGTTTAAATACCGAGAATTGTGACACTAACAAGGAGGATTTGAATGAGACTCGCTACCAGGTATCTGGCCGCGTTAGCTATACTGGCACTCTTCTTGACGGCTTCGGCGCGCACAGCTATCGCCCAGGACCAGTTCTTCAAAGGCAAACAGATTAGGATTGTCGTCGGTTTGAGCACCGGCGGCGGCTACGACCGGGCAGCGCGGTTGATCGCCCGCTACATGGGCAAGCATATTCCCGGCAACCCTCACTTTCTTGTACAGAACATGCCGGGCGCCGGCTCGGTCATAGCCGCCAATTATGTCTGGGGGGTAGCCAAGCCGGACGGGCTGACGTTGCTCGCGCCGCACAACAATTTCTACCTGGCCCAGCTCTCCGAACAAAAAGAAGCGCGATTCGACCTGCCCAAATTCCAATGGATCGGTTCCTTGGAAAACGACGACATGATGATGTTTGCCCGCGCCGATGCGCCGTTTAAATCCATGAGTGAAATCGTGCGGGATAACATCACGCCGAAGTGCGGATCCACCGGGGTCGGCAGCTCGGACTATGTCATGTCAAGAATCCTGGGCGAGACCATCGGCGCCAAAATTCAGAACGTGCTCGGCTATCCCGGCAGCAGCGAGATCGCCCTCGCTCTCGAACGCGGCGAGATCCAATGCATGGGACTGACCGTTGCCACCTACTTTCAACGGGAGCCCTTTTTTACCTGGCAAAGGACGAAATTCGTTCGTTTTCTTGCCCAGAGCGGACGCCAGCGCGATGAACGGGTGCCCGATGCACCGACCATCTTCGAGCTGATGAAGGAGTTTAAAACCTCCGACACCAGGCGGCGCGTGGCGGAGGCCATGCTGCAGGGCGGTGAATGGGCTCGCCCCCTATTGGCCCCCCCTGGCACCCCGGCGAACCGGGTCGCAATGCTCCGTGCCGCCTACCAAAAGGCGACCCAGGACCCCGAACTGCTGGCGGAGGCCAAAAAACTGCGCATCGACGTGACGCCGATGCCCGGGGAGAAGCTCCAAGCCATGGCCAAAGAAGTGATGAACCAGCCGAAGGAAGTGGTGGAGCAAATTAAGGTGCTGTTTGCGCAGTAGACTCTAAAAAATCCGGCCTTCGTGGACCTGATCGTGTCCGTGTCGGAGAGACCATCGCGAACCACCCGGCCGGACGGCTACAGGCCGCGCTGAGACTTTTCAACGCGGTCTGTGGCCGCTCTCCAGAGTTGCTCTCGTCTAGTGTCCTGACCAAGAGGATTTGCCCCGCCAATTTCGTTTGCGACGCACGAGCCATGCTAAAGTTCGGCGGCGGCGAGGACGGCTCGAATGAAATCACCTTTGGCTTTGGAGTACTCCGTAGTCCTGGTCACGCCGCGCGCGAGTATCGCTCGCTTTTCCGCTTCATAAGCTCGACGCAGCCCCGTGTTGCCGCGCAGGATTTCACGGAATTTTAGCAGATTGCCCGCTTCGACGTTGCCGGCCGCTATGACGTGCGCGTGAATGCGATAGATTCGGCCGAAATATTCGACGCTGCCAACGCGCATCGGCCGGGATTCAGGAAACGGATCGAAGCCCGGTTGGCGCTGGAAGCCAAGTCGGTCCAGCGCCGCGCGCCCTGAATAGAGCTCTCCCGCACGGTACAGCACAAGCAAGTCGATGATGCCCTTGCCCCAACATCCGGGCACGGCAGTGCTGCCGATATGTTCGACCTGTAAATTGCTGGCTGCCGCCGTGATAATTTTCCCGATCCATTCGGCCACCCGTGCCGATTCGGGGTTGTACGGCAGGTACTCGGCCGCCACAAGCGTATAAGCTCCAACGATATAGCCGAACTGCTGCTCTTCTCGAGTCACATCGGACATGTCTTCCTGTCCCAATTGTCCTTCGGATTCCCGGCTAACTAAAATGCTGCCTTACAGGTCCTTAACGCAAGTGCGATACCAGCGCGAGGAAGATTTGCTTCCTCATGAATTCATAGGCTTGGCTCGGAACCGGAGAGGGAGAGCGCAACCTCTGGCGACAACTGGCGTAACCTATGGTTGCGCTTTGTAAACCGGCGGATCCAGAGCAGGATTTGCGAAGCTGACGTTTTGAGAAGTCAACCGGACGAAAGGCGAAGGTTGACCGCACCTCAATGGGTCGCCGAATACCAGAAGCGAAAGATACAAGACGTCACATCTGCTATTTCTGAACAAACGACTTTTTTTCAGGTATCGCTTCACGCCGGCACGGCTGCGCGCTCCATCCGCGGCTCGCGAATCGGTAAATTCAACAGCGCCGCCACCGCCGCGAATAGCGCGTCGGCATACCACATCCAGAGATAATTGCCGTAATGGGCGAACGCGAGACCGCCCAACCACGCGCCGAAGAAACCGCCGATCTGGTGTGAAAGCATGGTCATGCCGTAGAGCGTGGCGAGATAACGCATGCCGAATAGCTTGCCGACGATGCCCGCCGTAGGCGGTGCCGTGCCCAACCAAGAAAAACCGAGGCCGACAGCGAGCAGATAGAAAGTCATCTCGGTCTTTGGCGCTGCCAGATAGAGCAAAATCAGAATGGTGCGCGAGCCGTACATCCAGAACAGCACATCCTTGCCGCGGTAGCGGCCGAGCAGCCAACCGGCGGTGAGACTGCCGGCGATGTTCGCGAGCCCGATGATCGCCAGCGACCAGCTCGCCACCGAAGCCGGCAAGCCGCAGAGATCCACTTCCCCGGGCAAGTGGGTGATGAGAAACGCGATGTGAAAACCGCAGGTCAAAAAACTTCCATGAAGAAGCAGATAGCTCCGATTGCGAAACGCATTGCGCAGTGCCGCGCCCATGCCGCCGTCGCCGATCGAATCCGTTGCGATGGCGCCGCCACCCGTCTCCGCCTGCCCGCGGATCGGCCGCACCAGCGGCAGAGCGAGCAGCGTGAACGCTCCGAGCGACCACATGGCGCCCATCCAGCCCCAGAGGCTGATCAGCGCTTGCGCGACCGGCGCGAAAACGAATTGACCCAACGAGCCGCCCGCCGTGATAATCCCCGCAACCGTGCCGCGATGCCTGGGCGGCAGCCGTTTTGCCAGCGATCCGATCAGCACCGAAAAACTGCCCGCTCCCGATCCTAGCGCGGTGAGAATGCCGATACTGAGAATCAAGCCCAATCCCGACGTCAAAAAAGGCGTCACCGCATTCCCCAGCGCAAGAATCAGCACGCCCGCAATCAATACACGTCCCGCGCCGAAGCGGTCCGCCAGCCCGCCCGCGACCGGCTGCGCCAACCCCCAAACGAACTGCCCCACCGCCATCGCGAAACTGACCGTCACGATCCCCACGCCGGTGGAACCGGCGATAGGAAAGAGAAACAGCCCCTGCGTCTGCCGCACGCCCATCGTCACCATCAACATGGCCGCGGCGGCGATAGCGAGAACGAGCCAGGAATGATCTTTGCCACCGGCAGTCGTTTCACTGAGTTTGTTCATGCTGCGGCCACTACTCTCCCGATCACCCTTCCCGCTTTCAACTCATCCAGCGTCCCGCTCACCTCCGATAAAGGCCGCTTCTGAATCGGGATCGGCTTAATCTGTCCCGCACGCGCCAGCGACACCACTGTCTTCAATTCCTCCACGCTGCCCAGGTGCGAGCCCCGAACGCTGAGCGCGCGCAAGATCGTTCCGCCGATCGACAGCGGAATCTCACCGCCGAATAAACCGACGAGGATCAGCTTGCCGCCTTTGCGCAGGGCCCCGAGAGCCAACTGGGCCGTTTCGGCAGTGCCGACGAAATCCACCGCGCCGTAAAGCGCGCCGGCGGCGATCTTTTTCATTTTCTGCTGTGCTTCATCATCGCTGCTGTCGAGCGTCGCCGTTACTCCAGCGGCGATGGCTGCAGCCAATTTCGTATCGTCGATATCGACGACCATAATCTGCTTGTGTCCGAGTGCTCGTAACATGCCGATGGCCGCAAGACCGAGCCCGCCCGCGCCCATCACGGCTACCCATTCGTCGCTCGGTATCGGCTGTAACTTCGAGACGGCAGAATAGGTCGACAGCCCCGAACAAGAGAGCGTCGCCGCCCATGCCGGATCGATGCCGCTGGCGTCGATCAAATAGCGCGAGTGCGGCACGAGCAAATGATCGGCGTAGC
Organism: uncultured Syntrophobacter sp.; assembly: GCA_964539925.1. Taxonomy (GTDB): domain Bacteria; phylum Desulfobacterota; class Binatia; order UBA9968; family UBA9968; genus DP-20. Next base: position 2,503 of record CAZILB010000041.1, on the reverse strand, counting down.
CGCCGGGCCGCTGGATACCGATCATGCGCGGCGCCATGCAGTAGTTGTCCAAACCTTCGTCGCAGCGCGCGCATGCGCCGCAGCCGGTCCACGGATAAACCAGACGATCCGCGCCGATCGGCGTTTCGCCGGCATCCGGTCCGGCGGCGATGACCGTGCCGTAAGGTTCATGACCGAGCGTCACCGGCAGACGCATGCCGCGCTCGCTCATCTGCAAGCGCTTGCCGCCGCCGAGGTCGAAATACCCGTCGCGGATATGTACGTCGCTGTGGCATACGCCGCAGTAGTTGAGCTTGATCAGTACTTGCGCGCCCTGCGGCTTGGGCGTGGCGCGCTCATTTCGTACGAGCGGCTTGCCCCACTCGACGATGTCATAACTCACCATAGCCTTCTATCCAACTACAATGTTCAAAGATGTTCTCAGGCCGCGCAAATCCTTTTTGTGCTCTTTGCGTTCTTTGTGGTCAAATATCTTCTCTTCCTTGGGTTGCGGTTCCGGGTTCGTGCGTTTTCACCGAATGACGCCTTGCGTGCGCAGCAAGACTCGCAGGTTTTCCACCCGCTTGCGGTTGACGCCAAAGTCGCTGTATCCCAGGCGCGCCGCCGAGCGCACGGCGATGAGATTCTGCGCCGGACGCAAGTGCAGCTCCAGGTCGTCGACGAACCCGAAGAATGCGCTGCGGCATTCGGCGTGGAAATAATCGTCGCTTTCGGTGACGATCTGGGTGCGAGGCAGTCCGGCCACCATCGAACGAACGGCCCGCCAAGCCTCGCTCGCGGGCATGGCGAGTTGATACGATGGAAGCGAATGGGCGGCGTCGGCATCATCGCTCGACACACAGTTGGGCGACGATGGGCAAGGCGCAAGCCGCGAGTCTTTGATCCCCAGATTCGACGGCCTTGTGCCGGCGCAGGAAAAAAGCGGCATGACCAGAATAACGGCGGCGATCAGACTCAGGGCTGGATTCACGACCGCCGCGACCCTGCTCTTATTTCTGCCCCGCCTGTTTGTCGAAGAACTTCAGCGCCATGGTGCCGTGGGTGGCGGACGCACCGGCGCGCAAAGCCGCCGCCAGCAGCGAAGCTTCGACGACTTCTTCGCGCGTCGCGCCCGCCGCGTGCGCCGCCTTGACATGAGCCTCCATGCAGTACGGGCATTGCGTCGTCGCCGACACGGCGATCGCGATCAGCTCGCGGTATTTCTTGGGAATCGCCCCGTTCTCCCGGCCGACGATGTTGTTAAGGCCGAGCCACGCGTTGAAATCCTCCGGCGCCAGCTTGCGCATCTCGCGCATCAGCTTTAAATCGTTCTCGTCATGATAATGTTCCGCCATAACGAAATGCCTCCCAATCGCCGCCGCATTATTCCTGTATTTGACACGCGAATGCAATCTCATTGACAGCGACTCGGCGCTTACGTTACTCGTAAGCCGATGCAGGCCCGATCCGACGCTTACCTGGCCGCGCAGTGCGGCATCTGCGGCACGCTGCTCTCCGGCGCGGCCAGCGCGATCTACCGAATCTTCGGAATCAGACGAAGCTCGCGCAATCCAAACATTTGCACCCGGTGCAGCACTCACGTTGAAGAGGGACGGATTGTAGAGATCACGGTGCTTTTCGCCGATCTCTCATCGTTTACGGAATTAACCCAGGATCTCGGCGCGGGAAAAACCCATGAAGTGGTCGACGCGTTCTTGCGCATGGCCACCGACGTTTTGGTCAAACACGGCGCTTTCATAGACAAATACGTCGGCGACGCAGTGATGGCCCTGTTCAACGTGCCGATTCGGCAAACCGATCATGCTCGGAGAGCCGTGGCGTCCGCTATGGAAATCGGCACCGGCCTCAAAACTCTCGGCGCACGACTTGAACTGCCCCTCGAAGCATCCGTTGGAATAGCCACCGGTCATGCTCACGTCGGCCGGCTCGGCTCCGACGACAGCAAGGACTACACCGCCATCGGCGATGTGGTGAATTTGGCCGCGCGCCTCCAAAGTAAGGCCGGCGCCGGAGAAATACTGATCAGCGCAGAGAGCTATGCCGCGGGTATCCGGGGATTTACCGATGCTCAACCGGAACTGGTCACGCTCAAGGGCTTTCGCCAGCCGGTCACCGCCTATCGGTTAAATGCACGAGAGTCGCGTGCCTTCGCCGACGATTTGCCGGAAACGACGGTGAGCCGGCGAACCAGCCTGGGGGCGATTGTTTTCGGCATCCTCGGGGCACCCTGCGCCGCGGCAACACTCATCGGGCCTCTCGCCGTGGCTTTGGGCGCCGGCGGCCTTTTCGGTTTGGCCGGAGTACTGACATTCCTCGATCAAAGCGCCGTGCGCGTGCCGATTCTAATTCTTGCGACATTGGCTGCGCTAGCCAATCTTTACACGCTTCGACGGGCCCAGATCCTGCGAGCCGAAGCCAAAGTCCCCGCGCACCTCAAAAACATGACCACTTTGGAAAGACGCCGTACGACGTTTGTGCTTAGCGCTTCAATCGTGACCTTGGG